>CAITIX010000255.1 GCA_903892565.1 uncultured Acidobacteriia bacterium
CCTCCATTCGCGTTGCCTACAACTTGAACGACGCCTGGGCCATTGCAGCCGAAGACTACGCCGATTACGGCGAGTTCCGCAACATCGCGCCCGCCGCCGAGCAGTGGCGCCAGATGTGGGGCGTGGTGGATCACAAATCCGATAAATGGGTCAACATCGAAGCCGGCATCGGGTTCGGATTGAACAGTGCGTCCGATAAGGTCACGCTGAAGTTCATGATCTCGCGCGATCTGAACTAGCACGCTTTCTAGCCTTGAATCGGAATCCAGATCTCCAGACCGCCATTGCCGGTCCGGCCGTCGAACTCCGGGCCATAGCGTTCGAACTCGGGAGCCTCGGCTGTTTCCATGCCCATTGCGCGCGTGCGGACCCAGGCGGCCCCCCGAAGTAAGGGCCGTTCGTCCGGAGTTCGTCCCAAGGTGATACATTCCCTTGCCAGCGTGATACATTGGGTAATTCGACCTCTCCATGGCTGTTCAGATCTTTCTTCAGGGCAAATTATTAGGCGTGCAGGAATTCCTGCTATCCCCTACGTCCGCCGCCGTTTCTGGAAATGACGCGGCGGGGCACGACCGCGTTTTCACGGGCCGTTCGCAGTGGGCTGCTCTGTTGAGCGAAATCCTTCCGCGCGCTCTCTTGGCCGAACTCGGGTTGTCGAAAGTTTTGCTCGGCACCAGCGGCGGCGGCCAGTTCCTTTTAATCCTGCCTGGCGAGTCTCGCGCCGCCGCCAATCAGTTCCTGGATGCCGCGGCGAAAGACATTGCCGCGCTCAGCGCCGGAGCCGTGCGTTTGCTGTGGAGCGTCACGGAAAATCTCGGCGATTGGAGCGACGTTCGCAAGCGCCTCACCGAAGATATGGATCGTCTGCGCGGCACTCCCGCAGCCTCTGCCGCGAACATCGCGGACTTTTTCGCTGCGCCCATGCAGCCCGCGCCCGATGCCGAGGAATATTTCGCGCACCAGATCGGTTGGAAATTGCGCGATGCCGAAAGCGTCGGCTGGTCTCCCGAAGCGCCGGGCCGCGTGATGCCCAATGCGGGCAAGCATACGTGGAGCCTGACCTGGGGCAATGCGGATTCCATTCCGTTTGCCCGCCATGCCGCGCCCAACGAAACTTCCACAGAGCCCGCCTCTACCGCGGAGCTCGCGTCGCGTTCCGTGGGCTTGCCCACTTGGGGCGTCCTGCGTGGCGATGTCGATCACTTCGGCATTCGCATGCGCCGCGCACAAACCATTGAAGAGCACATTCAACTGGCCGTGATGGTGAAGCAATTCTTTGCGGGCGAGTTGGAAGTGCTGTGTTCCACTCCCGAATTCTGGCAGCGCGTGACGGTGCTCTATTCCGGCGGCGACGATTTCGCGGTCTACGGATCGTGGGACGCGCTGTTAGGCGTCGCGCGCGAATTGGATCGCCTGTTCCGCCGCTTCGCCGAGCAGAACCTGAAAGATTTCGTGGGACCCGAAGGCAAGACGATTACGATGTCGCTCGCGCTCGCGCCTGCGCTCGACGCCTCCATCGCTTCGGTGTTCGAAGAAGCGGGGCAGCGCCTGGAGGCCGCGAAATCGGCCGACAAAGATTGCATCTGGGTCTTGGGTCGCACGCTCGAATGGAAACAGTTCGCGGAAGCCGGCGAGTTGAAAGATTTGTTGATGCGGATGGTGGCGGAGTTCGGCTGCTCGCCGCAATATCTGCGCGATTTGTGCGGCATGTATCGCGAGACGCAGACCAAAGTTTCGCGCCGCCAAGCTAGACGGCAGGGCGGGGAACGGCCGTGGCGCTATCATCGCCGCATTCGCCGGATCCTTTCCGCATCGCGCGGCGGGCGTCCGGCCCGGCAACGCGGAGAATACCAGAAGGCGAGAACCACGCTGATCGCGGATTTGATCGGACGCAGCGCGGTAACCGTCAAGTTGCGACCTGCGGGTCGTGTGGCGCTAGAATGGGCGAGGCTGGCCGCTGAAGCCTGATTTCGCGATTTTCGTGAAGACGATTTTCGCTAGGAATCGACGAGATACAGCGGGGGGATAAATATGGACGAATCGACAATCAACGAAGGCGCGGGCAACGAAGTGGCGGAAACTCCGGCAGCGGAGGCTCCTGTAACGGAAGCTCCGCGCGAACGTGCGACCTTTGCCGAAGCCTTGCAAAAAGTGGCCGGGGTAGTTGCCCCTGCCGCATCTGCGGAAGCCGCGCCTGCTGCTGCGACCGAAGCGGGTGGAGCTCCCAAGGCGGATGGTGGACGCCCTGAGCGTGGACCTCGTCCCGACCGTGGACCCCGTCCTGAGCGTGGACCTCGTCCCGAGCGTGGCCCTCGTCCTGAGGGCGGACCTCGTGCGGAAGGCGCAGCTCGTCCCGAAGGAGCACGGGAAGGCAATCGTGGACCCCGTCCGGATCGCGGACCCGGCGGCGGAGATCGCGGAGGCGACAGAGGTCGTGGACCCGGCGGCGATCGTGGTGATCGTGGACGTCCCGGTGGCGGTCCCCGTTTCGACGGGCCTCCCATGGACATCGAGCTCGAAAAGCTCATCTCCGATAGCCTGTATCTCGACAACCAGGCGCATGCCGTTGTTGCGCGTATGCGTGACATGGACTCCGGAACGAAGAGCCAATTGCGGCGTTTCTACAACGCGGTTCGTCGCGCCGTGCGTGCGCCCGAGGGCGAACGCCAGCACCAGTTTGTGATGTTGCGCGCGCGCTTGGCATATACGATTGCCCGCCACTCGCTGCGCAGCTTGGATGCGCTCGAGCGTCTTCTCTTGCAGGTCACCCGTAAGAACGACGCGCGCGGATACGAACGATTCAAGGATCTTTTTGAAGCCATCGTTGCTTACAACGAGTAGGGGCTTATAACGAGTAGCGCTTACAACGAATAGGCCAGCGTGGCGCGCCGTGCGTCGTCACCAGGAAACGGTATTAAGAAAGATGGAGAAACAATGAGCACACATACCGCTCAAACCCAGTTGCAGTTGATCGGCAAGCTGATTCTCACCGGCGACTTGCATTGCGAAACCGGACTGCACATCGGAGCCGGCAAGGGAGCCCTCGAAATCGGTGGTGCCGATAATCCCGTCGTCAAAGACGCCTTCGGCATGCCCTACATTCCCGGCAGTTCCTTGCGCGGGCGCATTCGCTCGCTGCTCGAACAGGCGCTCGGATTGACGTCTCCCTCCGAGCTCGTCTATCTTTCCAAGCGCAAGGGCCAGGAGGTTCGCATCCACCAGAGCGATCGTCCGGATGACGAAGTTTGCCTGCTGTTCGGCCGCAATCCCGGCCGCATGGAACGAGTGGAAGGCGAAGCGGTGGAAGCGCGTTCGTCGAGCCCTGCGCGGCTCACCGTCTACGATGCGCCGCTCGATCCCGAAAGCATCACGGCGCAAATGCGCGATAACCTCGACGACGAAATCACCGAGGTCAAGAGCGAAAACGCCATTGATCGCATCACGTCGCAATCGAACCCCCGTACGCTGGAACGCGTTCCTGCGGGCGCGCGGTTCCGTGTTCGTCTGGTGCTCGACGTATTGTGCGAAGAAGATAAAGCTCTAGCGGCGCGCGTGCTCGAAGGCCTGCGCTTGCTGGAAGACGACGCGCTCGGCGGCGGCGGATCGCGCGGCAGCGGCCGTGTGCGCTTCTCTAACGTGAACCTCGCGTGGCGCAATCGTTCGTTCTACTCCACGGGAGCTGCCGAAGCGGAGCTCGCGGCGGGAGCGGATCTCGGTGCCGTACAAGCCGCGGTTAACGACGCATCCTTCGCGGAGAAATTGGCGAGTTAGCATGTCAAGTGCAGTATTGGTTCGCCTGCGGCCCACCGGACCGTGGCGCATTGGCCCGGATTCGGGAGATCGCGACCGCGTAGACCGCGTCTATCATAGCGACGCGTTGTACGCCGCCGTCTGCGGAGCCATGTTCCGTTTGGGCGAAGGCGACGCATGGCTGGACTCGACTGCTCGGGCCCATGAAAACGGTGCCGAACCTGCTGTGCGCTTCAGTTCCTGTTTTCCGTTTCACGCCTCCACGTTGTTTGTTGTTCCTCCGCAGAACGTCTGGCCTCCGGCGGCCACTTCGAAAGTGCGCTGGAAGGGCGCGCGTTTCGTCCCGCTCAGTGTTGTGGAAACGCTGCTCGCCGGAAAGCTTTTGAAGGAAGATGCGTTTGCGATTGACGGCCCCAGCGAATGTCTGGTGTCCAGCAGTGCGCAGGTGAGTCCGTTCCGCACGGCTGTGCGATCGCGCGCGGCGGTGGATCGCGCGGGTGAATCCGTGGCTCCTCACTCTTCGGCGTGTTTGGAATTTTCTCCCGGCTCCGGGCTATGGTTCGTTGGCGTCTTCGCCGATCACGCGGCACGCGAACGCTGGCGCAAGCCTCTGGAAGCCGCCTTGCGATGGTTGGCGGATTCGGGCTTCGGCGGCGAACGCTCCCTCGGTTGGGGACGTTCCGAGATGCCGGAAATCGTCGACGGAAGTCTCGCGAGCCTGCTGTGGAGATCACGCGAAAACAACGCTTTGGATACGGATCCCGCGTATTGGCTGCTCTCCCTCTTTCATCCCGCAGCGGACGAGTCAGTGGATTGGCAGAAGGGGCAATATTCGCTCACCACTCGCGGAGGCCGTGTGGAGAGCGCCGCAGGTTGGGGCGAGCAGAAGAAGCTCACGCGCATGGTCACCGAAGGATCCGTGCTGGTGGCGGCATCCGAACCGCGTGGCACCGCGCCCAACGTCGCTCCGGAACAATTCCCGCATCCCGTATATCGCGCGGGATTTGCCTTGTGCGTACCGATTCGCCGGGTACCTGTCGTTATTCAAGGTGTTACTCAAAGTGTTACGCCAAGTGTTAGTAAGATCGTCGATCCTGTCGTCATACCTGTCGCTGCACCTGTTGTTGAACCGGTTGTTGAACGTGTCGTAGCTCCGAGCGTTGCTCCGAAAACTGCTCCGGAGACTTCTCCGGATGTCGCTCCGGACGCGGCACCGGATGCACTCGGCAGCGCGTCTGAAAACGTCGTGAGGACTGAGCCATGAACTATCGCGTGACTTGCCTCTCGCCCACGCTCGTAGGCGACGGCCAAAAGCTATCGCCCATCGACTACATGGTGTGGAAAGACCACGTCAATGTGCTCGATCAAAATCGCATCTTCAAGTTGCTTTCACGAGGTCCGCGCCTCGAAGGCTATCTCGCGCAGTTGAAGAAGGCCGAGCGCCTGGATTTCGCATCCTGGGGCGGCTTCGCGCAAAATTTCGCCGGACGCCGCATCCCTTTCGATCATGCGAGCGCCGTGCCCACCTGGGAGAACGCGCGTCCCGAAAACTTATTTATCCCGACCTTTGCCACGTCCACCTCGGGTCCCTATCTTCCGGCAACCGCGTTGAAGGGCGCCTTGCGCACCGGCGCGATTTTCGATCGCTGGTCGGAAGCCACCATGCGCCACGTTGCGGCGCGCTTGGAAGCCGGACGTTTCCCGCGGGATCTCGCGGTCAAGGCCGAGGACTCCGTTCTCGGCGGCCCCAACGGAAATCGCATGCGGCGCTTTTCCCTCGCGGATTCCGGCAGCTTGGATTTCTCCGGCATGAAAGTGTATCTGGTGCGCGTCTCCACGCTCATCAGCAAAGGCAAGGACGCGAGCGGCGCGGATCGCTTCGAACTCGGCTGGAAATCTTCGCGCGGCTCCGCCGAAGCTCGTCGCATCGACGACAGCACGCCGTTCTTTGTGGAAATGGCCACACCCGGAACCTCTTTCCAGGGTCAGTGGAGCGAAAAAGCCGAAGGCGAACGCGAGGCACTCTTCGCGGCAGCCAATAAATACGCAGCCGAGCAGATCGCTCGTCACAAGAAGTACGCCGAGCTGGCCGGGCTCGCGCAGTTGGCCGCATTTCTCAACGCGCTCGATGGCCGCCTGGCCGAAGTCCGCAAGAAGAACAACGGCTGCCTGTTATCGATCGGTTGGGGCGGGGGAATGCTCGGAAAGCTGGGCTACGTCGACACCACGAACGAAACCTATCGCGGCATCCTGCGACAGACGCCGTTCTACAATCGCGCGATCCAGAGCGGCTTGCCTCTGCCCAAAACACGCCGCGTGATTTTCCAGGGCGGACGCCCCGCGTCGCTCCCCGGCTGGGTCCAGCTGGAAGTCGGCTAGATTCAACTATAGCGACGGATGTAGCGACGGAGCGCCTGCTCTGTCGAAAAGTGACGCTGTCCACCATTTTCAGATCTACTGGAAAGCGTTAAAGCCTGGGCTGTGGTAAAACCCCGCACGTGAGTGCGGGGATACAGCTGCAAGCGGTATAAAGCATCGATGCAGCCCCGGGCTCACGCCGCGAGGTTTTACCGCGATGCCCCGCAGCTACAGTCTACGGAAACTTTGAAAATGCTGTAGCGGCGAAGCCTCGGCTTCGTCGAAAACAGCTCCG
>CAITIX010000256.1 GCA_903892565.1 uncultured Acidobacteriia bacterium
AGACCGTCAAAGAAGGCGTGAACAAGGAAGAAGCGGAAACCATCAAGAAGAAGTTCACCGAAGCGGGCGCGACTGTCGAAGTAAAGTAATTTTACTTTCTCAGGTCGCTAAAGTTGTGGCCAGCCACCTGGCGCTTGCGGGCATTTCGGTGCTTGAGGGCGACGGGTGGCGTGCCGGATAAGGCCGTTTGCGCGAGCAGACGGCTTTTGTTATGATTTAGTTACCGGACAAGCGCGCAGTGGGATGGCTGTGCGCGTCTTGTGTTTTTGAATCAGCCCGTCAGGCTAAGGTGAATTTGGATTCCCGCGTTCTGTTCGGCAGTTCGTCAGAACTACCGCAAGGGTTTACCCTGCGAAAAAATCGGACGCCCGTAGTGTATCTCCCCGATGTACTTATCGAACCTTTGGTACTAGGGTGTGAGGCGCTTCGGGCTATTTGTGTTGCTGGTACTTCGTCGAGCCTTCCTGTCGGCCGTTTGGTGTAGTCGGTTTTGTTGAATCGAGGATTGGATAATGGAAAATAACGCAAGCTCAGTGACTCGCACAAGAGTCGATTTCTCCAAGATCAAGACGTCGATCCCGATCCCGAATCTCATTGAGATTCAGAAGAAATCGTACGAGCGCTTTTTGCAGATGGATCTTCTGCCGAGCGAACGCGACGATGCGGGCCTGGAAAGTGTATTCAAGAGCGTATTCCCGATTTCCGATTTCCGCGGCTTGAGCCAGCTGGAATTCGTTGACTATGCGATCGGCAACTGGGAATGCAAATGCGGCAACCTAAAGGGGCTGCATCACCTGCGTTCCACCTGCCGGAATCCGGCTTGCGGCGCGACCATTCAAACGGATCCGTTCCACCTCGGCGATGTGCTGTGCCATCGTTGCGGAACGTTCAACAAGAACATCGTCACCTTCTGTAATCGTTGCGGCGATCCCGTGGGCTTGCAGTTGAAGTACGACGTGCCGGAGTGCGAAGAGCGCGGCATGACGTACGCGGCTCCGCTGAAGGTCACGATTCGATTAACAGTCTTCGATAAAGATCCGGAAACCGGCGTCAAGACGGTTCGCGATATCAAAGAGCAAGAAGTATTCTTCGGCGAAATCCCGCTGATGACGGAGAACGGTACCTTCATCATCAACGGCACCGAGCGCGTGATTGTTTCGCAGTTGCACCGCTCGCCGGGCGTGTTCTTCGAACGCCAGCAGGCACAGGGTTACTTCCTCGGCAAGATCATCCCCTACCGCGGCAGCTGGGTGGAATTCGAATACGACAACAAGAATCTGCTGTACGTCCGTATCGACCGGAAACGTAAATTCTACGGTACAGTTTTCCTTCGCGCACTCGGATTGAAGACGGACGCGGATATTCTGCGCGCGTTCTACAAGTGCAGCGACATCGTCATCAAAGACAAGAAGATGTACTGGAAGGTTTCCGATGGCCTGATCGGCCACAAGCTTTCCTTCGCGGTGAGCACCAAGAGCGGCGACACGGTTGTGCCGCAGGGCCGCAAGATCACCAACAGCGTCTACAAGGAAATCATCAAGTCGAAGCTGGAGCAGGTAGAGATTGCGCCGAACGATTTGGAAGGCGCGTATGTGGCGGCTGACGTGATCGACATGGAGACGGGCGAAGTGCTCGTCGAAGCGAATCACGAACTGACCACGGCCATCGCGGGCAAGCTGATCGACGCGGGCATCAAGACGTTCGACATCTTCTTCCCCGAGCTGGACGACGCGGGCAACGTAATTTCCGCGACCTTGAAAAAAGATCCGGTCAAGCAGCAGAACGACGCGCTGTTGGAGATTTACCGCAAACTACGTCCGGGCGATCCGCCGACCGTGGATACGGCCACGCAGCTGTTCCAGGGCATGTTCTTCGACGCGCGCAAGTACGATTTCTCGCGCGTGGGCCGCATGAAGTTCAACATCAAGATTCACGATCGCGCGGATTTCGCTCCGCAGTCGTGGACCGATGATCCGGCCAACCAGAACAAGACGCCGCTTGATCGCAAGATTCTGGATCACGGCGATTTCATCCACACCATCACGTATTTGCTGAAGCTGCGCCGC
>CAITIX010000257.1 GCA_903892565.1 uncultured Acidobacteriia bacterium
CTCAGTTGGTAGAGAAGTTGAAGTTTGAGGCGAGGGTTATATGAGCGTTTTAGCGATCCTCGAACAAGAGAATGGTGTCCTTCATCGGATGTCTTGGGAGACGCTCGCTGCCGCGCAACAGCTAGCTGCATCGCTTGGCACAACGGTTGAGGCAGTGGTGCTGGGTAAAGGTGTCGCGGCGATTGCAAGCGACGCGGCATTAAAGAGCCCGGCGAAAGTTTGGGCCGTGGAGCATGATTTGCTCGACGCGTACACGCCCGATGGTTACACGATTGCGCTGGAGCAATTGATTAAGAAAGCGTCCCCGCAGCTGGTGCTGTTCGCGCATACTTATCGCACGCGCGATTTCGCGCCGAAGCTCGCGACGCGGTTTTCGAGCGTGCTGGTGAGTGACGTGATTGCGGCTCGTGCGGAAGGCGGAGCGATCACGCTGGTGCGGCAATTGTTCCAGGGCAAGCTCAATGGTGAAGTGAAACTCAGTGGGGCTGGTCCGTTGTTCGCATCGGTGCAAGCGGGCGCGTGGCGTGCGGATTCCTTAGAAGCAGGGACGTCCACGGTCGAGAATTTTTCGCCAACCATCGACGCCGCGCAGATTCGTCAGGTGGCTGAAGCGCCGTTCCGCGAAGCCGCGCGCGCGGTGGATCTGACGGCATCGGAGATTATCGTCTCCGTGGGACGCGGCATCAAAGAAGAATCGAACATCGCGGTGGTGCAGGAATTGGCGGACGCTCTGGGCGCGGAAATGGCCGCCTCGCGTCCGATTTGCGATGCAGGATGGATGCCGATGGAACGGCAGGTCGGCAGCTCAGGCCAGACCGTTGCTCCGAAGATGTACGTGGCCGTTGGTATTTCGGGCGCGATCCAGCACCTAGTGGGCATGAAGGGATCAAAGACGATTGTCGCGATCAACAAAGATGCCGCTGCTCCCATCTTCGAGGTCGCGGATTACGGCATCGTCGGGGATTTGTTCGAGGTCGTCCCGGCGCTCGTGGAAGAAGTGAAAAAGGCGAAGGGGTAGACTATTTCGCGAGTTTTTGTGGGGCAGCCCTTCCGGGCTGCGAGCCGGGCTTTCGCCCGGCTCTTTGTTTTGATGAGCCGCGTAAAACGCGGCTGCCGGGCGAAGCCCTGCCCCACCGATGCCGCCTATGCCGTCACAGTCTGCTTGCTGCCGACGACCTTTTCCGCGTAATACTTTTGCACTGCGGCGACTCCAGTCCCGAGCTTCACGGGGAAGCCGTTGGCATCCAGGATCAGTTCCAGTTGCGCGATGATGCCGAACAGATCGACCACGTCGAAGTAGCCCAGGTGGGCGACGCGGAAAATCTTGCCCTTCATCTCGCCTTGTCCATCGTTGATGATCGAGCCGAACTTCTGGCGGTATTCCTTCACAATCACGCCGGAGCTCATGCCCTTCGGTGCAAGGATGGCCGTCACGGCGGCGCTCGGAAGCGAGGGCGCGAAGAGTTCGAGTCCAAGAGTAGTCGCGGCAAGGCGCGTGGCGGCGGCGAGGTGCTGGGCGTTCTCCACGAGCTTGTCCATCCCCTGTTTGCCGGGGCCGAACGTTTCAATATATTTGAGAACTTCGGCGAGGCCGAGGATGAGAGATGTCGCAGGCGTCCAGGAAGATTCGCCTTTCACGGCGTTCTTCTGTTCGCGGCGCAGATCGAAGTAGTAGCGCGGCAGCTTGGCCGTTTCCATGCGCGCCCACGCCTTGGGACTCACGAAAAGAAACGCGAGGCCCGGGGGAATCATAAAAGCTTTCTGTGAGCCGCCCACCACAAGATCGAGCCCCCAAGCGTCGATATCAAGGGGCATGGTGCCGATGCCGGTAATGGCGTCGATCACAAAGAGCGCGTCGGGGTTGGTCGCTTTGATCGCGAGTCCCATGGCTTTGACGTCGTGCGCGGCTCCGGTGGAGCTCTCGGAGGCTTGCACGAACACGCCCCTCACGCCGGGATTCGCGGCGAGGGCTTTCTCGAGTTCCTCGACGGCGACGTGGCTTCCATAAGGCGCGGTGAGAGCGACAACGTCAAGCCCGTAGGCTTTCGTCATCTCTAGCCAGCGCTCGCCGAATTTACCGGCAGAGCAGACGATGACGCGGTCTCCGGGAGAGAAGCAATTTGTGACGGAGGCCTCCATCGCGCCGGTGCCCGAAGCGGTGAGGATCAGCGCGTCGCTCGTGGTGCCGAGCGCGGACTTGAGTCCCGCGATGCACGAGAGAACGATTTCGCGGAAATCCTGCGTGCGGTGGTGGAGATCGGCGCCCATCATCGCTTGCAAGGCTTTCGGATAAAGTGGCGTGGGGCCGGCGGTGAGCAGACGTTGCTTCTTAATGTTCATGGTGGATCCCGTCCCGGAAGGGGCTGAATCTCCAGGATAACAAACGGTGTTCCTTGGGCTTGCGGTCGCGCGCGCGGTCGCTGTAGACGGTAAGCTAATACGTATGCCATTGCTCGACCAGATTCAGAAGGACATGGTTGCCGCCATGAAGGGCCGCGAAGAAGCGCGGCTCGACACGATTCGCATGATCAAGACGGCGCTGAAGAAGCATGAAGTGGATGCGATGAAGCCGCTGGACGAGGCGACGGAGATCCAGATCCTCGGCATGCTGATCAAGCAGCGGCGCGAGTCGGCGGATATGTTCCGCAAGGGCAATCGTCCGGAACTGGCGGACAAAGAAGAAGCTGAGCTCAAGATGATCGAGGCATACATGCCTGCGGCTCCGACGGATGCCGAGATCGACGAAGCGATCGCGGCGGCGATGGCCGAGACTGGCGTGACCACGCAGAAGCAGATGGGCGTGGTGATGAAGGCCGTGCAGGCGAAGCTCGCGGGCAAGCGCGTGGATGGCAAGGCGCTGAGTGAGAAAGTGCGTGGGAAGCTGAGCTAGGCATTCGCAGACGAACCAAAAGCAGATCCCTCGACGTCGCTCGGGATGACATCCTAGAGGTTTTGTTGGATTGTGGGCAAGTTGTCCCTCCAGGATTGAACTGTTATTCTCGGGTGGTGCGCGCTCCTGTTGTAGCTCCTTCCACCCGGATTTCCGACCTCCGGCCCACCGCCGTCAACGCGATTCTCGCCGAAGTGCGCGAGCATCAGGCGCGCGGTCAGTCGCTGGTCTCCTTGATGCGCGGCGAGCCGGATTTGGCCACGCCCGAGCACATCGTGGAGGCGTGCGCGCGAGCGCTGAAGGCCGGCCGCACAGCGTATCCCGACAATCGCGGCGAGTTGGGATTTCGCGAGGCGGTAGCCGCGAAGCTGCATCGCGATAACGGACTGCAGTATCATCCGGCGACGGAAATCATCGCCACAACCGGCGCGACGTTCGGCATCTATACAGCACTGGCCGCGTTGTTGAACGAAGGCGATGAAGTATTGTTGCCGGATCCGATTTATGACGCGTACTATTCGCCCATTCGCCTGTGCGGCGGACGCATTCGCTCGGTGACGTCAAAGATCGAGGGACTACGGTTCGTCATCACGGAAGAGGCGTTGGAGGCGGCCATTTCTCCCGCGGCGCGCGTGCTGATTTTGAACACGCCGTGGAATCCTGTGGGCACGGTGCTGACGCGCGCGGAAATCGAAATCATCGCGCGGTTCTGCGAGCGTCACAATTTGATCCTGCTGAGTGACGAGATCTACGAAGCGATCACCTACGGCGACGCGAAGCACGTTTCGCCGCCGGCAGCTGCGCAAGGCTTGCGAGAGCGGTGTGTGCTGGTCAATAGTTTGTCGAAGACGTATGCGATGACGGGTTGGCGCGTGGGATATTGCGCGGGTCCGGCGTCGATCATTCAATCGATGTTTATGGTGCTGGCGCAATCGAGCCGCGGTCCCGCGACGTTCATCCAGGACGCGGCCGCGGAAGCGCTGGGCGGATCGCAGAAGTGCGTTGCGGAAATGCGCACGGAATACACCAAGCGCCGGGAGCAGGTGATCGCCGCGCTTACGGGGATTCCGGGCGTTTCCGTGCTGCCTCCGGAAGGCGGATTCTTCGCGATGCTCGATGTTCGCGGCATCGGGATTCCCTCGAACGAGATTCGCGTGCGCTTGATGCAGGAGCACGACGTCGTTGTGGTGCACGGCGCGGCCTACGGCCCGGCGGGCGAGGGCACGTTGCGCGTGTCGTTCGCATCGGGTGGCGCGAAGCTGGCCAGTGGGCTCGCGGCGTTGCGCGCAGGACTGCTGCAGATGAAGGAATCTCGTAAGTGAACGACCAAGTGAGCCTGGTGCAGCTTGCGAGCGGGACGCCTGTGCCGCAAGCGAACGCCAGCCTTGTAGACGCCGAGGCGCTGCGCCGCGCGTTGCAGAGCTCACTCGAAGGCGAGATTCGTTTCGACACTGTATCACGCGCGCTTTATTCGACGGATGCGAGCGTGTATCAGATCCGGCCGCTGGGTGTCGTAATTCCCAAGACGCGTGAGGATATCGTTCGGATCGTCGAACTCTGCGCCAAGTATCGTTGCCCAGTTACGATGCGCGGTGGTGGCACGGCGCAGGCGGGGCAATCGATCGGCGAAGGATTGCTGGTTGATACGTCGAAATACTTCAACCGCTTGCTGGAAGTGAACGCCGAAGAACGCTGGGTTCGCGTGGAGCCAGGCATTGTGCTCGATGAGTTGAACGCGCAACTTGCTCGGTTGGGAATGCGCTTCGCGCCCGATATTTCCACGGCCAGCCGCGCGACCATCGGCGGGATGATGGCGAATAACTCGTGCGGAGCGCGCAGTGTGCTCTATGGCAAGACCATCGACCACGTGATCGAGCAGACGGTGCTGCTGGCGGATGGTAGCGTTGTGACGTTTCGGGAGATGGCGCGCGACGCAGTGCCGTCGGGCGAATCGCTCGAGGCCGCGTGCTATCGAGCGGTGCTGGACATGAGCCGCAAGCACGCGGAGGAGATCGATCGTCGCTATCCCAAAATCTTGCGGCGCGTCGGCGGCTACAACCTGGACGAGTTCGTGGATCCGGCGAAGCCCGTGAATCTGGCGAAGATTATGGTGGGTTCGGAGGGCACGCTCGGCGTGGTGCTCGAAGCCAAGCTGCGGTTAGTCCCGTTACCAAAGGCGAAAGCCGTGATCGTGATTTGCTTCGCGGACTTGCTCGAAGCGCTCTCTGCGGCGCCGGTGATTTTGACGCACAAGCCATCGGCGGTAGAGGTGATGGATAAGGCCATCCTCGACAACACGCGGCAGAATCTGGCGCTCGATCGGATTCGCACGAAGGTCGTGCAAGGAGATCCGGAAGCGACGCTGTGCGTGGAGTTTTACGCGGATCGCAAGGAAGATTTGCCGCCGAGGCTCGCAGCGCTGGAGCAGGATCTGCGCGCGAAGAAGCTCGGTTATTTCTACTACACGGAGACGGATGTCGCCGCACAGGCGCGCATTTGGAGCTTGCGCGAAGCGGCGCTGGGGCTTTCGATGGCGATGAAGGAAGAGGCGAAATCGATCTCCTTCGTGGAAGACACGGCGGTGGCGCCGGAAAAGCTCAGCGAGTTCATCGGAAAGTTTTTGCGGATTATCGCGGATCACGGAACCACGGCGGGCGTGTATGCGCACGCGTCGGTAGGTTGCTTGCATGTGCGTCCCGTGATCAACTTGAAAACCGAGCAGGGCGTGAAGACGTTCGAATCGGTGGCGACGCAAGTGGCGGACTTGGTGCTGGAGTACGGCGGGGCGCTTTCGGGCGAGCATGGCGATGGACTAGTGCGGAGTCCGTTCATGCGCAAGATGTTCGGCGATACGTTGTACGAGGCGTTTCGCGAGGTCAAGCGCACGTTCGATCCGCAGGGGATTTTGAATCCCGGGAAAATTATCGATTCGCCGCCGCTTACGCAGAACTTGCGCTACGGGACGAAGTACAAAGCGCAAAATCCGCAGTCGACGTATTTCGATTATTCGGAGTACGGGGGCTTCGCCGAAGCCGTGGAGATGTGCAGCGGCGTGGGCGCGTGCCGCAAGAAGCTTGCAGGGACGATGTGTCCTTCGTATATGGCGACGCGCGACGAAGCAGATACGACGCGTGGTCGTGCGAATACGTTGCGGCTGGCGATGTCCGGTCAACTGAGCGACGCAGGGTTGGCAGATGAGGCTGTCTACAAGGTCCTCGATTTATGTTTGGAGTGCCGCGCGTGCAAAGCGGAATGTCCCGTGAATGTGGACATGGCGCGCTACAAGAGCGAGTTCCTGGCGCAATATTACGAGAAGCACGGGACGCCGCTGGAGGCCAAGGCGCTGGGAGGCGTCGCGAAGCTCGCGGGTTTGGGGAGCGCGTTCGCGCCGCTTTCGAATTGGATCGCGGGAAGCAGCCTGAACAAAAAACTTCTGGGCGTGGATTCGCGGAGGAGCTTGCCGGAGTGGAAGCGCGAGACGTTTTCTAAATTGGCCTCGCAGCGCAAAGCGGGATCAGGCACGGCAGTGTCGCTGTTTAATGACACTTTCACCAATCACTACGATCCGGAAATTGGCGTCGCTGCGGTGGAAGTTCTGGAGCGCGGGGGATGCCGTGTGGACGTGGTGCGTCCGGGATGCTGCGGAAGGCCGTTGATCTCGAAGGGGCTGCTGCAAGAGGCTCGCGAATCGGTCGGGCAATTGGTGAACGGGCTGTTCCCGATTGCGCAACGCGGCGAAAAGATCTTGTTTCTGGAGCCAAGTTGCTTGTCGGCGGTGAAGGAAGACGCGGCGTCGTTACTGCGGGGCGAGGCGCGCGTGAAGGCACAAGCTGTGGCCGATGCGGCCATGTTGTTCGACGAGTATGCAGCGGGGCTCGATCTTCCGTTGCGTGAGGGTCCGAAGAAGATTCTGCTGCACGGGCATTGTCATCAGAAGTCCATGGGGATGCTGCAGGGGTCGGTGGCGTTGTTGTCGAAGATCCCGGGAGCGTCGGTTATGGATTTGGACGCGGGATGTTGCGGCATGGCGGGGTCGTTTGGATACTCTGCAGAGCACTATGATGTATCGGTGGCGATTGCGAATCGCAAGCTGTTGCCTGCGGCGAAGGCGATGCAGCCGGGAGATGTTTTGGCTGCCGTTGGGACGTCGTGCCGTCATCAAGTAGCGGACTTGAGTGAAGTGGAAGCGCAGCATCCGGCGATTGTGATTCGCAATTTGCTGCGCTAGAGGATAGTCGACGTGCCGACAAACGAGCCAACTTTCTCATCGCAAAGCACGGCGCAAAACACCGCGCCAAAAACCGCGCAAAAACCGACGCACGTACGTCACGTGGTGCTGGGTCTGACCGTCGCCGCGTACATGATCACCTACATGGACCGGCAGATATTGGCCGTGGCGCGTCCGGTGATCCGCGATGAGCTGCACATCTCGTTGGTCATGATGGGCTGGATCACCTTCGGATTCCGTCTGGCCTA
>CAITIX010000258.1 GCA_903892565.1 uncultured Acidobacteriia bacterium
CCCCGGGCGGTAGTTTTGACCGGTTTCGGCGACCGCTTCAGCGAATTCCTCGGGCTCACCGGTCGTGCCGCCCCCGGGCGGTAGTTTTGACGATAAGGAGAAAGCCGGCGAGGGCGAGGACGAGGCTCACCGCTCTTGCCGCCCCCGGGCGGTAGTTTTGACTCCCACTTGGCTCGAAGGCCAATCTTCATTTCTCACCGCTCTTGCCGCCCCCGGGCGGTAGTTTTGACTGATCGTTTCGCCATAACGCGTGATCTCGATGGCTCACCGCTCTTGCCGCCCCCGGGCGGTAGTTTTGACTCGGCAGTCAGCCGACTGGCGATGACCGGCGGGCTCACCGCTCTTGCCGCCCCCGGGCGGTAGTTTTGACAACTTACTGCTGATGTCGATCTCTTCTTCCGCAGACTCACGGCTCTTGCCGCCCCGGGCGGTAGTTCTTGACGCAGCAATGCCGCTGATACAGATGACCGTCTGGCGGCAAGACCGGACAGTGAAGGACTTGAGCACCCTTCACTGTGTTCAGACTTCGCTTCTCAAATCGAGGGAAGCGAGAACGGGATCCAAAGCCAAGAGGATGACCAGGCGCTGGTTGGTGGAGCGAAAGCACTCGCCCGGCAAAGGGGGGATGGGTTCGATTCCGGTGATCATCCAAGCACCTTTGCGCTCCGGCGAATTGGGCTGGATGACGCCTTGCAGGGCAACGCCTTGAGCCGAGAGGACGTCGCGGGCTTCTTGGAGGGGAAACGCCAGCGACCTGCTCAGTAGCCACTTGGCACCGTTCCGGTCCCGAAGGAGGGTGAGGTCGCGCGAGGGACTGGATATCAGACCCCTCAGCGCGGCCTCGCGCCGGATGGCTTCGGCATGTCGGCGGATGAAGCCGCGCAATATGCGCATGGCGAAGGTCACGGCGATCCCGTAACCTTCATCGGCATGCCCGCCCCCAACTGAAGCGTTCATGGCGGTCTGGAATGGTAGAACAATCTGACCTTGCAAGTCCGGGAAAACACCGTTGTCCCAGGCATCGACAGGCAGGATACAGAGTTGCCGCACGGCCTCGGTAATGCGCATGACTTGCGCGTCCGTTGCATCTGGGCACTCCTTGGCGACGAGTGGTTTGCCATACACGGACCATAGCAGCCCGGCACTGGCGCAGGGTGTGCCGCAAGGATGCTTGGTAGTTGGCCCCTGATGATGGTCGAATCGGCCGCGTTCCGGCACCCATTCGCCGCCGACGTCAAACACCAGATCAGCAGCCGCAATGCGATCCCGATCCTCGCTCCGCTCGATCAAGAAACGCTCGCCATAGAGCAAGCGAAGAATCGCCCCGGCCACCACGTCATCGGCATGGTACGGACCCGGGTGAGTGACCGCATGAGCAGGGGGCGCTACACGGGCCTGGCCGAAAATGCCGGTGATGAAGTCGTCCACTGAGGTGATCGGAGCCCGATCATTGATAAAGTCCCAGCGGATGCCGTCGGCTGCCAAGGCCGGACGCATTCGTCCGGTGCTTGGCAGGTGGCCTGAATTGCGGATCAGGATCACCTCGGTCGGATCCTTGATGCCTATCTCCCGGTAGATGAGCCAAATAGACGGGTTCAGGCGCGCCACATTGGAGATGGCGAGCCTCATGATCAGGTTGCCGCAGGTGACATTGAAGAGAATCGTGCCATGGCTGACCTTGGCCAGCCCACCATCTCGAAGTGCCCGTTCACCCGCTGCCAGATC
>CAITIX010000259.1 GCA_903892565.1 uncultured Acidobacteriia bacterium
CAGGCCAAGGACGAAGCGTTGAAAGTGATTGGCGGATTGAAGCCCGGCGATCAAGCGCAGGTGATCGCGCTTGCCGGCAACGTGCAGGCGCTTACACAAGTGGTGAGCGACCCCGCGGCATTGCGTGCTGCCGTCACGGCGATTCAAGCGGGCGATAGCCGCGCGTCCTTTGGAGAACTCGCGCGTTACGTGCGCACGCTGTCCGATTCGCAAAAACTGCCGCTCGATGTGCATCTCGCGAGCGATCTGCAGAAATCCGCGATGCCTCCGGGCTTTGCCGATTTCCGCGTGAATCCCGGAACGACGCTCACGTTTCACGAAGTGGGCGATCCCGCTCCGAACTGGGCCGTCGAAAACGTCGTCGCTCCGCGCCGCGTATACGATCCGAAGCGCGTCAAGCTGCAGGCGACGATCGCGAATTATGGTTCAGCTACCGCAGCCGCTGGAGCAGGTACAAGCGTTCCCGCGTCGAAGCGCACCGTGACGCTGGTGTTGAATGGACGCACGCTGCAAACGAAGACGGTCGACGTTCCGGCCAATGGACGCGGGCAAGTGGAATTTCTGGGACTCGATGCGCCCTACGGTTTTAGCAAAGGCGAAGTGAAGATCGACAGCAGTGATGCGTTGCCCGGCGACGATCGCTATCTCTTCAGCGTGGAGCGTGCCGATCCGCGCAAGGTACTGTTTGTGGAAGACGGACGCCATCCTCGCTCGGAGTTGTACTTCCGAACCGCGCTCGATTCCGCGGGTGATGGAGCGTTCACCTTGGAATCGCAGCGTCCCGATTCGGCGGCAGTTGCGACGCTCTCGAATTATCCGTTTGTTGTTCTGAGCGACTTGAGCAACGTTCCGCAGGCGCTCGAAACGGCGCTCCAGAATTATGTTCGCAACGGAGGCTCCGTGCTGGTCGCGCTGGGCCCGGGCGCAGCCGTGCTGCCGCGCGTGCCTGTGCTGGATGAGGCAATACAGACGTCGAACTATGCGGGTCGCGAAGGCGATCGTTTCCTCACCGTGATCGATGTGGATGCGGGACATCCGGCGCTGCGCAGTGTGGACCGCTTCAATGGCGTGAAGTTTTATCAAACGATTCGCGTGAATCCCATGAAGTCGAAGGTGCTGGCCAAGATGAACGACGGGACGCCGCTCGTATTGGAACGCAGCATCGGCGAAGGCAAGGTGATTGCGTTTGCGTCCACGTTCGATAACGTTTCGAACGATCTGCCGCTGCATGCCTCGTGGGTGCCGTTTGTCACACAGACCGGGCTGTATCTGGGTGGCGGTGGCGCGGAACAATCCGTGAATCTTCCTGTGGATTCGTATGTGGAATTGCGCACGGCAGCGATGAATGCGGACAACGCGAATAAAGGCAGCGTCGGCGGGGGCTCGGCCGAAGTATTGGACGCGGACGGCAAGCGCGTTCTGTCGCTCGAAGAGTCGCAGAAAGCCACGAATTTCCAGGTGGATCGCGAAGGCTATTTCGAAATCAAGACAGCGGCAGGACGCCGAAGCTTGGTTGCGGCGCACGCGGATCGGCGCGAATCCGACCTAACTCAAATCCCGAGAGAGACGTTGGATTTGTGGAAGGGCACCGGCACGGTAGATGTTCAGGGCGGCGTTAATGGCGGGGCAGGGCAGCTGACGGCGAACGAATCGCAAGTCCCCCTGTGGCCCTATCTATTGTTGCTATTGTTAGGACTAGCAGTGGCGGAATCGTGGCTTGCGAACCGGTATTTGCGGCCTTCGGTTCAGGATCGGGAACTTTTGAAGCGGGAGGCGGCATGAACACGCGCGATCAGCTCAATCAGTATCTTCGCGACCTCGAACGGCGCTTGCGTTGGTTGACCGTTTCTAAAGGTGTCGCCATCGCGTTGGGCGTCGCGCTCGGCGCTACGGTTGCGCTCGTTCTGCTGGCCAATGCGTTCTCCTTTTCCACTCCCAGCATCACCTTTGCGCGGGCGGCTCTGTTTCTCTCGTTAGCCGCTGCTATTGGATTTGCGCTCGTCATGCCGCTGCTCGCGTTAAATCGTCGCCGTACGGCAGGCAAGGCCGAGAACTCATTCCCCGAATTTAACGAGCGCTTGGTGACGTTCGTGGAACGCAGTGATCGTGAGGATCCGATGGTGGATTTGCTCGCCATGGATACCATGCAAGTGGCGCAGCACACCCAGCCGGACAACGTCGCTCCTTCGAAATCCATTTGGGCGTTAGCCACAGGCGCGGGCGCTGCGGGAGCCGTTCTGATTTGGCTGATCGCCGCAGGGCCCGGATTCCTGGGCTATGGCGCGCAGTTGTTGTGGGCAGGGAATCCGAAGACCGGCGTGAAGTTTTACGACATCATCGTGGAACCCGGCAACAAGTTGATTCGCCGCCGCGCCGATCAAGTGGTCACGGCTCAGCTCACTGGATTTGAAACGGCGCAGGTGCGCTTGATGGCCAAATATCAAAGCGCCACCAAGTGGGAAGAAGCGCGCATGGTGCCTCGCGCGGGCGCCGCGCAATACGAATTCCTCTTCGCTGGTCTTTCGGAGCCCGTGGAGTATTACGTGGAAGCTTCGGGCGTAAAGTCGAAAACGTTCAAGCTGGACGTCGTCGATCTGCCGGGCATCAAGAAGATTAAGGTCACCTATCATTTCCCGACGTGGCTTGGCATGAAAGACGTGGTGGAAGATCCGGGCGGCGACTTGCGCTCGGTGCAGGGAACTAC
>CAITIX010000260.1 GCA_903892565.1 uncultured Acidobacteriia bacterium
AGCTCGGCAATCGAGGGCGGGATTTTACGAACGGCGTGTAACCCAGCACTGACATGCGGGGTTCTACCCTCTGCGTCGTGGAGATCCAACTACGCTTGGTCGATTTGTCGCTTATACCGGACACGTGTTTCCTGAGGCGCTAGCGGCCCTAGGAGCGCACGCCGCAATTTTCAGCACCCTACCCCCTAAACAAGGCCTTGCGATGTCTCCTATTCTCAAGGAATTGATTTTCGGCGAGTTGTCGAACGCGCGGCACACGATTTGGCAACGGGTGTTTGGTGGGGCAGCTTGGCAATTTGATCGGCGTTTGGAAATAGAAGACTCTGGCGTCCAAGGCGTTGATACAAGGCTACCCAAACCATTGATTCTCGAATGCGGTTCTTCAGATGTTCCTTAACGGAATAAATGGAATCATCGCTTCGGCCTCTCTCCGCTCGCTTCTCACCCCGGTGCGCACTCAATCTTTTTGAGCGTTTGAATAGAGCTTGGCTCCGAGATTCCTGCTGCGAAGGCTTCGTCCACGCAAATCGAAATGACGATTGTTGGCGCATTCCTACGAATATTCCGGCGGAGCCGGTTTTTGCGATTAGCCTAGTTCGCCAAGCGCCGGAGAGCTTCGTAAAATTAGATTCGGTTTCTTGCCTCTTTCGAGACCGCAGGTTTTGTCAAAGCGGAGCGGATGCACCCGAACATCATCGCGTTCGATGATGCGGCAAGTCCGACGCAGCAGGAGCCGTGCGATACGGCCGGGTCTCTTTTTGCTTGGCAAGTCCAATGAGCAAGGCGGATCCCTTTAACGCACGACTAGCAAGGGGTTGCCGCATACTTTGGGACCGGATTGGAACCACTTTTACGTTGCCGGAGCGGGCGCGTAGTGAGCTATAAGCAAGGACTTCATACCTGATTCAAGGCAAGAAGTGGAATTTGCAGTACGTCCTGCAAAGCGGCCTGAATCTCGGCCAGCAGTACAGCGTAACCGGATATCCCGCAACCCTGAATCCTGCCCCGGACGGGTTGCGCAATATCACGGGACGCGTGAATAAGGACGGCACCGCGGACGTTTGGGGGATCACCTCAACAGTCAGCGCGAATGCCGATCAGGGAGCTGACCCGAACCAGCTGGTCACCATCAACGACGTGCTCTCCGCGACGGGTCCCACTGCCCCCGCAAGCGAGGCGTTCTCTGTAGTGAGAACCGCCGCTTTCGGCGAGGTTCTGCGGGCGTCTCGCTGACACCGGGCACAACCTCATTAGCCACGCAGTAGTGCGCTTCCAGCACCGCTCGTTTTCACCTCGCCGCAACGCCATCGCGGTGTCGGGCTAAGTCTATCCAATCGGAAAAGATTTAGTCCTGCGCCGCTGATAGTTCGTCCTTCCGAAGGCGCACCACTTTCTCCGTGTCACAAACGCGCCGGGACCGCCGATTGTATTGCCGGTCTTCGTGCTGGCTTTTCGGGTGAGCCGCAGGTCGGCGATTCCAAGATCTTCAGATTAGTGTTCAGAACGTCACTCGCCATTCACGCCCGCCTGACCGCGCAGCAGTAGTATCGGCTACCAAGAGGGCGCCCACCAGTTATTCGATCAAGGATGAGTTCACCTGGACAAGGGCCGCGCACACGATCAAATTCGGCGTGGAGCTTAAACCTGTCGCCTACCCCTATAATCAGGCCCCCGAGAACGCATTAGTCTATGCGTCTACAACTACTTTTTTGGCCAACCAATTGGACCAAGTGAACTTGATCGGCGGCGTTCCGGAGCACGCCCTGATCAAAACCGAGTACTTCGGCTACATTCAAGACGCCTGGAAGGTTCTGCCCGAGCTGACCGTAAATGTCGGCATGCGCTATGAGTTCTTTAACGCCTTTCATGAGCAATATGGACGAGACCTCCCGTTCGATATCACGACCTGTGGCGGATTTTGTCCCGTGGGATCGGCATTCTATTTCCCTAAAAAGTTGAATCTCGAACCACGCCTGAGCATCGCGTGGGCGCCGAAAGCTGTGCACGGCAAAACCGTGATCCGGGCCGGTTCGGGCTTCTATAAGGGCGAAGCGCAACTGGGAGATCTCAATGCTCCCAACGACAATTTCACGCAGAGGTTCAGTCTTTCAAGCGCCAGCTTCCCCGGCCTCAGCTTCCCCGCCAACTCCTTTTATGCTGCGGCCGCGAGCCAAGCCGTGACGCCCCGAGCCCTCAATCGCAATCTAAATATCCCCACCGTCATCCAGTGGGGACTTCAGATACAACAAGCTTTACCGTCCGGCTTCATTCTTGACACTGGTTATATCGGCTACCACGGCTATCATCAGTTCACCAGATGGTATGTAAACGGTTGCCTGCCCGGAACCGTTACCACCGGCTGTGTGCGGCCTTTCCCGGCGTTCGGCCCGATCGACATCAAGCAAACCGACTCCAACAATCACTTCAATGGGTGGCAAAGTTCGATCCGCCGCCAATTCAAGTCAGGATTGTCGTTTTCGGCCAACTACCTTTGGTCGCATGCCCTCAACGACGATTCCACCGGCGGCGGCGAAACCGACTATCCCCAGATCAACACCTGCCGCACTTGCGATATCGCGAGCTCCGATGCCGACATCCGCCATACGTTCTCGATGAACTCGGTCTACCGGCTGCCGTTCGGAAAGGGTCGGACCTTCTTGAGTCAGAGCCGCGTTGGCGACGCCATCCTCGGTGGTTGGGAATTGAGCGGAACCGGGTCGGCGCGCACGGGACTTCCCGTGAATGTCACGATCACGCGTGCCGCCACGGCGGTCCCCGATGGACTCTCGCTCGAGAAGGGCACGTCGTTTCAGCGGCCGAATTGCGTCTCCGGCGTGTCACTCGTGCCCACCAACCAAACCATCAACAACTGGATCAATCCGGCGGCCTTCAGCATCCCGGCGGACCTGACCTACGGCAATTGCGGCCGCAACATCATTCGCGGACCGAACTTCTGGCAGGCGGACGCAGCTCTCACACGAGATTTTAGAATCGCGGAACGCTTTGTGCTGAATATGCGCGCCGAGGGTTTTAATATCTTCAATCGGGCGCAATACGGCCTCCCGAGCGGCAACTTATCCAGCGGCACTTTCGGACACATCACCAGCACGGTGAATGGAAGTTCGCCCACCGGCAGCGGCACTCCGCGCGAGTTCCAGTTCGCGATGAGACTCCGATTCTAGAAACGTCGATAGCGAGGAAACGCACCAGCGATCCCCTGATGACGGCCCTTGCCGACACCTTTCACGGACGGGTCGCCGGCAAGGGATAAAGGGCGGCAAACATCCATGGCGAAGCACATTTTGGTGATCGAAGACGACGTCGCGATGGCCCACGTCCTGCAACAAGGGCTGGAGCAGGACAGCTATGCCGTCACCTTGGCGCATAACGGTTGGAAGGGTTTGGAGTTGGCGCAAAAAGGCGGGTGCGAAGCCATCGTCCTTGACGTCATGCTGCCTTCGCTCGACGGACTGGAACTGGCCCGGCAGTTAAGGGCGAGCGGAGACCTCACGCCGATTCTCATGTTGACGGCTCGCGACGACATCTCGGACATCGTACAAGGCCTGGACGCGGGTGCCGAAGATTATCTGACAAAGCCCTTCTCCTTCTTGGAACTGTTGGCGCGGTTACGGTCTCTGATTCGGCGGCGAGGAAAGCCCGCGCCTCACTTTCTTCAAGTGTCGGATCTGGCGCTGGACACGACGGCCCGCACCGTGTCCCGAGGCGGCGCGGCACTCTCGCTCACACGGTCGGAGTTTCTACTGCTCGAAGCCCTGATGCGAAATGCGGGGTTGGTTGTGTCGCGCGATGAAATTGCAGAGGCGGTCTGGGGCTCCCGTGCCGAAGTCGAACAAAATAACATTGACGTCTTAATCAGATCGCTGCGGGGGCGCATAGACGATGCTTACCCGGAGAAGCTGATTCACACCATTCGCGGCGCCGGGTACCGGCTGGTGGGCCTGCGGAGTCTGTCTTGAATCTCTCCATTCGCACGCGCTTGACCGCCATCTACTGCGTTGCTTTCTGTCTCGGTGCCGCCGCGCTGGAGTTGGGGGCATATGCGGCACTGAAATTGGCCGTCTACGCCATTGCCGACCACGATCTCAATGCCCGATTGAATGGAGTCGAAGAGTTCCTGGGCGAACACTTGCCGCGGCTGAGTCTGCCGAGAATCCAAAAGGAAATCAAGACGCATTTGGCGCTCCACCCTGACTTTCTCAGGATCGTCAATGAGAATGGCACGGAAATCTTCGAGGCGCCCGCTCTTGCGTCTCTTACGGTAGAAGCCGTTGGTCCGTCACCCCGCATGTGGTCCGCCGGAGGCGCACAGCAACCTCTCCGCATGCTAGCGCCTCAGGAAACACGTGTCCGGTATAAGCGACAAATCGACCAAGCGTAGTTGGATCTCCACGACGCAGAGGGTAGAACCCCGCACGTCAGTGCTGGGTTACACGCCGTTCGTAAAATCCCGCTCTCGATTGCCGAGCTGTCTGCGGCGATTAATCCCGCAGAGATAAGGCTCCGCGAACCGATGCAGCGTAAAGTGCCAGCGGGGTGACTCGTGGCGCGCGGCCGTGCCGTGCCGCGTTCACACTCGTGTGAACGCCTGGAGCCTTACGAAAACGAGTGGGGCGTCCCGATGAGTCGGACGCGGCACGCTGGGAGCGTGCGCCACGTCGCTACCAAAGCAGCTAAAAAGCGAAAGCCCCATGCTTGCGCATGGGGCGTGAGACTTCTGCCGTTGAAACGGATTCTCCTGTCCGAGTAGAAACTCGGACAGGAGGGGGAACTACAGATTACTTACCACGAAATCCGTCAAAACTACGAACGGACCGAGCGGCGGCGAAGCAGGCCAACCAGACCGAGGCCAGCACCCATGAGGATGAAGGAGGTCGGTTCCGGCGTGGTGGATCCAACGGCTTCCTGGAAGGTGTTGGAAACCGAGTTGATGCCGTTGCCCCTGGTGAACGTGAACGAGTCAACCACATTGATCGAGCCGGCGTTCAGACCGTTGCAAGGCGTGTTGGTCGAAACGTTGGAAACGTCACTGGTGGTCGCGGTGCAAACAGCGCCACCGCTGAGAACCGCGCTGTTGTACGACTGTCCCGGGGTGCCGGTGCTGCTATCGTTGATACCCGAGTTGAACGCCTTGATATAGTTCAGGGGCGCGAGAGCGGTATCAACCGTAACGGTATAGCTCAACGTGAAGTTGCTGGTGATGGTGCCACCCGTCAAGCCGCTGACCTGCATATTATACGCCGCAGTGTAGGGGGTGGTGAGCGGGCCCGTGAACGAAACGCAAGCGCCGCCAGCATCCGAAACGGTCGGAGCGCTGAAGTTAAAGTTCGAGAAGATCTTATCACCGAGTTCGCAAGAGAAGCCTTGCGTGTTGAGCGTGGCCGCGCTATAACCGCTGCCCGCATTGCAAGCTAGCGTAGCTGCCGAAGCCAGCCCAGAGATTGCGACCACACCGGCCGCAAAGATTAAAAACTTTTTTATTTGTAAATTCCCCTCCAATAAATTTGTCTAAATTGACCCAGATTTCGTAAGGTTAGCACTATAGGCCTGGAACTGTCAAGAGGTTTAGGGGTTACCTATACAAGAAAATATAGGGTCTAGTCTAGTACCAAGAGCAACTTGGAGCTAAACGGTAGTACTATCGCCACCCGGTGGAAAACTCGATCCAGCAGCCCGCATCTCGGATAAAAGCGTGCCTTTTCAATGACTTGCTGCGCACTGGTCACATTGCAGTCGGATGACGGCCGAAAATCGCCTGGAACAAATGGGGGTATGCCCCCGCCCCTTCGTGCCGGCGAGAACCCGCATTTTAGGTTCTGGAATTCTTTTTCCAAAGCGAAAGATCGTAGTCCCTGGGGCATAGGACGTTGGGTCCAGCGGAAGGAGTAAACCATAGATCCTCTGGGGTAAACTCGCGCCGATAAAGCTCAGCCCTATAACGCTATCCTAATCAGCAGGACGAGGCGCCCGCTTGCAGCGCTAACCCGGGGGGGCTTCCGAACAACGCAAAAGCCCTTCGCTTCCCCATCGGCGCTGAACCGCTCGCTCTGGTCGCGGCTCGGGTCCGAGTTACCGCGTCTTCACAGTTGAGTAGGGTGACTGCGGCGCTATCTCCCGGCGCTTCACAAAGAATCATATCCATTTGATGGCTCTGCGTCTTGGCTCTGAAACGATCACTCGCTAAGTTCGTCAACGGGTTGCAGCTCGCCAGATCGGACCCGAGCCGCGACCAGAGGGAGCGATCCAGTTCTGATGTTTTCTTACAGA
The DNA here is from genome assembly GCA_903892565.1 of uncultured Acidobacteriia bacterium. GTDB lineage: Bacteria > Acidobacteriota > Terriglobia > Bryobacterales > Bryobacteraceae > Palsa-187. The sequence goes on from CAITIX010000260.1 coordinate 6,286, forward strand.
CTCCTCAAGGCGGGGATTCGGCTACCATTCGCACCCAAACGAGCAACAGATGCAGGGGAGAAACCCAAGCACGGGAACAACTGGATGTGGCGCAACGCAGAAGCCGAACTACTTTACGCGCGAAACAACGATGCCGTTGACGAAATAGTTGACGACTTTCGCGTCGTTGCGAGCCATTTCGTAATAAGCGGCTTTAAGCAACTGATCCTTGCGATTGATGAGAGTTTCGCGAATGGTCTGCTGCACCTTGGGATCGGCCAGATCGCGTTGTCCGGCGGGTTCGCGCGTGATGAGCTTCAGGATACGGTAGCCCTCGGCCGTATGCATCACGGGAGTCACTTCCCCTGGGCGCAGTGCGTTGATGGCCTTGCGCAGCTCCGGATTGGCTTTATCCAGCGCGGATTCCGGGATGAAGCCGAGATCGCCGCCATTCTGCGAGGAATTCGGGTCTTCCGAATAATTTTGCGCGATCATGGCGAAATCCTCGCCCTGGTGGAGGCGCTGGCCGAGATTTTGCGACTTGCGCCGCGCCTGTTCATCGTCACGCGCTTTGTCGTTCTTCAAATTGCGGACGTTGGGATCGGGCGTGGGCGTGACGAGGATCTGCGCCATGTGGATTTGCGGCTCGGCCAGATTGAAGCTGCCTTTGTTGGCGGCGTAGAAATCGGCGATGTCTTTGTCGGTAATCGTAATCAGCGACGTGATCTCTTTATTGAACAATTTTTGCACGCTCAGATCGCGGCGCAGCTGAGCCTTCAGCTCATCGACCGACATTTTCCGCTGTTCGAGCTGCGACTTGAATTCTTCCTCGGTATAGGGAGCTTTGAGTTCGCTGAACTTGCCGTCCACATCGGCGTCCACGGCCATGAGCCCCAGCTTTTCGGCCCGCTGCAGCATGATTTCGTTGTCGATCAAGGTGCGCAAGACTTCCAGCTTCTGAATCATGATCTGATCGCCGTTGGCCGGGTTGGCGGGGCCAAACTGCGATTGATATTGCTTTTCAAGCTCCACGTAGGTGATGGGCCGGCTATTCACCGTGGCGGCAACATTCGCGGGCGCGGAGCGATTGCATCCGGCCAGGAACACGAATCCGAAAAGTGCGCATACGAGCGCGCGAGTGTTCATGAGAAGAGATTTTATTGTAGCAGGAAGCAGAAGGAACAGCGGTTGGTATCAAGGAAGGTCGGCGAGGCGAAGGTCAGCGAGGCCGCGCCCAAGGAGATTTGGCCGCATACGATGAATTCGGGAGAGAAAGACGCACACCCTGCGGGCGGCGGCTCTGCAGTTCCAGATGCAGGGCCCCGTTTTTTAAGGCTTGCGCTTCGGGAGTTATCTCTTCGCGATCCGACGTTTCCAGATCAAACGGCACAGGGTGTTCGTGCGAAGCATGTTCGTACGCAGCATGCACAGGCTCGCCCTCTGCTTGCAGATCCGGCTCGTAGAGTTCTTCTTGGAGAGCTTCTTCTTGGAGAGTTTGCTCCCCGGCGTCGTCTTCCGCTGCGACTTCTTCTGTATTTTCGGAGAGGGCTAAAGCGCCCGAGGCGACCATAGACGCCGAGTCCCAGGCATGGTTTAAGTTGTGGTCTAACACGGCGTGGTCTACGACGATCAGTCCTTGTTGAATCTCCTCTTCCAACTGATGATTCAGGATGACAATCTTATCGCGCACGTGCGCGGCTTCGCCCTTGCGGCGGAGCAACTCCAGCAGCTCGGCACGACGCTCCATGTTGCGGATCAGCTCCTGCGTGCGTTCCGGACGCAGGGTCTCCCACACCTGGGCGGCGTGGGTCAGCTCCGCGATGGCCTC
>CAITIX010000261.1 GCA_903892565.1 uncultured Acidobacteriia bacterium
CAGGGCGATCTTCAGATGATCGACAGCACCTCGATCCGCGTTCACCAGCACGGGGCGAACGCCAAAAAGGGGGGGCCTGAGAAAGGCTCCGCGACCACCTCTCGGCACGACGCTGGAACCCGATGCATGGGGCGCTCGCGGCGCGAACTGACGACCAAGATCCACGCTGTGCTGGACGCCGATGGTCTGCCAGTTCTGCTGGCCGACCGGGCCTATGACAGCGACGCTTTGCGCCAGTCGGTTGTGTCCCGGGAGCTACACCGCCACCCCGGACACAACCCGTGGACGCCTTCACCTCACAGGAGTGCGCCAACCGCTTCGCCGCCGCAGCTCTCGATGCTATCTGAGCGTGTCGGTGTCGACGAGACTAAACAACGCGATTGGCGTTCGGCAGACCGACGACGCCAGCGCCGTGATCGCGTCGAACTCCGACTCGGGCGGGGTGTCCAGGATGCAGCTATCGTTCAGGGCATCGAGTCTCTCGGCTTCGTTCTCCGGAATCGGCGGTGGCAGGCGAGGTATTTCAAAGACGTGATCCGCCGGCAGCCCACCGGGTGCGGCGGTGCGCGGCAGCCACTTCAGCAGCACCTGACGAAGGGTTTCGATCGGGACGGGCTTCACGACGCAGTCATTCATGCCTGCCTGAAGGCAGGTCTGTTGCTCATCGGGCGACTTGTTCGCAGTAATGGCGATGATCGGAAGCGCCGCCTTCGGGCCGGGAAGTTTCCGAATCCGCCGGGCGAGTGTGTAGCCATCTATGCCCGGCATGGCGCAATCCGTAAAGACGATCGCGTAGTCATTAGCGTCGATGGCCTCAAGGGCCTGATCTCCGCCGGCGACGGAGTCTGTGTAACGGCCGATCAGCGCCATCTGCTTCTCAAAGACCAGGCGGTTCACTGGATGGTCGTCGACGACAAGAATAAGACAGCCCGCGGCGATTGCTTCTTCCCGGCTGCAAGCGGTGGCCGGCATTTGCAGGTCGGGAACCGATTGCTGAGGTTCCGCAACTGGCGCGCGGCCTAGAGCTCGCGCGATGGCGTCGAGAATTCGCGCACGAGCCAAGGCCGTCGTCACGAGTATGCCCGGCCTCGGTGATACGTCCACAGCGAAATCCTGTTGCGCCAATAGAACGGCCGGGACCAGCCGAGCTGACAATTTCCCATATCTATCAATTATTGGGACCAAATCATCGTAGATTTCCTTAGGACCAATTATCAATGTGTTATGATTTATGTCTCCTAATTCAAGTGTAGGTAAATTTCGAGAAACGAATGTTGCTCCAATAGATTCACAATTTTCCTTGATAAATTGAATCTCCATTTCGTCTCTGCTCAGGCATAGGATCTCGACGCCCTTGAGCAAGCTGTATATGGCTTCGTTGCGCTGACGTGGGCCTAGAAAGATGGCAGGAATCTTGAGTGTCACGTCGGTTCCCGCCTGGGGTCGGCTTGAGATCGACATCTCGCCCCCCATTAGTTCAATGAGTTCCCTTGTGATCGACAATCCTAGTCCTGCGCCGCTGTTGGCGGTGTCTCCCGCGGCCGTGGCCTGAATGAACGGTTTCCCGAGCCGGCGTAAGTCGTCGGCGCCAATGCCAACACCCGTGTCCGAAATGGTGAACACGAGATTGGGACCGTCGGCACCCTTGACCAGCTCCAGCCGCAAAATCACTTTGCCTGCCGGTGTATAATTAATGGCGTTGCTGACGATATTGCATAAGCATTCCCGCAATCTGTCGTTATCCAGTAGATATTTTCCGCGAATGGATGCAGAAACGAAACAACTTAGGGTCAAGCCCTGGGCGTGTGCGCTCGCCAGAAACAGCCCAGCAACCTCCTCTAAAAGCAGAGCGGGCGCCACGGGACTCTGGACTAGCCTCAAACGTTGCGCGCCAATGCGGACGGTATCGACGATATGATTCAGAATGCGCATCAGCGATTGCGCCGAACTTTCCATGGTTCGCAACACGTTCAGCTGCTCTTTGGACGGCCGCGAATGCTCCAGCAGGGTGATCAAGGAGATGATACCGCCGAGCGGTGTCCGAATCTCATGGCCCATACGCGCCAGAAAATCGGTCTTCGCCTGGTCGGAGATCGCGTAGGCGCGCCCGAGCTGGAGAAGGTAGAGAGGGAGCAGCGCCAAAAACAGCAGAGGCGTGGCCAGCAGCAGCGCCAACGAGTCGCCCGGGCGACTAGGCTCCCACAAGACGCGGGTGACGGTGTGATCTGTCACCGAGCCGGGCAGCTTGAGTCCCGCCTCGCGTGACGACGACGCTGCGTCAACATCTGTCGTAAGGACGCGGAGGTGTGGAGACCTTAGGGCGAGGATATTCGCAATATCGTCAATGACCTTACCCTCAAGCCGGCTCCCCAGGATCGCGATAGCCGACCGTTGCGGCGCCGCGGCGCGCCCGAAATCGGGCTGCACAAGCATGGCCGTGACGATATAATGGTCGCCATGGACTTGAACGGTGCGCGTCTGATAGATCGGCGTCGTGATGAACGTCTTATATAGAGGTCCGGCGCGGAGCGACGGCCTCTCCTTCTCTTGTCGGCGAACCTCCGATAGGGCCGACGTCATTTGACGTCTAATTATTGCCAGGTCGGGGTCCGAGAGTCCGCTCGCTGTCACACTGTGATAGATGGCCTCGTTATTTGCGTTTATTAATTGAACAAAATCAAAACCCTGCACGGCTATGAAGTAACTGCCAATGTTGGCGTCCGCCCAATCTTTATCGAAATTTACTGAGATGTGTTCGACAGCGTCGTCCCAATTTATATTGCTTGACGCTTTATCGACGATCGATCGAATTGTCAGATTGATGGCATACGATAGGCGATCGTGTTCTCTCGTGTACTCAGTTGTGTTAATTTTATCCTGAACAACTAATAATGTGCCCAAGAATATTGACGTTGAAACAATAAAAACGACTATAAACGATCGCCGTGTCTTGATAATACGGGACACAATAGGGTTAATTGTTAAAATACTGGCAAGAAATTGCCTAAACGGGCTGGTCACTATTGCCTCCGAAATTCGCTCTATACTATGTCGGCATTTGACAGTGCTTCGCTGGATTCGCCGCTTGGGCCAAGTGCTTCGAGCAAATGCCACTGGAGTTTCGCCTCGTCCACGGGTTTCGCCAGTACGGCGCGAGCGCCGGCCTGGCGGGCCAGGACAGAAAGTGTTGGATTGGGCATGGCAGTGATGAAAATAAGCGGCAGCCACGGCGCACGTTCCAAAAGTATCTGTTGGAACGCCAGGCCGTCGATCTCCGCCATGTTAACGTCGGAGATAACGCATCCGACATCATCTATGCTTACTGAACTGAAGAAAATTGCGGCAGATCTAAAACCTTGTACCTCGTGTGTCATCGATCGAACAAGCGCAACCAGGGCTTCCAGAAGCATGTCGTCATCGTCGACGATGGCGACGAATTTCGAGGCGGGACTCTCGCTGGATTGTTCCAAGGTGCTCATCTCGTGCAAGGTTTGATGAAATACTTCAGTAATTCATTGAGCAGTTACGCCAATAGACGATTTTATCGGTTTCGATTAATTCACGTCGTATGCCGTATTAGAGTGTACCTCCAGCGTCTCAAGATGGCTTTTTTATATAGGCTCGTTTCCTAGTGTTCTGCGGGGACCAAACCGAGCTGGTCAGACATTCTGACAAGTGCCGCTAGTGACCGAGCGCCCATTTTTCGCATAACCTGACCACGATGAACTTTAACCGTAATCTCGCTCAGACCCACTCGGGCTGCGATCTGCTTGTTAAGGAGGCCGCCGGCTACTTCCGCCATGATCTCGCGTTCCCGGGGGGTCAGGGTCTGGAAGCGCGCCTTAAGTTCCGCGCCCGAGGCGTCGGTCGCCAGAAGTTCCCGGTCGCGGCGGAGCGCCTCCTGGATGGCATCGAGCAAATCCTGATCGCGGAACGGTTTCGGCAGAAATTCCACGGCGCCGGCCTTCATCGCGCGAACGCTCATCGCGATATCGCCGTGCCCCGTGATGAAGATTATCGGTGTCTGCAGGCCGGTCTTGACCATCTCCGCCTGCAGGTCGAGGCCGCTTGCGCCCGGCATTCTAACGTCGAGGACGAGACAACGCGGACGCTCGGCTGGCGCCGCGGAAAGAAAGGCCGCAACGGAGTCGAAGGGCGCGACATTAAGCCCGACTGAACGCAGCAGACCCTGCAGCGCCTCTCGAATGGCGATGTCATCGTCTATGACGCAGACGAGGCCCTCTATGACGTCCATGGCTTTCCTCTTCGACGGGGCGCCGCATCGGTTTGACCACCGTGAGAGCGCCCGCGGGCGACACGGACACGATCAACTCGGCTTTTGGGGCCAAGTTGAATCCGTGATCGCTCCATTATCCGTACCAAATGCTACAAGCCTCCCCCGTGCGGCAACGAAGCTATCGTCGGAAATACCGCAAATGAAAATTGGTCACTGCTCGTCGTTCATAAAAAGTCGCGCGAATTGATATGTCAACCCGATTCGAGCTACGATGGCACATCGCCGTGAAATCAGCGTGTCTATTTAATGATCGTCGCCAAGAGGCGTCGTTGCATATTTCCTAGTGACATTGATTATTGGGAATAATTTATGATACATCGTTTAATACATTTAAATCGCCGTTTTATTCGGCTTGAAAAATGTCCTATGATATACAAAACGACGGAAATGATTTTCTGATTATGTTGGCGCGGGCAAATTTTTCAATTTTGCTCGAACATTTGTTGCTATTGCCCTCCGAGATGGCGCGCGGCGGTTTTTAGCGGCAGGGATGGCCGGAAAGGCGCCGTCGGGCTTCACCTGGCGGGGGACAGGGTTACGTTTGCGCCCGGAACGCAACTTCGGCTTGCCAAGTCTCGGCGGAGAGCAGGGTCCCCACTTGCTCCCCGACAGAGGCCAGATGTGTCGTTGCAGCGTCGATGTCATCCCAGTTCGGCGGTTCGGCGTTCAGTGACGTTTCTTGGCAGGCGATCGCCAGGCCCGTTGCCCCCATATAGGCGGCTGGCGCCTTGATCTGGTGCGTGATGTATCGGACCTGCTCCAGGTTGCGCGCCTTTACCGCGGTGCTCAATGCGGTCAGATCCGCCGAAAGCTTCTCGCGAAAAATGCCCATGGCGAGCCTCAGGCTCCCGACATCCTCCCCGAAATAGAATCTGGCCACATCCAGGTCGACCAGCGGTTGGTCATCGGCATGGGGCGTGTTGGGCCCCTCGGGGGGGCTAGGGTACCGTTCCCTCAAGGCGTCTGAACCTGGGTCCGTTGTCGTGGCGGCTTGAGTTGCCGCAGCATCCGCCAATCCAGCCGTCATGCGTAAGCGCCTCCTTTCTATCAGTCTAGGAAACAGAGAGGCAAGTGGAATTGCATTCAGAGGCCAAAGGCCGGTCTTGTTTCGCATAAAGATTGGTTCCCTTCTCAATGCAAACGTAAATTTTACATATTAAGCGCTGAAAAATATCACGAAGTGGAGGGGGTATGGCAAATAATAGTGGGATATTTTGCGTAATGTGGCAATATTGGCATTTTATATTGCCGTGGATTGTTTTCAGCGCTCGCAGGTAAAATTTGCCCTGCCGGTGATGGCGATTCTTGCGAGACGCCCAAGCCGGACGGGCGATGGCGGGCGCTCCGTATTGCGTGTCAGCTGGGGACGTGCCGCCTGAGGCTATGGTCGGGCTTTGGGCCCAGACGTCCCAGATCGATGAGTTCGTTGGGAAGCTGCGCTTCCGACGAATGTGGGTCTCTGGCGAACGAGGGATAAAGTTCAAGACGGTCGGCCATGCGCACCAGCGCAGCGAGCGATCGGGCGCCCATCTTACGCATCACCTGGCCGCGGTGGACCTTGACCGTGATCACGCTCAGGCCGACCCGGTCAGCGATTTGCTTGTTCAACAGGCCAGCCGTGAC
>CAITIX010000262.1 GCA_903892565.1 uncultured Acidobacteriia bacterium
CCGCGACAGTCATGGAGAGGGGGTGACGTAAGGCCGTAGTGTATCCGCATCGGACCCGAGCCGCGACCCCATCAATCAGGCAATCGGGAGCGGTCCAGCCTACGTGTCCCACCATAGCTACAGCCTTCTCTCGCATCCCCTAACGTGTCATCCCGAGCGTAGCCGAGGGATCTGCTTTCTTCATCCGCACACCGGACGCGCGCCGCCTATCGATCTTTTAAATTCCGCACCGTGCGGACCTGACTATCCGGGAACGTTTCGCGGAAGCGTTGCACTTCCGGATTCTCCAGCGCCCTCGTCGTCGCTTCGTCTTCTGGAGGAGCAGCTGCAGCAGTAGGACGCGCTGACATGGCAGGCGCAGCCCCAGCTTCCCCAACCTTAATCGTAATCTTGACGATGCGCCCGGCCAAGCGCCGCACCGTGGCGTCCAGATCCGGCTGCTTCAAGAACATCTGATACATCTTCGGCGCCGTGAACACAATCTCGTTCCCGGATTCTTCCACACCGCAATGTTCCACAGCATCGGCGATGTGCGTCATCTGCGCTTCGATCAAGGCCGCATGCAAACGCGAACGGAAATCGTCACCCGCCAAAGGCGCTGCGGCCGCAGGAGCATCCATCGGCGGACCAGCGCTTCTTGATGCAGAACTCGGCGCAGAACTCGGCGCGGAATATGCCGGACGCGGAGCCGACGAACGAGGTTCAAACGGTGGAGCAGCCGACGCGCGCGGCGCAGCGCTCGCGGGCGGCGCATAAGAACTTCCTTGCGATGCTGCCGGCGCAGTGGAAGTCCCGCCTAAGTTCGCAAGCGCTTCTTCAATCGACTGCAACTTACCCGCATGCACCATGCGCAGCAAACCCATTTCCAAGTGAAAGCGCGGCTGCAACGAGCTTTGCAAATCGCGGAAAATATCCAGCGTCAATTGCAAATAGCGCGTGAGATCTTCTTCCGTGAATGGCGCCCCGGCTTCCGCCAGCCTGTGTTGCTCCGGCTCCGACGCGGAAACCAAGCGCGTAGGCACCTTCGCCAAACGCACTACCAACAAGTTGCGAATATAGCGCGCCAGCTCGCGCGCAAAGTGCTGCAAGCTGCGGCCATTCGCTTCGAGCTCGGCCACAACCTCGAACATCTTTTGCGCGCCCATCTGAGAATCGGGCTCGGCCAGCGCTTTTGCAACCTGCGCCAGCGAATCCAGAGAGAACATGCCGAGCAGCGAACGCACTTCGGCCGCGCGCAATGTGTTTCCGCAACACGCGATGGCTTGATCGAGCGCCGACAGCGAATCGCGCACGCTGCCTTCACCGGCCTGCGCCAGCACGCTCAGCACTTCAGGATCCGCAGTGATCCCTTCCTGCTGCGCGATCCATTCCATGCGCGTGATGAGCTCCGCAAAATCAACGGAGCGGAAACTGAACTGCTGGCAGCGCGATTGAATCGTCACCGGAATCTTGTGGGACTCCGTCGTGCACAGCATAAACACCACCCACTCGGGCGGCTCTTCCAGCGTCTTCAGCAGCGCGTTGAACGCTTCATTCGTGATCTGGTGCGCTTCGTCGACGATGAAAACTTTGTAGCGGTCGCGCGCCGGACGAAAGCGAACGCTTTCGCGCAGCTCGCGCATTTCGTTGATGCCGCGGTTCGACGCCGCGTCGATCTCGATCACGTCGATGGCCGAGCCCGCCGCAATCTCCGTACAACTCGCGCACACGCCGCACGGCGTGGACGTCGGTCCTTTTTCGCAATTCAGGCAGCGCGCAAAGATGCGGGCGACGGTGGTTTTGCCGGTGCCGCGCTGGCCGGAAAAAATATAGCCGTGCGCGATGCGCTTCTGGTTGATCGCGTTTTCGAGCGTCGTTTTGACATGTTCCTGGCTGATCAGCTCGTCGAAAGCCTGCGGACGATACTTACGGGCGATGACCTGGTACATGAATGTGAGGAATTAACAGACCCCGGGTGATCCGCGGCACACAGGTTAAACCACTACCGTTGCTTCCTTCCGGACCTGGCGGGGTTCGCGGCCACCCGTTGCACGAAGCCCGGAGCCTGAGTCTCTATCCTAACAAATCCAAACCCCACAGCCTAGTTCTTCGCGAGATTTTCGCTGCGCGATCCGCTACGCCGGGCGATGCGCCTTCAGGCGGGGCGATGCGCCTTCAGGCGGGGCGATGCGCCTTCAGGCGGGACGATGCGCCTTCAGGAAAGACCGGATCTGCCGCACGGCCAGCGGAATCCGCTCCTTCGACTGCTTCCACGGAAAAATGCTGGCCTCGGCTTTCGGAGCCAACATCGCCGCTTCCATCGCGACGGCATAAGGATGCGCCGGAATATCGTCGGGCAAAATCAGCACGGGCGTTTGGCAGCTTTTCACGAAGTCGCGCGTGACGGTGAACACGAAGTCCGGATTGTTGCGGTACATCTTGGTCAGAAACTTGTCGATCGTCTCCGTCGTGACCGAAGGATTGCGCTTGCGGTAGTCCACCGCCCAACCCGCCGTATTGGTTTCGTAGAACAGATTGCGCGCTTCAGGACGCGATCCGCTGGGCTGCGCCAGCACACCGGCAATCACGCGATTCGGCGCCCGCTTCAAAAGATTCCAGATCAGCGGACCTCCAATGCAGAAGCCCATGACCATAAATTTATCCACGCCCAGATGATCGAGCAACGCCAATTGATCGTCGGTGATGGAGTCCCACGGGCGATCGAAATCCAGAGGACCGGACGACTGCCCATCCGGCGCCATGCGTAGATCGAGCGCAATGCAGCGATACTCACTCTTGAATTCGTCGATCGCATTGAAGGGATCGCCCTTCGTAAAGAAAGAGAGCGTGGCGCTCAATCCTCCGCCGGCGATCAGCAACAACGGCAGGCCCTTCCCGGCCTCTTCATAGTGGATGCGAACCGGGCCTTTATCAGTCTTTCGTTCGAAGATCGGCATGAGGGAATCTCCTTCCAATTGCGCGCTACGCAGCGGACTCAATCACTATATACGAATCGTCAGCCGGCTTGGGTGACCTGTCTGGGCGGCGGCTCCGCTACGTATGGTCCTTGAGTGCGAGCCACAAAATACTATCTGCTTGCATTGGAAGCGCATTCCGTGCAATCATAGGATTGTAGTTTCACAGTCCGATTTTGGCATCTTTCGATAGTTCGGCCCACCCGCCCTTTGTCCGATCCTGCCCCGATTCCTTGCTGTATAACTCCAGAAAGAAAGAAAAATGAAAAATATATTTGTTGGAAACCTCAGCTTCGGCGCAACCGAAGATTCCGTACGTCGGATGTTTGAGGCCCACGGGACCGTGGATCGCGTCAGCATCGTAACGGATCGCGATACGGGTCAGGCCCGCGGCTTTGGCTTCGTCGAAATGAGCGACAACGCTCAGGGCGATGCGGCGATCGCGGCATTGAACGGTGCGGACCTCGACGGTCGTGCGCTCAACGTCAACGAAGCGCGTCCGAAGGAAGATCGTGGCGGCGGCGGTGGCGGCGGACGTGGCGGCGGTTTCGGCGGTCCTCGTCGCAACAACCGTTACTAAAGCATTTGACAGTAGCAAGTCGGGGTAGAACCCCGGGTGTGAGCCCGGGGATTCATTTACGATGTTTCTCCCCTGCGACTGTATCCCCGCGCTGATGCGCGGGGTTTTACCATTTCCCGGTCCAGGCGTGTACTCTTGCACAAAATGGATCGGAACAACGACGGAAGAGGTCTGTCCATTTATGAGAACTGGCATGAAATCACCGCCCCGCGAATCAAAGCCTGGTGAAGACGAAAAAGAATCCGGAATCGAAGTCTTCGGGACGGTTGTCGAAAAGTTCCGCGCGGGGATGTTCTCGCTCCAATTGGAGGGAGGCCAGACCGTACTTGCAACCTTAGCCGGAAGACTCCGCCGCAATCGCATTAAAGTCATGAATGGCGACCGAGTCACCGTGGAGCTATCGCCCTACGATCTCTCGA
>CAITIX010000263.1 GCA_903892565.1 uncultured Acidobacteriia bacterium
AGTGCCAGCAGAAGTGCCAGCAAACACCGTTTGGTGGTGGTTAAATGGAGTTAAGAAAAGTCGGGCGGAGTTATCCTTGACATAAAACGTAACAGCCTTATAGTCAACACATCAGCGATGCCATAGGCAGTTGATTTCGAGTGGCTTGTGGAAGGCCGGATGCGTTCGATTCCGACCCTCGCCTCCAAACTTCAACCATTGTGGTTGAACGATTTAGGAGGATTTGCGAGGCGTCTGTCAGCCAAAACGTCAGCAACATTGCTGACACTGTCAGCGCACCGGACCAACACCGGCCTGACACCCTGACAGCACTGTAACGCGGACATTCCGGTTGCCTTAAGCTCGTAACTGAAAAGTTATGAGACAGAAATACCGCATGTTCCTTCGGGGGTCCGTTTACTGGATTCAGGACAACGTCACCGGAAAGCAGGAGTCGCTGGGCACGAAAGACCGCACCGAGGCCCGGAGGCTCTTCAACGCCAAGAACGAAGCCTGCCGTCAACCCATCATCAATATGCAGATCGCCCGCGCATATCTTCAGGTGGGTGATCCCGAATCCGCCAAGCGCACCTGGCAATACGTCATGGAAGAAATCGTGAAGCTGAAACACGATGAAACCCTTCGGCGCTGGTTGGTGGCGATCAAAGACAAGGCGATGGATGGTTTACGCACGCTCCCGCTGATGGAAACGCGGGCTGAACATTTCCTCCGCGCCATGGAAAAAGGGAAAGTTTCCACCAACATTTACCTGCGCCGTATCCACAATTTTGCGCTCGGCATTGTCAGCGGGCGGTCAAAACCAGCCAGGGATGGGCAGATGAAAACCGGCCACTTTGAGAGTGGGATTGCGCAGTCGGCGGCGAAAGCCGCATTGATGCGCGATGAATCAACTCAACGTGAGCCTGCAACATTCCATTACTACGCTGTCGGCCAAAGGCTGGTCGGCGCGCAAGATCGCCCGCGAGCTGGGCGTGCATCGCGAGACCGTGGGTCGCTATTTGCAGCCGGTAAGCTCGGAGTCAAAACCGGCCATTCCGCCCATCGGCTCTGGGGCAGCTTCGGTTTCAAAACCGGCCAATGTGCCCACCGGGTCCAAAGCGGGTCGGACCAGCCAATGTGCTCCCCTGACCGCCGTGATTGAGCGCGGTTTGTCGGCGGGACTTTCGGCCCAGCGCATCTATCAGGATCTGATTGCCGGTCATGCGTTCACCGGCGGGTATGATGCGGTGAAACGCTTCGTGCGCCAACTGGCGCACCGGACGGAGCTGCCGTTTCGCCGGATGGAATGCGCGCCGGGCCAGGAGTTGCAGGTGGATTTTGGACAGGGTGCCTGGGTGCTGGCGGACGGGCAGCGTCGTCGGCCGCATTTGTTTCGCGCGGTGCTGAGTCATTCGCGCAAGGGGTATAGTGAAGTGGTCTGGCGCCAGACCTCCGAGAGCTTTATCCGGTGTCTGGAAAATGCGTTCCGCCACTTTGGCGGAGTTACGGCCACGGTGGTTCCTGACAACCTGAAAGCGGGGGTGATTCAGGCCGACTGGTATGATCCGGAGATCAATCCCAAGCTGGAGGAGTTTGCCCGTCATTACGGCACGGTCATTCTGCCCACCAAACCAGTCATGCCCCGGCACAAGGGGAAAGTGGAATCGGGCGTAAAGTATGCGCAGAACAACGCGGTCAAGGGCCGGAGCTTTGACAGTCTGGCGGCGCAAAACACGCATCTCTCCGACTGGGAAAAGAACGTGGCCGACACGCGCATTCACGGCACGATCCGGCAGCAGGTGGGCAAGTTTTTTGAAGCCGTGGAACGGCCGGCCTTGCAGCCGCTGCCAGCGGGTTTGTTCCCGGTGTTCGAGGAGGCGCTGCGCAGTGTGCATCGCGATGGCTACGTGGAGTTCAAGAAGGCGTATTACTCGGCCCCGCCCGAATATGTCGGTCGTCAGGTCTGGGTGCGACAGGAAGCCCGGCTGCTGCGCGTTTACAACACGCGCCGGGAACAGATTGCGCTGCACGCACTGGCCGAACCGGGAAAGTTCACCACCGATCCCGCGCACCTGCACAGCCGCAAACGGCATATCATTGAACGGGGTGCCGATTATCTGCTGGAGCGTTGCCGTCTGATTGGTCCGTTGACCGGCACCTGGGCCGAAGCGATGCATCAGACCCGCGGCCCACAAAGTCTGCGCGTGATGCAGGGGCTGCTGCACCTGGCCGGAAAACATCCCGCGGTCGAACTGGAAAAAGCCGCCGGTCTCGCCACGCATCACGGCACTTGGCGCCTGCGTGATCTCAAGCGCCTGCTGGCACTGCCCGGCAACGTGGTGCAGATGGACTTTCTGGAAACCCATCCGTTAATCCGTTCCCTCGAAGCCTATCGCATTGAATCCGCCGAAAACCTCAACCCAAACCAAAACTCATGACCCAACTCCAAACCACCCTTCGTCAACTGCGCCTCTCCGGCCTGTTGCAAACCCTGGACGTGCGCCTGCAGGAAGCCGTCGCTGGCCGCCTCGGCCACGGTGAGTTCCTCGAACTCATCTTCCAGGACGAGCTCAACGTCCGCCACCAAAGGATGCTGGCCCGCCGCACCAAGGCCGCCGATTTCCGCGCGCTCAAAACTTTGGAAGACTTCGACTGGCAGTTCAACCCGACCATCAACCGCAAACAAATCTTCGAGCTGGCGGCCGGCAATTACCTGCGCGACGGCAAAGATATTTTATTTTTGGGGCCGCCTGGGATCGGAAAAACACACCTGGCTCAGGCTCTGGGTTACGAAGCCATCAAGCAGGGCAAAGAAGTTCTCTACCGTTCCATCTTCGATCTGGTGCGCGACTTCCTGAAAGACGAAGCCTTCAAACAGCAGGACAAAACCCTGCGCCGCTATCTCAAACCTGATCTCGTGATCATTGATGATATGGGACTCAAGGCATTGCCCAAGCAGTCCGGGGAGTATCTGCTCGAAGTGGTCATGCGCCGCTACGAAAACCGTTCCACGATCATGACCAGCAACCGGCCGCTGGAAGACTGGGGCAAGCTGCTCTCCGACGTGCCGACCGCGGGAGCCATCCTGGATCGTTTCCTGCACCATGCCATAACCATTGCCATCACCGGGCGCAGTTATCGGATCAAAGACTCATTGCCGCCGGCACCCGCAAACAAGAAGAGCAAAAAACCAAACGAACCTTTGACCGCCGGGGCCGCGAGCTAGGGCTCGCAGCTCGGCCCCGGCTCGTTTTAATTCGCCGCCAAAATCCCTTGAACCAAACCCGAAAACTGTTATGAATCTCCCGCCTCAGACTGGCCGGTTTTGAAGTGCCCACCAGTGGCCGGTTTTGATCCGCCCGATGACACGTTGAGTGCTTTTGCATCGTTGGATTTGCGTCTAGAGTTCACATCGCCCCTAACCAGTTTCGACTGGCGCTCCACAACACCAAAAAACGCAAATAACTTTAGCGAGCCTCGAAACTTAAAGTTGACAAAGGCAGGGGGATAGCGTGTAGTCGTGTTCGATCATAGTGTTTGTCTCGCTTGCGGGTGAGGAGCCAGGAATGCAGGGAGAGCGCCGGGTAATCGGCATCGTCGACCTCGACGAGGAGAGGTGAATTGTCATCGGGCGGATCAAAACCGGCCACTGGTGGGCACTTCAAAACCGGCCAGTCTGAGGCGG
>CAITIX010000264.1 GCA_903892565.1 uncultured Acidobacteriia bacterium
GGCGGCGCGGTCACGGTGGCACGCGCGATGCCGACGCGGCGGCGCATGCCTCCCGACAATTCGCTGGGGAATTTTTCCAGAGTGTGCTCGAGTTCGACGAAGCGCAGGGAATCGCGAACACGCCGCCGAAGTGATGGTCGATGGCAAAGAGTGGAAGATTATCCGCGAACGCGAAACCTACGACGACCTCATCCGCGGCGAAGTGTAACCAAAATCGCTAATCTCTCGGGCGCCCCCAAGTTGTCATCCCGAGCGAACTCAAGAGGGATCTGCTTTTCTTGCCCTCGCGTCGCGACGTGGCGCACGGCCGTGCCGTGCCGCGTCGACAATCGTGTCGACGCCTGCCCGGCAGCGTTAAGGCGCCGCCGCCATCAACTCAATCGCCGCTGTCGCATCGGTTGACGGCAAGCCTTCGAACAAAACTTGTGCTGCGTTGCCCGCACGGAATGGACCGACGAATTCTTCACGCAAATTGTAAATCTTTGTCCCTACCGGACGCGTGAGCGGATAGATTCCGTTCCAGAACACATCTTTGAACGACGCGCCCAGAGGCTCCATCGCTTTTGCCACCCGCTGATACGCGAGTCGAATATCTGCATCTTCGTCGCGGAACACAAGTTTTGTTCCGGTCATCACAATTTTGGGCAGTCCGACGATTCCGGCGATGTTGCCGCTAATCATGATCCGCCCCTTGGGATCCTGGAAACGCGCGACGCCCTCGCAGGAAGCGAAGGGCTCGAGGCTTTGACGCTGCGCCTGCACAATGTCCAGCGCGACGCCAGGAAACGCGGTAGCGGAGGCGGTTCGTAGCGACGTAGCCTCGTCCAGTGAACTCAGAAAGCACGTTACGCGGAGCATTTCGCGACCCTCAGTGCGACCGCGCAACACAGCCAAGGCCTCCGCGACGCCTTTCTCGGCGTAGCCTGGGACAAACACCAGCGGCCCCGGATTCACCACACGCTTCTCCACCGACGTCGCCTCAATCACCACCTGCGCTCCCACCATCGGCAACGCGCCCACTTGAATCGTACTGATCGCCGGCATCGCCAGCTTTCGATCCGTGAATTCCTCCGCCACAATCGTCTGCACGCGCCGCAAATCGCCTGATCCCGCGACGAACGCCCGCAGCTTCACGATCTGCGCGCCGTGGTTATCACGCAGCAGCGCTTTCAAAGCCTCGCGAATCTGCGGCGTCAACAATCCTTTGTTGGATAAAGGCGACACCTGAAACGAAAGCCGCGCCGTTTCCGCCACCACGGCGTCCGGTGGATCGGGCAGCGGCACTAGAACCTGTGTCTTTGGCTCGAGGTCCTTCTTGTTCTTTTTTTGCGCGCAAAGATGCCCTGCCAGGAAAAGCGTCAGCAACGTTACAGTAAGGGAACGTAGGGTCACGGGCACCTCGAATTTTAGCAACTCACGCGCCGGGCGTGCGTGGCATACTAGAAGCATACCCACCATGTATCTTTCAGAAGAATTCCGTCTTAATGTTGGCTTGGCCGAGATGCTCAAGGGCGGCGTCATTATGGACGTCACCAACGTGGAGCAGGCGTTGATTGCCGAAAAGTCTGGCGCCTGCGCCGTCATGGCGCTGGAGCGCGTACCGTCCGATATCCGCAAAGAAGGCGGCGTCGCACGCATGGCGTCCATCAAGATCATGCGCGACATCATGGCCTCCGTCTCCATTCCCGTGATGGCCAAGGCCCGCATCGGGCACTTCACCGAGGCCCGCATTTTGGAAGCGCTCGGCGCCGATTACGTCGACGAAAGCGAAGTCCTCACGCCGGCCGACGATGAGCACCACATCGATAAGAAAACGTTCAAAGTCCCCTTCGTCTGCGGCGCCCGCAATTTGGGAGAAGCCCTGCGCCGTATCGCCGAAGGCGCGGCCATGATCCGCACCAAGGGTGAAGCCGGCTCCGGCAATATCGTTGAAGCGGTCCGCCACATCCGTACCATCGTAAAAGAGATGAAGCAGCTCACGGTGCTCGGCAAAGAAGAACTCGTGCACGAATCCAAAAAGCTCGGCGCACCGCTGGAGCTCGTGGAATGGGTCGCAGCCAACGGCAAGCTCCCGGTGCCGAATTTCTCCGCGGGCGGCATCGCCACTCCCGCCGATGCCGCGCTCGTGATGCAGCTTGGCGCCGAAGCCGTGTTCGTCGGCAGCGGTATTTTCAAATCCGAAGATCCGGAAAAGCGCGCGCGCGCCATCGTCAAGGCAGCCACCTATTTCCGCGATCCCGTGAAGCTCCTCGAAGCCAGTGAAGAATTGGGCGAGCCCATGCGCGGCCTCGACGTCACCAAAATCCCCGAGAACGAACTGCTCCAAACGCGCGGTTGGTAGTTGGAAATCGGTAGGTTCTCTTGAAAACCGTCGGTATCTTGGCGTTGCAGGGCGATTTCGAAGCGCACCGCAACGCCATCGAACGCGCGAGCGACGCCGCTCATCCCGCTCAGGCCATCGAAGTACGAACGGCTGCCGATATCGCGCGCTGTGATGGACTCATCATTCCTGGCGGCGAAAGCACCACCATGTGGAAGCTCCTCGAAATGGAGCAGCTCGTCGAGCCCATTCGCGCCTTCGCCGCACAGAAACCCGTATATGGAAGCTGCGCCGGAGCCATTCTGCTCGCCAGCGAAGTCACGCATCCTGTGCAGGCGGCGCTCGGCCTCATGGATATTGCCGTCGAGCGCAACGCCTACGGACGGCGGATCGATAGCCAGATCGCGACGATACAAGCCGACGGCCATGATATGGAAGCCGTCTTCATCCGCGCTCCCATCATCCGCCGCGCGGGTCCAAAAACGCGCGTCATCGCGAGCTTCGCTGGAGATCCCGTCTGGGTGGAGCAGGGCAGGCACATGGTCACCACGTTTCATCCCGAGCTCTCCCCGAACTCGCCCGTCCATCGCCGCTTACTGGAAAAGCTCTAGGAACGCGTAGTCCTGCCGATAAGCCGTGCAAGAGAAGGCATGGTACAAACAACGCTTCCTATCATCGGCATTCTGCGAGCGCACAAAGCGTGGCTCGAAAAGTCCGCGGACGGCCGTCGTGCCGATTTCGGCGGCATCACGTTAAACGATCAGGACTTGACCGCCGCTGTGTTGAGCCGCGCCATTCTCACCGGCGCAACTCTCTTGGACGCCAACTTTTCCGGTGCCGATCTTTCCGGCGCCTCGCTCGGACGCGGCGACTTCGAACGCTCCAACTTCGCCGGAGCCGATCTCACCGGAGCCGACCTCGCCGGGTCCAATTTCGCCGGCGCCTGGTTCAACAACGCGAGCCTCGCCGAGGCTTCCATTCGCGAAGCGTGTTTCCGCCGCGCCAAGCTCTCGCGCACGCAAATGCTCGGAGCAACCATCGCAGGAACGTCGTTTCGCGAATGCGACGCGAAATCCATGAACTGTCATCAGTCCCGTCTTTCCGATTCCGACTGGAGCGAGAGCGACGTCAGCCAGGCGCAATTCTACGGCTCTCGCATGAACTCCTGCCGCTTTTTGGGCGCCATCGCCGAAGGCGTCAATTTCGGCACGTCCAAGCTGGATCATTGCGACTTCACGCGCGCGCAATTGCAGGACGGGCGCTTCCAGCGCGCCGAATTCGTGCAGTGCACCTTCCGCGACGCACGCCTCGCGCACGCCGATCTTCGCGAAGTCAAAATGCGCGGTGGCGATTTCAACCGTGCCGTTCTAGACGGCGCTCGCTTCGGTGGCGCGCAACTCGCCATGGCCGATTTTCGCGGCGCCAGCCTCCGCGGAGCCAAGGAGATGACGTCCGAACACCTCTCGCAGTCCCTTACCGATCACCGCACGATTCTGCCCAACGGCAGCCACGGCCCATACATGCGATTTTCGGGAGCCGAACGCGCGCGTTAATACGCTGTCTCGGCAAATCCGCGATTATGTTTGCTCCTCCACAGCCGGGGCTCGGTGCAAGTGTTGTGAAGGGTGCCGGTTATCTTGACGCGGTCAGCACCGAACCGCGACCGTCAGGGAGCGGACAGGATGAAAACGTTTTCTTTGCGACAAGCCACTCGTTAGCTGTCTCGGTCACTTCGTTCGCGAAATAATCAAGGGCTCACGCTACGGATCTATAACCCCGTCCCGTAAGGGCGGGGATTTGGAGCGCAGTCAGCGTGAACAGAATCGCAGGGACGGCGTGCCGTGGGCCCCGCTATTTCTGCGGATAGACCTTCTTCACGCCCGCCGGCACTTTCAATTGAAAAGCGGACTCTGGAAGCGACGGATTCATCTGCACGTCCAGATAGTCCACCAATTCGTAATTCTTCGACGGCTCCGTAACTTTCTCTCGCACGGGAGTACTGTCGCCTTCGGCAATCCACAATTCGATCTTGCTGATTAATTGTTTCAGCTGCGCGGTTCTTGGCGTAAGCTCGATTCGCGTGCACATCTTCCCGCCCACGGACTCCGTGCCTCCGAGTTTCGTTTCGTAAGTTTTCGTAAGCTCCGCCGCAGTGGTCCCAAAACCCAGCAAGAGGAATTGGTCGATGTTCGCGACGTACTTGCTCGCGTCATAGAATTCCACCGTGTTGGCCTTCGGATAGTAGATCTGTATATTCTTGCCGTCGATGAACACCGTGCGAGGATCGGGCGGCTGAAACTCCACCACCCCCATCGTCGTTTTGTTCATCCGCTTCAGCCGCAGCACGCCGTCCATCACGCTCGATTCGCCCAGCACGGCCGTGTATTGCAGGCGATGCATTTTTCCCGTCAGTGAGTGGAAGGTTTGCGCGGATTTGTCCATCCGCGCCAGCACGTCCGGTAACGCTTCCGCGTGGGCGTACACGGAAAACAAAGCGAGGATCGAAAGATAAAGTTTCACGAGCGCTTATTGCTTCGGAAAGGCCAGATAGCCTTTCAGTTCCTGCTCGGCGTCGTCGTAGATCGGTTCGACCGTGGCGATCGCAATGTGGCTCTTATAGCGAGCGTCCACTAATGCTGTGGCGCGCGCGGCCATGGACGCATCCGGAACCCCTGCCATCTGTTGCGCCTCAATCCAGTAGCCGCCACGAACCATGGCGATGCTCGCGGCCTTTGGCTGGTCGCGAAATACATCGTGCGGCGTCAGGAAAATAAACGCGAGAATCAGCGCAACGATGATGTCGTACTGCCAGGAGGCTCGGGCGTAATCCCACAGGATGAATCGCTTCAGGGCGCTCATGATTCTTAGTTTAACAATCTTTCTCGCGACAACCACGCAACGCGGCTTATGCGTTGCTCTTAAACCCCCAACGCGCGTCAGGCGTTGCTTTTTAACCCCGCAACGCGTCAGGCGTTGCTTTTTAACCAACGATCCACCGATTCCGCCGCC
>CAITIX010000265.1 GCA_903892565.1 uncultured Acidobacteriia bacterium
CCGCGCTAAGGGGTTCGGTAGGGCGCCGAAAGCGATGCAACCACGAGCCCGCTAGGCCCCAAGAAATGGATTTCGACCCGACGAAAATTGCTCGGTCGGAGACGGACGTCGCCACGCGACGTCGTTATAAGACATCGAGCAGGAACGCGTACTCGAACGCACGCTCTTTCAGGTACTCATAGCGTCCTGAAGCCCCAAAGTGGCCGCTGCCCATGTTGGTTTTGAGCAGGAGTACGTTCTGATCCGTTTTCATGGTGCGTAATTTCGCGGTCCACTTCGCGGGCTCCCAATAAGACACGCGAGGATCGTTCAATCCCGCCGTAATCAGGATCGCGGGATACTCCTGCGCGCACACATTTTCGTAAGGCGCGTAGGATTTCATGTACTCGTAGAACGCGCGATCCTCAGGATTGCCGAATTCTTCATATTCGCCCACCGTCAAGGGCAGCGTGGCGTCGGACGCCGTGTTCAGGGAATCCACAAACGGGACGCCCGCCACAACCGCACCGAAAAGATCGGGACGCATGTTGATGACAGCGCCCATCAGCAAGCCTCCGGCGCTGCGTCCATTGATGGAAAGCCGTGAAGGCGTAGCATACCCGTGCGCGATCAAGAATTCGGCGGACGCGATGAAATCGGTGAACGTGTTTTTCTTGTGCAGCATTTTCCCGGCATCGTGCCAGGGCTTGCCGAGATCGCCACCGCCGCGGATGTGCGCGATGGCAAACGCGTAGCCGCGATCAAGCAGACTCAATCGATCGGAACTGAACACGGGATCGATACTGATGCCGTACGATCCATAGCCGTACAACAACATGGGTGCTTGCGCGTTCCGCTGGAAATCGTCGCGATAAACCAGAGAAATAGGTATTTCGGTGCCGTCCGCAGCTTTTGTGTACAAGCGCTCGGAACGATAGCGAGAAGGATCGTAGCCGCCGAGTACTTCCTCCTGCTTCTTCAGGACGCGGATTCGCGAGGTCATGTCGTAGTCGTAGACAGACGGCGGCGTCACGAGCGACGAGTACTCAATGCGCAGCGAGTGCGTTTCGAATTCGGCGTTCGGACCTATGCCCGCCGTGTAAACGGGCTCCGGAAATTCGATGGCGTGCGTGGCGCCGTCCGCCAAACGCCGCATATAAATTTCAGTGAGTCCGCGGTGACGCTCCTCGGTGACCAGAAAATCGCGGAACGCATGGATGCTTTCAATGGTGACGCCGTCTCGGCCCGGGATGATCTCTTTCCAGTTTTCCTTGGCCGGATTGTCGGCGGGAACCTGCACGACGCGAAACGTCTTCGCAGTGTCATTCAAGCGAACAAAGAAAGAGCCTTCGTGCTGCGCAAAATCGGCCTCGCCCCGGGCGGGGCCTGTCATGTGATGAGCAACGTCGTATTCCACGCCCTGCGTGCGCGGCAACAAGATGCGGAACTCTCCCGTGGGATCCTGCGCATTGAGATAACGAATTTCCGAGGTGACAGAACTACTGCTATCGATCACGACGAACGCTTTGGTGCGCGTCTTCTGGATTTCCAGCGTGAAGCGCTCGTCGGGTTCGTGATAGGCCAGCACATCTTCGGCGTCGCCGAGGCGATGACGGAACACTTTGTGCGGCCGTAGCGTCTCGTCGAGCACCGTGTAGAAGAACGTGGCGTTGTCTTCCGCCCATTCGAGCGAGTAATACGTGTTGTGGATTTCGTCCGGCAGGTGCAGACCCGTCGCGAGATCCTTGACCCGAATGGTGTACGTCTCATCGCCGTCGAAATCCACCGAATACGCCAGCAGGCGATGATTCGGACTCACGACAAAATTCCCTACGCGGCAGTATTTCTGTCCTTCGGCGAGGGCATTGGCATCGAGCAGTAATTCTTCCGGAGCTTCGTTCAACAACTCCAGTTGCTCGGAGCGCTTGCGGCAATAATAGGCGTACTGTTTTCCCTCTTCCGTGCGCGTGTAGTAGTAATAGTCGTCGCGCTTGAGAGGAACGGTCGTGTCGGTTTGCTGGATGCGGCCGAGCATCTCCGCATACAAGCTGGCCTGCAACGGCTCGGTGTGTTTCATCACCTGCTCGGTGTAGAGATTTTCGGCCTCCAGATAGGCGATGGTGTCGGGATCCTGACGGTCGCGCAACCAAAAATAGTTGTCGGTGCGGGTGTCCCCGTGCAGGGTCATCTCTTTCGGCACAAGCTTCGCGATGGGGGGCGTGACGTCGGGGACAATACGTTTCATGGTTTGATGTGCTTTAGTTTGCTGTGCGCGGAATCGAAAAACTATAAATAAATGCGCCCGGGGCCGTAAACTCCAGTTTAGAACCGGGGAAAGCAAGAGCGGCGTATTGCAGCGGCTGCAGGTCGTGATTGTTGAACGTATTGCCGAGATCCGACCGCAAGAGCAAGAGGAATCCGCGCGTATACTGCCGCGGCAAAGCTTCAAAAGAGGTCGCGAAGGTCTTCGTCTGTGGTGTTTGCGGCGTGGCCGTGATGAATAGTCCGCGCGAAGCGTCCGCACCGGTGTAGAGAAACGTAGTCGCGTCCTTCCACGCGAGCACCACCGTGTCGGGGGTCTTGTGGCTGGCAATCCAGGAGAACGCGACCTCATCGTCTAAGCGCTCCCGGTGCTCCTCCGGAAGAGTGGTGGCAGCCCAGGTCCACGCGTTACGATCGTTGCGAAAAATGATGAGGAGGCCGAGCCCGATGAGAGCCCAGCGCGGAATCCGCATCCAAACGGGAGATCTTCGCTTCCAGGAATCCGACTTCGCCATCGTTTGCTCAAAGAGCCCTGCGACGTGCGCGGCTTCTTCCGACATGCCGGCAATCAACATCGGCCAGATAGGAAGGACGAGACGCGTCACACCTTCGCCGCCGCTCCACCACAGGAAAATCATCAGGCAGTAAAAGCCGCTAAAGATTACGTAGAGGGGCCAGTTGCAGCGGCGTCCAATGCGGATGGCTCCTGAGATGGCGGCCGCGAATACGATGTGAAACAGCGGCAATCCAAAAAGCAGCGCGATAAAACCAGGCACGGTATCTTCGGTAACGCCGGCCGAAACCGCCGCCACTTGGGTCATGAAGTTGGACCAGAAGCCCTTCAGCTGAATCATGCGGAGGTACTCGGTGAGGTAGCCGGAGGTGGCTGTGGTGGGCCCGGTGGGTGCATGCGCCAGCACCCAAAGATGCCAGCCTGCAGCAAGAGGAAGAGCGGCGAGGAAGAAGTACAGAACCAGGCGCGGCCTTTTCCGCAGCACGAAGAAAACGGGAACCGCCGCAAAGATCGGCAGCGCGGCGGTGCGGGTCAAATAGGCGAGCCCGGCGAGCAAGCCGGCGGCAAGCGCCCAACGCGTTGCTTCGGATCCGGGAGAGTCAGAGCGCGCGGAGCGCTCCCCCGCAAGAATGACGCCGAGGAGCAAACACATGCACAGCAATTCGGAAAATAGCGTGATGGTGAGCGCCATCATTTGCATGCTCACTAGGGAGATCCCGACCACGAGAAAGACTCGGCGCGCCGAGAATCCGAAGCCATATAACGCTTTCAGTAAGAGCGCGAGAAAGACCGGCAAGAGCGCTGCCTGGAGGAAGGCCGCAACGTGGGTGACTGCCGGGAAATCAGGACGGATAAGCCACGCGATAGAAAGATACGCGGGATAGAGCGGCGGGTATTTAATCGCGTAGGGAGCGCCGGGAAGATGCAGCAGCCGGTATCCCTGGCCGGTGGCGATGGATTTGGCCGTGGCAAGGTAGACGCCGTCGTCCGACCGTTGTCCGAAGTGCCATTGCTCCCGACCGAGCCACATGGGCTGGGCAAGCAGTGCAAGAAGCGCCACAAATTGAAGGACCAGGACGGATTTGCGCGGCACGAATTCTATTCAATCATCTTTGTCAATCAATTATCTTTGCCAGATGGACGTGGTGGCCGAATCGGCCATCTGGAGAAGTTCTACCGTCGAAGTCAGGGGAGCCGAAACACGTATTACTGTTCCAGATACGTGTAGCCGTTGAGGCCGTCCTCGTAGAAGCGCAACAAGAGACCGGCTTCCTCGTATCCCACGCGGCCTTCGCGCACGGCGCCTTCCACATCGCGGCGGAATTGTTCGGCCAGCGCGGTGGATTTGAATTGCACGTAGTCCAACACTTCGCGGACCGTATCGCCACGAATCAAGGCTTCGAGTACGACCTGATTGTTTTCGTCCAACTGCACGTGCACGGCGTTGGTATCGCCAAACAGATTGTGCAAATCTCCCAGGATCTCTTGATATGCCCCGACGAGGAACGTGCCGAGATAATACGGCTCGCCCGTGTAGGTGTGCAGGGGCAGCGTCTTTTTCACATCGCGGCGGTCGATGAATTGATCGACCTTGCCATCGGAATCGCAGGAAATATCGCCGAGGATGCCGTGGTGAGACGGCTCCTCGCCCAGCCGATGAATGGGCATGATGGGGAACAGCTGTTTGACGGCCCAGCTATCGGGCATGCTTTGAAATAGTGAAAAATTGCAGAAGTATGTGTCCGAGAGCAGTGTGTTGAGCCCTTCGAGCTCTTCGGGGAAATAGTCCAGATGTTTGCCGAGTTTCTGAATCTGACGACAAATGACCCAATACATGCTTTCCGCCCAGCTACGCTGCTGCAGCGGCAGGTAGCCCAGGCTAAACAAATTTAGTGCCGAATCGAGCGCCTGCTGCGCGTCGTGGAAACTCTCGAGCAGATTCTTCATGCTCAAGCCACGCAGCGTTTCTTTCAAATCGATGAGCGGCTGCTCGACGTCGTCCCCGAATTCAGGCAGCGTGTCTTCTTCGCCGAATCCGGTGACGCCAAGGACGTTGAACACGAGGACGCTGTGATAGGCGGCCACGGCGCGTCCGCTTTCGGTGATGATCGCGGGATGCGGGACCTCGGCTTCGTCACAAACGCTTTGGATGTGATAGACGATGTCGTTCGCGTATTCCTGCAGCGTGTAGTTCACGCTCGATTCGAAGTCCGTCTGCGAGCCGTCGTAATCGATGCCGAGACCGCCGCCGACGTCCAGATATTTCAAGCCTGCGCCGGAGCGCCGCATTTCCACGTAAGCTCGCGCGGCTTCAATCACCGCGCCTTTAATTTGGCGAATATTCGTGATCTGGCTGCCCAGGTGGAAGTGCATCAACTGGAGGCAATCTTCCATGCCGACGGCCTTCAACTGTTCGAGTGCCTTGAGCGCTTCGGTGATGGTGAGTCCGAACTTCGAACGATAACCGCCAGAGGATTTCCAGCGTCCGGAGCCGCGGCTGGCGAGCTTGATGCGCAGGCCGATGACCGGGCGCACGCCCACCTTTGCGGAATGCTTCAGGATGAGATCGAGCTCCGTGTACTTTTCGACAACGGGAATAATCTGCCGGCCGATTTTTTTTGCCAGCATCACCATCTCGATGTATTCGTCGTCCTTGAAGCCGTTGCAGATGATGGGCGTTTCGTTGTCGGCGATGGCCAACACCGCGAGCAATTCGGGCTTGGAGCCTGCTTCCAGACCGAACTTATAAGGACGTCCGTATTGGAAGATTTCTTCCACCACCTGCCGCTGTTGGTTGACCTTGATGGGGTAAACGCAGCAATAGCTGCCGGTGTAATTGTTTTCGGTAATGGCGGCCTGAAAGGCCCCGTGAATTTCGCCAAGCCGGTGTTTCAGGATTTCGCCAAAGCGGATCAGGATCGGAAGGGCGATGCCGCGCAACTGGAGATTATCGACGAGTTCTTTGAGATCGATCTTGCGTTCGGCTTCCTTATTCGGATGGACGCACACGTGTCCGTCGGCGCTTATGCTGAAGTAGTCCTTGCCCCAACGGTTGACGTCGTACATTTCGGCGGCTTCCGCGATAGACCAGCGATCGGCGGGCTCGCGAACCGGCGCGGCGTCATTGTTAATACGTGCAGTGGTCATGAAATCTCAGTGTCCTTCGATTTGGCTTGTGTAGCAAGTAAAAAATTTTGCGCGAGGCCATGCAACGCGAATGAAACGCGGTGCTTGCGTGCTATAGTAAAAATGTAAGCCTTGGGGGCGGATAGCTCAGCTGGGAGAGCACCACGTTCGCATCGTGGGGGTCGTGGGTTCGAGCCCCATTCCGTCCACCAACCCTCCTCAATTTAGAAAGCGGCAGCTTATGGTTTGTCGCTGGCTTTGCAGGTCGTTTGACCGCTGGCAATGTCACACTGGACGATGTTTGCATCGCTGGTGGACCGCAAATTCAACCTCCAACCGTTGTCGGTGATCTGGAGCCAAGTGTATCCGAATTCCATGCGGGTCTGGCTGCCGCGCACGGCATTGCCCTGTATCAAGGTGCCGTCGACGGACGCTGGAACAGGCTCGGCCAGCATCGTCCCGCCGTCGCCGGAAATCACTTGCACGGGGCGGCCCGACTCGAATGGCAACACGGCAAACAGGTGCACGTGACCGGAGAGAACCATCTCGATGCCCTTTGGCTTGACCTGATCCCACGCGGCTTCGAGCGGCGCGGAAAGCGATTTGACGGAGCTCCCCTTCTCGCTGGACTTCACACCCCAGAAGGGATGATGATCCACGAGCCATGCGTTTTCCACGTGCAGCGATTGCAGATCGGAGACGTACTGGGCAACCTGCTGCGGATCGGCATCGTCTTCCTTCACGGCCGAGGAATCCAGCATGACGAGCTGCCGAGTTCCCGATTTTATGACGTAGGCCGGCGTATAGGTGGCGCAGACGTTGGTCCAGGGACGAGGGTCCAGATAATAGAACCACCCCTGCCAGGCGCGTTCGCAGTCCTCGTGATTGCCGCGCGAAAAGGCCCACGGCGCAGCGGCCAAAAGCTTTGCCGCAGGACCGAAGAAATCGGCATTCCAGGTGTCCCAGTTATCGCCGACGGGCGTGCCGCCGCATTTGTCTTGCGCGTTCACCGGACAAACCGATTCGCGATAGAGATAGTCGCCGACGTGAATGATGAGGTCTGGATTTGCGCCCGCAGCGTGATCGGCCACGGCCTGCAGAGGCCACTTGGTCATGTCATTACAGTCTTGCGCGCGGGCGCCTTTGATGCGGCAGCCGGTATCGCCAAGGACCACGACCGAAGCGACGGCCGCAACAGGCAGGTGCAGCGCCTGTCCATTGATAGACGCCGTTCTTGCGCCGCCAGACAAGCCGAATTCGCACACCGGTTGAAAGCCTTGCGGTATGGGTTGGCGCAGCAACATGGCCTGTTGTGCCCCGTCCACGAGGATGTTGGGACAAACAACAGTTGCGGAATTCGCCACAATGACGCGGGCGATCGCTTGGCCGCCTTCTCCGAGTTCGATCCACGCGGGCGGCAGTGTTTGGGCGTGTCCAAGGGCTGCGGCAAATGCCAGGCAGGCCACAGTGATGCGAACAGTGATGCGATGTGTGACAGAGGGCCGAGCCATGTTGAAACCTACTTCTGATCCTACTGCTAAAAGGAAACCGCTGCCAAAAAGAAAACGCTGCCGATTGCTCGGCAGCGTAGTCCTCCGAACGTCTGGGCTCCTAGCGCTTGGGCGCGTAACCGAAGGTGACGCTCATAGAAACGCTACGTCCTGCCATCAGCGACAACGTATCGCCCGGTTGCGGGAGATTCGAGGCCGTGGAGGCGGGCGTGACGCCGATGATGTTGTGCTTGTCGAAGAGGTTCGTCACACCGACACGGAACTTCGTTCCGCGCCAGTGGGACGCTTCCTTCATCGTATAGTTGAAGAACAGGTTGGTGATGTTGAACGGGTCGATCGCGACAGCTTGGTTGATGCTGCCGTTATCCTGCCAGATCTGGCCGATGCGCTTGTTGAAGAAGCCGATATCCCAGTTCTTGTGCAAGTAGGTGAGTCCGACGGTTTCCGTATCGTGGGGCGCGTTGGCAACCCACAGATTGGAGCTATTGTACTTCGAGCTCAACAACGTGCC
Organism: uncultured Acidobacteriia bacterium; assembly: GCA_903892565.1. GTDB lineage: Bacteria > Acidobacteriota > Terriglobia > Bryobacterales > Bryobacteraceae > Palsa-187. The sequence goes on from CAITIX010000265.1 coordinate 7,904, forward strand.
ATTCAGATAGAGGTTGAAGCCGTGGCCGATGACCACGTTGCCTTCGGCCTCGAAACCCTTCGAAAAGATATTGCCGGCGGGCGCATATGTAGTTTCGCCCGTTGTGGGATCTGTGACGCCGAGATAAGCGCTATCCGACTTGATAAAGAACGCGTCGGCATCGAGCGTGAAGCGGTTCATCTTGAGGACCGAGCCAAACTGGAAGGTCTTGGTCTGCGTAGGACTCGGCGTGGCGGTGACGTTCGCATTCTTCACATCGAATACGCTGCTCGGAGGAATAATATTCCCGGCTGCATACTGTGCGTAAAGCGTCCAGTTGTTGCGCACGCGGTAGCGGAGGTCGGCGGTCGGCTCGAAGGCGTGGTAATCGCCCACGTGCGTGGTGAAGGCGCTGTTGCCTAAGCTGCAGATCACAGCCTTGGTCACCGCATCGGTGGTCAAGACGCCACCCAGACAGCCGATGGTCTTGCCGTTGTCGGCGTACTGGTTGAGGTGCATGTTGTAGTTAGAGATCTTGAAACCGCCCGTGATCGTCAAGCGGCGCGTCGCGCGATATTCGTATTGCGCGTACGGCTGGATGGATTGTGTTCTGAACTTCTCGTGGAAGTTCGGTGTTACTGCGTCGATCCAGGTGCGCGGGTCGGTCGGAATCTGATAGCGATCCGTGTATGCGATTTCGTACCAGATACCGGTACGGAACGTGCCCCACTTGGAATCCTGCGCCAAAGATGCCGCATCGCCGTACTTGCGATAGCTATTCAGCTTATCGGTACCGCTGATAAACGTGATGGTGGAACCGTTGTACTGCTGGTGGTTGTAGTAGTGGTCCGTGTATAGCTTGTTTTCAAATCTCCAGCCGTTGCCGAGGTCCGAATTCAAGGCGACGTAGTCGAAGTCGGTGGGAATTTGATACCAGGCGTACTTGTAATAGAAGGCGCTCGTCGGATCGCTGCTCAACAGGTAGTTGTCGCCGAACTGGGCAACCTGGGCGCGCGTGGGTCCCTTGATGTTCGGTGCGTTGGACGACAGATCGATGATGCCGGCGTAAGCGGTTAGGATTGTCTTGTCACTGATGCGGAACTGATACTTTGCGTCGCCGCCCCAGCGGGTGACGAAATTGTTGGTCTGGTAGCCATCGGAGTTTAATTGGTGCACATCGAGCAAGAGGTTGTTGCGCTTGTTCACGCCACCGAACGGGCCGGAGTCGAAGTCTCCTTCCACCAGGCGCGTATTCCATGAGCCGTAAGACATGGAAACCTGGAATAACGGGCTGGAAGCGAGATCGCGGGACAGCAGATTGATCGAACCGCCAGCGTTCGCCGGTCCGATGACGGTGGCGTCGCCGGGGCTGCGATCAAACAGCGTGCTGCCGATGAACGGGCCGGGGAAGAACACCCAGGAGTGGTGCGTGGGGTCGTTTGAGTCGTTGAACGGCAGTCCGTCAAACGTCATATTGTAGTTGCCGTCTTTGAAGCCGCGGAAGAAGATCTTGGTATCGGCGAGGCCGGGACCGTTGGCGCTGACGCTGAACGTTGCAGGCGCCATCTGCACCATGTCCGAGTAATCGGAGACAGGCGAAGTGAAGTTCTGGATGAATTCCTGGCTGATAAGCGAGACCGCGCTGCGCGCTTCAAGCGACGCCTGCGACGGCGCGACGTGCGCCGCTACCGAAGAAGCAACTTCGGAAACTTCGACGGTCTGGCTCACGGCGCCAACCGCTAGCGTGATGGTGAGATCATCGCCCTTACCGTAGGCGACTTCGACCGAAGACTTATTACTGGAAGCAAAGCCCGGGGCGGAGACCGTGACGGTGTACGAGCCGTTCGGCACGCCATCAGCCTTGAAACGTCCATCCGTACCTGTAACGGCGGTGCGAATTGCACCGGTTGCTTCGTTTTTCATCGTTACGGTCGCGTTCGGCAATGTTTGATTTGCCTGATCGAGGACCGTTCCCGCGACCACCGCGGAATTCGTTTGCGCAAAGACGTGCGACGCGCATAGGAACGCGAGCATGCTCATCGCAAGCACACGTACCCATGTGGAAATAGTTCTGTTCATTAGACCCCCCAAGAAAATCTGTTTCGTGAGCTTTTAGGTTATCGATCATGTATGACAGAGCGATTACTAAAAGATGAATATGCGGTCACGGGCAGAAGGCGAACTTGGCCGATTGTTTGCCTTTTGGGGCGCCTTGAAACGGCTTACACTGAAGTCGGCGAGTATGAGAAATTGCGGGCGACTTTTTGCGATGGCCGGGCTGGTGTTCATGCTTTGGAGCGCGAGCGCCGCGCAAATCATCGAGTTTGAGTCCGGCGGGTTAACCTACAACGCGCTAACGCACAACGGCGTGACTCTGATGTTTTCGCCACTGGCGATGCGCATCCGCGATTACGCCATTCTGCAAGTAGCCGTGTCGAACGGCTCGCCCGTGCCTTGGACCATTCGTCCGGAAGACTGCCGCTTCGAACGCGCCGATGGTTCGTCGGTGCAAGCGCTGCCCGCAGCGACCGTGATCACCACACTGATGAACCGAGG
>CAITIX010000266.1 GCA_903892565.1 uncultured Acidobacteriia bacterium
CCTGCAAAAGCTTTGCGGGATCGGGCTCAATCTGGAACTCGGGAACCTTGCCGCCTTGCAGCACCACCATCGAAACGCCATTGACGCGATTCAGGCGCGGCTTGATGGCATAATTCGCGACTTCGTACAAATCGGTTTGCGACATGGTTTCCGACGTCAGGCTGTAGCCCAGGATGGGAAACGCCGCGAAGGTGAGACGGTTCGCCGTCATCTTGGCCGTCGGGGGAAGGCTGGTCTGGACGCGCGCAATCGCCGCGTTGACATACTGCAGCGTCTGGAACATATCGACGTTCCAGTTGAAGAAGAGATTGACTTCACCGGAACCACGGCTGGTGGTGGAAAGAACCTTTTCGAGTCCGGGGACGCTGTTCATCGCCTCTTCGATCGGCTTTGTGACGGTGACTTCCATTTGATCAATGGGCGCAACGCCGTTATCGATGCCCACGACGATACGCGGGAAATCGGTGGCCGGAAATACGGCAACGGGGATGGAGAGCGCGAGATAGGCGCCGACAATCACCAGCGTGACAATCGTAAAGATGATGGGCCGCGAGAAGCGTGCGGTCCAGTGCTCATGTGCATCCGCTGCGGGGTTGTGCGGGTTCTCGTTGTCGATCATTACTTATTTCCCTGGCTTTAACGTGTCGGTCGTTCTATTCGGTCGTTCTCTTCGAAATGCGTTTCGAAATGCTCGTCGTGATACGTGCCGTGATGCTTGTCGTGATACGGGTTGTACTGCTCGTCAAAACACTTGGCGCGATCTTGCTGCTGCCTTGCCTTACTAGTTCTCTGTCGTTTTCTCTGTCGTTTTCTCTATCGCTACGGAATCGTTGTTGCTGCTGGAACTTTGTTGCTACTTGGCGTCGTCGTCATCTTCGTCGTCCTCGTCCTTGGGGGCTTGGACTTCGACCTTGGCTTTGTCTTCCAGGCCCAGGCCGCCTGACGTGATGACCTGCTCGCCTTCTTGCAAGCCGCTCAAAATCTGGACGCGCGCACCCTGCCGGATACCAGGCACCACTTTGCGTTCCTGCGCGACGGCGTTCTTGTCTTTGCCCACCACCAGCATGACCTTCTGGCCGCCTTCGTCAAAATTGAGCAAGGCGGAGGCCGGGACGACGATGGCGTCCGTGATGGTTTCGGCAATGATCGAAACGCGGACGGTCCCGCCGGGCTTGAGCTTCTCGCCCGGATTGTCGAGCTTCACCCAAACTTCGACCGTGGTGGTGGCGGGATCGACGGCCGGGCTGACGATGGTCACGGTGCCCGCGAGATCGCCGTCGGGTCCGGCGATGCGCGCCGGGCGGCCGGGCTTAATGGTCACGGCATCCTTCACCGGAACATTCGCGCGAGCGATGAGGCTGGAGATATCCACCAGGGAAATCAGCGGCATTCCGGGCTGCGCCATTTCGCCGGTAGACACCGGACGATCCGCCACAACACCGGCCATGGGGCTCTTAATCACGGCGTAGGAGAGTTGAACGTTCAGGCCATCGTAGTGCGCCTTGGCCGTTTTGACGGCGGCATCGGCGCCGCCCAGAGCTTCGCGCTGGCCCACTTGGCTGAGAGCTTCCATGTGGCGTTGCGCGGCCTCGAGTTGGGTTTGCGCCAGCACCATGGCGAGCTTCGAATCGTCCACGGTTTTTTGCGGCAGCGCGCCTTCCTTTTGCAGGGCGACGCGTGTATCGTACACTTTTTTGGCCGCGTCATAGGTTTGCTGCGCGGTCTGAATGTCGGATTGCGCCTTGCTCTGGTCGTCGCGAGTGGTGGCGCCCGCCAGCAATTGATAAGCGGACTGCGCCTGATCCACTTGATGCTTGCTCTCTTCCAACGCAGCAGTCAGATCGGCCGACTCCAACTCGGCGATGACTTGGCCAGCCTTCACGTGATCTCCGCGATTCACCAGGAAGCGCTTCACGGGCGCGGCAATTTTGGACGTCACGTTCGATTGGTTCACGGGAAAGAGCACGGCATCGGCCACCACAACGTGATCGATGGCGCCGCGTAGTACGGGCTCGGCCGTAACCGGCGTGGGCGCTTCGGCTTCGTCGCCGCCTTCCTTGGTCTCGGCCTTCTTGCCGCATCCGGCGACCAGAAGAGCGATGGCGAAAAGACCGATCGTCAAAGCAGAGTGGCGTTTCAATTTCTTTCGTAAATCCGACATGGCAATATTGTTCCCCGTTGCGATCTAAATTAGAACGCACCCGTTAAAGTTTGCAAGTTGGTGAGAGCAAGGCGGTAGCGCACAAGGCCGTCGACATAGGCGCCGCGAGCCTGCAGCAAGGTGGTTTGCGCGTCCACCAATTCGAGAATGGACGCTTCGCCGGCCTGATAGCGCAAAACGTTGAGCCGCAGACTTTCCGCCGAAAGATCGACGGACAGACGCAGGGACTCGGACTGCTCGCGCGCCGTCTGCGCCTCTAAATAGTAGCCCTGCAAATTGCGCAGCAACGCGCGCTGCGTGGTGGTCAAATCCACCGTGGCCTGATCCTTCTTTAACGCTGCTTGGCGAACCTTGCTGGCGCGAATGCCCCAGTCCCAGACAGGCACGTTCAAGGAGACGGTTAAGAAGTAGCCGAGATTCGGCACGGAACCTTTTTCGGGAGCCGCTGCAACTGTGCTGTGCAGAGCGAACGCGTTCGCTTCAATACCGTAGGCGAGATCGGCGGTGAGCGTTGGGAGATAGCCTTGACGGGCGATGTCGACATCCAGTTTGGCGGACTTCACCGCGCTATTGGCAGCCCGCAGATCGGGATTCTCGCGCTCGGCCATGGCCGTGATTTCTTCCATGGCCGGCAGCGGCTGCGGCGTATCCAGGTCATCGACCACATTAAAGTTCTGGTTGAAATCCTTAAACAAGAGGACCGACAGATCGAGCCGGGCGGTGTCCATGGCGAGCTTCGATTCACGGAATGCCTGCTCCTGGCTGGCATACTGAATCTGCGACTTCACAACGTCGCTGCGTGCGACCTCGCCTCCGCGTTCCAGGCTCTGACTGATGTCCAAGTATTGTTTTGCCTGATCAACGGCCTGTTGTGCCGCAGCGTATTTACGCTGCGAGGTGAGCAGCGTGTAATAGGCTTTGGCCACCACGGCGTTCAATCCACGCTTGGCGATTTCAGTCTTCGCTTTTGCTAGCGCCTCGGCTTCGGCAGCTTTCTGCATGCCGGTTTTCAGCACCGCGGCATTGAAATCCTGATGCACGATGGCCCAATCGCGATACACGTGCACACCGTCGTTGGTGACGAAGCGTCCGCCCGGAAACTCGCCATCGCCTTGCGTGCCGAGATACTCGGACCGTGCGCTAACCGACGGCCGACGGCCTGCTCGCGTCTGCAGCGTATCCTCGTGGGCGAAAGTGGCGTCGCTGATCGCCGAAAGAATTTGCGGCGCGATGGCCTGTGCGCGTTCCAGGGCGTCCTTCAATGTAATGGTTAACGGTGCGGCCGTGGATGCTTGGCTTGCTGCTGGTTGGGCACCAGCTGGTTGAGCCGCGGCGGCCTGCGCGGCAACGCCGCCCAGCGACGCAAAACTCGGAGGTCTAAGCGGTGTCGCGATCTGCGCTGTTGCGAGCTCAGAAAAAGCAAGGCCGTACACAATCAAGGCGCAGAGCGACGGGGGCAATCTGTGATGCATGGTGGTTCCCTACCAGTCAA
>CAITIX010000267.1 GCA_903892565.1 uncultured Acidobacteriia bacterium
GCCAGTGCGCGCCGCAGCACGGTGCGGATGGATTCGCCGGGCGCGAACTGCGAGTCTTGCGGGACGTAAACAAGTTTTGTGCCTCCGCGAATGACCATATCGCCTTTGTCTGGCTCCAAACGTCCGGCCATAATCTGCAGGAGCGTGGATTTGCCGGAGCCGTTGGGGCCGATCAATCCGAGACGATCGCCATCGGAGATGCTGAGCGAAACGTTACGGAATAAGGGCTCCACGCCAAAGGCTTTGGAGATTTTGTTGGTGTTCAGTAAGAGAGGCACTAATTAGTTTAAGAAATCGGGGAATTGGGAGATCGGGGAGCTGGGCACGCGGGAGTCGCGACGGCTCTAGAACTATTGTCGCGCACCTAGCATTGCACCGCGAGACCACCGGAGAGCCCGTCTTGCACTGCTAAGCAGTGGGCCTTTTGGGCGGTTACGGTTTGGGCAAAAGCGCCGGTCGGCTGGGCGGTTGCTGCTGGTCGGCTGCGTCCAGCATCATTCCGACCGCCACGTAATTGCCCATGATAGCGGTCAGTTCTACAACCCCTTGGCGCCCGAATAGTTCAACTGATTTCGCGAAGAGATCAGGGGTGATCTTTTTTTCGCGCAACAGTTGGCGTCCGTACTGAATGATGACCGTTTCCTTTTCGCCCAGGCCGGAGACATCCTTGTTGTACTTGATCGTGTCGATGATAGTTCGCTCGACGCCGTACTTCGGCGCAAGGGGTTCATGTGCGCTCCACAAGAATTGGTGGCTCAGCTCGCGTGCCGTAACCAGGATCGCGATCTCAGACAGCCGATTGCCGAGCACTCCTTGGTCTTTGAGAGAATTGGTCACTCGCGCCATCGTACTAGCGAGTGCCGGACTATAAAGGTACATGTGCTGCGGTCCCCTCTGGAGGAACGGCGTAGTACCGCCGGGGCTGGGCGGGTCTTCGTCGTAAAACTTCCTTGCGCCTTCCTTCATATCCTCTCGATTAAGAGGCGGAAAGCGTGAATAGGTGACGGAGTTGACGTCAGCAGGGAGTGTGACCGCGCCAGCGTCGCTGGATCGCGCGGTATTCGACTGCGCTCCCGCAATCACGGTGCTGAATGTAAGTAGTGCTGCCCAAATCAGGATTCGCATCGAATGCTCCTTTCGTCGCTTAATCCACTTTCTTTCTTGGCCGCTCGGTTTGGGCGGATGATCCAGTACAGAGAATCGCTTGGCCTTAGAAGCGTTCAGCCAAGTTTAACTGATCAATGGGCTGGCTGTGGATCGATGAAGGCGTTCGATTGCGCACATTCATCAGCGGGGCTATCTTTAAAGTATGACGGTCGAAGCCATCAAGGACGCCATCGCGGGACTTTCTGTCGAAGAGCGCCATTCTTTGGCGGCATGGCTCAATGAACTCGAGTACGACGCATGGGATCGGGAGATGGTGAAAGATTTCTCACCGGGAGGTCGTGGCGCGGCGCTTGTCGAGCGCGTGAAACGCCAAATCGCGGAGGGCAAGGCTCACCCCATGGAAGAAGGATTCGCTAAGCGGGACCATCCTCGGACGTGATCTATAGGTCCCGGACGCTTCCTGATTTTTGGCAACACTATGCCGCGCTGCCAGAAGAAATTCAGCGCCGCGCGTCCAAGCAATTTGCGATTTTCTCAGAGAACCCGCGTCATCCGTCATTGCATTTGAAGCCGATCGGTGAATTCTGGTCGGTTCGCGTTAGCGATGCGTATCGCGCATTGGCGGTTCGCGAGGAAAACACGTTCACTTGGTTCTGGATCGGCACGCACGTCGACTATGAACGGTTGCTCCGCGGCTGACGCCGCAACTGACTGCTTTTCCATCCCCAATTCCGTCCCTGCGTAAACCTAACCTTACTTACCGCAGCCCCGGCAGATAGCGCCAGCGCGTGCGGCTCCGGTATTGCGCGTAATCTTTGGGAAATTTTTGCGCGAGCTCGCTTTCTTCGGTTGCGATTCGCAGCTCGGACCCAGCGATATACAGAAGCGCGGGCACGATCAATTTCATGCCGGCCGATATGAGGAAGCCCGTCGCCACGAGCATCGCGAGAAAGGCGAGATAGATGGGATGCCGCAGCCATGCGTAGGCTCCGTCAGTAATTAAGGTGTTTGCGTCGGCGTCGTTGGGCGCGGAGCGAAGCGACCAGGTATAAAGAAGTGCGCCGAGCGGGGCCAGCAATAACGCTCCGGCCAACTCAAACGTCTGCGGATGCAATGGGCCGTTCGGCAAGGCCCTCGTCAGGATGAATGCCGCAAGAGCCTGCAGCAGGCTGCCGACCACCACGGGCATCGTGATCGTCACCTTTGGGCCCGCCGTGAGCTTGTTTGGACCTGCCGTCAGTTTGCGCAGTCGAAGCAATTGGCCGAACAAGGCGACTGCGGTCACGATCACCCACGACGCCAGATAGGCGGAATAGGACGCGATCTTTAACTGGGGCAGTGGCATCCCTTCGACGAGTTTAGCGCCCAGGAGGGTATCGCAGCGAAATGTCCGCTTCCTGACGGTCGCGGTTCGGTGCTTAATAATTAGTGGCGCTCACACCACCAGCACCGAACCCCGACTATAAAGGAGGGGACACTGTGACTTCTTCGCGGCTTCCTCCGGTGCTTATTTGCCAACCGGCTTGAATCGTGTGACTTTTTTGCCGCGATTGTCGGCTATATAGATGTTACCCTTGGAATCCACGGCGATGCCGTGCGGCTGGTCGAACTCACCCGGGAAGTGGCCCACGCGGCCGAAGCTCGAGAGCTTCTTGCCGGTTTCGCGCTCCACCACGTCGATCACGCCGTTGTTCTGATTGATGACAAACATGTACGTCTGTGCGGCGTCGGGAGAAAAATCGATGGCGACGACGGCTCCACCGCTTTGTTTGATTTTGCCGTCCGCGGGAGGAGTATCGGGCGTCCACGGCAAGGGAAAGGACTTGGTCAGTTTCCCGGCCTTGTCGAAGACCTGAATGCGCGCGCCGTCGCGATCGCAAACGTAGACCTGGCCGTCTTTTGCCACCGCGAGGCAATGCACGTAGGTCAAGCCCTCAGGGAGCCACTGGCGCAGAAATGTTCCCTCGCGATCGAATACGGCGATGCGGCGATTGCTGTTGCGGCCTTCGCCATCGGCCACGAAAACTTCTCCATTCGAGGGATCCACAAAAAGGCTGGAGGGCATGTAGAACTTCGCGGCGGGGGAGTTCAGGCCGGGGCCTTTCTCGGTGCCGTCGGCGGAGTCGAGCACGCCTTTTTGTCCGATTTGCAGCAGGAGCTTCGAGCCATCGTGCGTATATTTCTGCACCATGCCGGAGGGGGCGCTGGCGAGCCAGAAATTGTTGTCCTTGTCGAAGAAGCAGCTGTGGAGGCGCGGGTCAAGGACCTTGAGATCGCCCCAGGAATGGACCACGTTTCCGGCGGCGTCGAATTCGATGATGGGCGGTGCGAGCTGGCCGGAGTTAAGCTCTCCATCGAGGATGTCCTGGCGATTCAAGATGACGACATGGTCGTTGCGATCGACGCAGACGCCGCCAAGTCCGCCCGTAATCCAGCGTTGCGGCAGAGGCTTGGGCCAGCTAAGGTCGGCTTCATACCGAGGAATTCTTGTCTGTGCTCGCAAATCCTGGGCTCCCAGGAAAGCGATGGCGAGAGCCGCAACAGCACAGGAAAAGCGTTGGTGGGACGAAGACATATCGTCTTGTAGTTTACCTGCGTGGGCGCGGAATGGCTAGCGATGCGGGGAGTGCATTTTCGCCGTGAATGCTCCGATGCGTGCGTGCAACAGTTCGATAGAAGTCGGGCAGCAAGTGTGTTAGCTTAGCGTAGAGTTTGGATCGTTTCACAAGAATTTTGGAAGTAGGGGAGGAGTCCCTCGAGTTATGACGAAATCTAAAAGTCCGCTGTATGCGGCGATGTTAGGGGCCGGCTGTCTGTTGGCAGTTGCGGCATTTTCTGTAAATAGTCTCGATGCCGCCAAGAAGGACGCGAAGCCGGCGAAGGCCGGGGCGCAGATGATTGACGCGAACGGCTCGCCCGTGTTTAAGGTGGATCCTTTCTGGCCGCACATTCCGCTTCCCAATCGCTGGAGCATGCAGCAGGTTACGGGCCTCTTTGTAAACGATAAGAATAGTCACGTATGGTTCCTGAATCGCGCGCAGGCGGCCGATGGTGATGAGATCGGCGGCGGCGATAATCCTCCACGCATCGATTGCTGCGTGCGCGGTCCTGAAGCCATTGAGCTCGACGCTGCCGGCAATGTGGTGCAGGGGTGGGGCGGACCGGGTTATGCCGACGGCAAGTGGCCCACGGCGCTGCAGACCATTATTGAAGATCGCGAAGGCAACGTGTGGATTTCCGGCACGGCCGCGCAGGATAGCATTTTGAAGTTCAATCACGACGGCACGAAGCTGCTGTGGGATTTCGGCCATCGTCCGCCGAAGGACATGCAGAATCCCCAGGAGACGAATCAGAACACGGACTGGATGATCTCCAAAGGCCGCTTTAATCTGGATCAGGATGCGCGCGAGATTTACGTCATCAATCAGAAGCGCGTGGTGATCTACGACATGGATAGCGGCGCGTTCAAGCGCGGCTGGGGCGGGCACGGCATGCCGCTGAGCGAAGTCAACAACGGCCGCCTTTCCTCTTACAAGTTCAATGGTGGGCCTCCGCCGGACGAAAAGAATATGGCCCCGGATCTGCACTTCGTCGAATTCGACAAGGACGGACTGGTTTACATCGGCGAGCGTGGTCAGAATCGCATTGAGGTCTACACAAAGCAGGGCAAGTTCGTGAAGGAGTTTTACGTTTCGCCGAACACCCCCTCACAGCGCGCCGAGGATTGCGGTGGCCTCGCACTGACGAAACTGCCTCCGTGCGGGACCACGTATAAGATGGTCTTTTCGAAAGAAGGGAACCAGAAGTACATGTACGTGGCTGACGGAACAAACGACGTGGTGTGGATCCTGGAGCGCGCTACGGGCAAGACACTCGGCCATTTCGGCAGCAACGGCAAGTACGCGGGACAACTCCACTGGATCAATGCCATTGGAACCGATCTGCAGGGCAATATCTATACGGGCGAAGTGGAGCAGGCCAAGCGCATCCAAAAGTTCGTGCCGGTGATGGCCGGGAAGAAGTAGTTTTACATATCCGTTTGGAGATGCTGGGGACGTGCGGCCATTGGGCGGCGTCCCCAGTTTCTATTTTTGCGGCGCTGGGAGCTTGAGTGGATTGCTCCTTCAACCTCTACAATAGGATCTGTGTTTCGTTTCGAGCTTCAGGCTACTTGTCCCACCACCGGCGCGCGCGCCGGCATCCTGCACACGGCCCACGGCGATATTGAGACCCCCGTGTTCATGCCGGTGGGCACGCAGGCGACGGTTAAGTCGTTGTTGCCACGCGACTTGATCCAAGATCTGGACGCCAAGATCATCCTCAGCAACACCTATCATTTATATCTGCGTCCGGGTCACGAGACGGTCCGCAAGCTCGGGGGGCTGCACAAGTTCATGCAGTGGCCGCGGGCGATCCTGACGGATTCGGGCGGCTTTCAGGTGTTCAGTCTCAGTGATTTGCGCAAGGTCACGGAAGAGGGCGTACTGTTTCAGTCGCACCTGGATGGCAGCCGGCACATGTTCACACCGGAATCCACTATAGATGTCCAGATGGCCTTGGGCAGCGACATTATGATGGTGCTGGACGAATGCCTGGAGTATCCGGCAACCCACGCGGCTGCGCAGGCGTCCATGCAGAGGACGGTGCGCTGGGCCAAGTCTGCGTACGTGCATTATAGGAAGGTTGGCGGCGACGGCTTGCGCGCGTGTTTCCCGATTGTGCAAGGCTCCATGTATCCGGATTTGCGGCGCGCTTGCGTCGATCAGCTCCTGGAACTGAACGCCGACGGCTACGCGATCGGCGGATTGTCGGTCGGAGAGCCCCGGCCGCTCAGTTTAGAAATGGCCGAGATTACGGCTCCTCTTCTGCCTGTGGAAAAGCCGCGCTATGTGATGGGCGTGGGGATGCCGGACGAACTGCCGGAGTATGTGGCGCGCGGGGTCGACATGATGGATTGCGTTTTGCCGTCGCGCAATGCCCGAAACGGCTCCCTGTTTACGTCCGAGGGACGAGTGCTGATTAAGCGAGCGGAGTATAAAGAGGACGCTAGGCCTCTCGATCCGGCCTGCCAGTGCTATACGTGCCAGAACTTTTCGCGCGCGTACCTGAGACATTTGTACATGGCCAATGAGATTTCCTTCGCCACGCTGGCAACTTTGCACAACCTGCGCCGTTTCCTTGACATTATGCGGGAGATGAGGCAGTGTATACTATTTGGGAAGTTCCCCGAATTTCTGAACCGCGTACGAGCCAACGGAAGTAGAACGCCCGAATAGACGTCACCTCTCATGCCTCACTTAGCCTTGATCCTCCTGCAGGCGCAACCGGCCGCGAATCCGCTCATGAGCTTCCTGCCGCTCATTTTTATCGTCGCGATTTTTTACTTCCTGGTCTTCATGCCGATGCAAAAGCAGAAGAAGGCCCAGGCGGAAATGCTTTCGACACTGGAAGCGGGAAAAGAAGTTCTCACAACGGGCGGGATTGTCGGGACGATCGTCAGCATCTCGGGCGACCTGATGGTGCTGCGCGTGAAGCCGGACAACATCAAATTACAAGTCACGCGCGGGTCCATAGCGACGGTGGTCGCGCAGGACACGAAGAGCGACGAAAAGAAATAACTCAGAACGTAAGCGAGTAAACATCATGGCCAACAACGTGAAATTCAAGATTCTGTCGATCGTCGCCGTCATTCTGGTGTGCGTGTACGGCATCATCGGGCTACCCAAGTCGACGCAAGAAGTGGTGGATAACTGGAATAAGAACATCCACCTGGGGCTCGATCTCAAGGGCGGCAGCCAATTGGTGCTGCAGGTGCAGATTCAGGACGCGTTTAAGGCCGAGGCCGATTCCGTGATTCAGCGCATGCGCGATCAGCTGACCAAGGCAAACGTCGGATTTGTCGAAATGCTCCGCAACGA
>CAITIX010000268.1 GCA_903892565.1 uncultured Acidobacteriia bacterium
GTCCGGATATCCGCAACCGTTAAGCCTTTCGCAAACCGAGCTCTTCCCATGCCGCTGAGCTCATCCCCGCGGGCGTTAAAATGAACTGCCACAGGAGTGCCTTAATGAGTGATCTTTCGGGGCAATATCAGGCGTGCAACGGACGCGGGCTGCTCCTCCGCAATTTGACGATCGCCGCTGCATTCTTCTGCACCTTGGCGGTCTCCGCCCAGGAAGTCACGCAGGACACCTCACAAGACGCCCTAGGGGGCACAGGGGCCATCTCCGGAAGAGTGTACGATCCCGCGGGCGCCGCCTACGATTCGGCCGTGCTGCGCGCCCGGCGCACGGATTTGGGTCCCGATCGCCAGGCGGAAGTAAAGACATTCGAGGCGAAGGCGTCCGCTGACGGCGCGTTTACTTTAGCGGACTTGCCTCCCGGAGTTTACCGGCTCACCGCGTTCGTCAGAGATGCCCAGATGTTCGCCAAGCCGGGGATCACGGTTGAGGCCGGCAAGGCATCCAGCATCGACGTCCATTTGGAAGATCGCTATCAGCTGAGCACGCTGGGCGACAACCAGCTCGAAATGAAGGCGTGGGATCGAGCGCCCGTGCCCTCGGGGCCTGTTCCGAGAACCTTGGACGGACGGCCCGATTTCTCTGGCGTTTGGGCTCCCACGGTCTCCGTGAATGCCGGCAGGAACGAGATGCTTCCGTGGGCTCGGGCCGCGGTGCAGAAGATGCTCGAAGGGCAGGGAAAAGATACGCCTACGGCGCGCTGCCTGCCGTGGGGTGCGGGCCTCGATAGCGAATCTCCGTTCGAAGTGGTCCAGTCGCCGTCGGTGATCGTGATCCTCACAGAGAACACATTTCCGTATCGCCAGATCTTCCTGGACGGGAGGGCTCATCCCAAAGATGGCGATCCCACGTGGATGGGCCATTCCATCGGGCATTGGGACGGCGACACGCTGGTGATCGATTCCACGGGCTTCAACGATAAGGCGTGGTCCCCTCCCGCCGGATATCCTCATACGGAACAGCTGCACGTGATCGAGCGGCTTCGCCGAATCGATCTGGGTCACCTGGAAATTGAGATGACCATCGACGATCCGGGAACCTACAAGCAGCCCTGGAGCCTAAAGCGCGCCTCGCATTTGACGGTGGGGGAAGAGATCGGGGAATACGTCTGCGCCGAAAACAATCAGGACGTTTCGCATATGGTCGGCAAGTAAGGGCCTCGGTGGGAGGATAAAGGACACGGCTCGTGCAGCTTCTTGATCCGAAAACGGGGATGCCCGTCCGACGCGACAGCGCCGGGTGGAGAATAGAGCGGACGTGCGATTAAAAAGTGAATGGGTAGCCTGTCCCCCTTTTTCCCCTTTTTCGTCCCCCTTTTTCCTTGTTCTCTTTTTCTTCGCCGACTTCTCGACCCCGTAAGCGTCCTGGAAATCCTTCACCACCGCGCCGTAGTTGCGAGTCGTAAGCCCGCGCATCATCTTGTCCCACACGCCCACCTGCATCGGTCCGCTGCGCTGAAACATCTCGTAGCTGCCCAGGCGCTGTTCGCGATTGCCGCCGCTTGACGATAGGCCGCGCAGACGCCTTCGCTGGATCGGTACCTTCTGCCCGTCCACCACGCAATAGCCTGCTTCTTTGCCCCAGCGATGGGCGCGGCGCTGCCCATGTTGCTCATGTCGCTCACCGGCCAGCGACTTCACTTCTTCTTCCATCACCAGGTGCATCAGTTCCAGTCCGGCCTGCCGCAGCAGGTTGCCCACTCCTTCCTGCAACAATCCGACGATGTCGGCCATCGGCAGGATCATCTGGATGTTGGGGTTCTGTTCGGCGGCCAGCTTGCGGAACTGCTGCACCGCCCGTTGTTGCTCGATCTGATATCGTTTCTTCATAGCGACTCTCTTTCTTTTTCTTGGCAGAAAAACTTCCCAGAGGCTTTCAGTCTCCAGGTTTGAGAGTCGCTTACTTTCTGCGAACTAACGGGCATTCTCGTCTTTCTTGCAAGTGTCGGGCTTGCAAGTGTCGCGGGTTAAAAGATGTAGCGATAGGCGACGAAGAGCACCATCGCTCCGACTACCGACATCAGAAATCCCGCAGCCTCGCCGTCTTTATACCAGCCCAGCCACTTGCCAATTTGGCCGCCCAGCCATCCGCCCACGATCCCGAGAATCGAGGTCATAATCAGGCCGACGTGCTCGCTCCCGGGGAGCAGCAGACGGGCAATCATGCCGATAATCAGGCCCATAATGGCCTGTCCAATCATGTGAAGCATTTCTTTTCAAATCCTTTCCAGGTATTTCGTAATGCACGGATTATCTTCGGCGTAAGCCACAGCATCAAGCCCACGGAAACGATCACCACGCCAATCAGGATTACGGGGTGATAGACGATTAAGAAGGAAGAACCGATGGAGAGCGCGTCTTCCGCCAGCGCCAGGGCGATATTGGAAAACGGCTCCGGAGATAGGTTGACGCCGAGGCGCGTGGCGGTCTTGCTGCCGTGCGTCCCCAGGGCGATTCCGCCACCCAAGAGTAGAGCTGCGAAACGGATCGACGGGTCGAAATGGGCGAACGCCGCAGCGGCCAGGATGGCTCCGGCAGGAACGCGGATGAAGGTGTGGATGGCGTCCCATGCGGAATCCACGGCAGGGATTTTGCCGGCTACGAATTGGATCACGAAGAGCGCGGCGGCAAGACCGATCACCCACCACTGGGCGAGGAATCCTAAATCGCCGGGGAGATGCGCGAGGCCGAAATGTTCCAGCAGTCCTAGGGTGACGACGGCGGCGTAGAGATTGATCCCGGAGACCCACGCGGAGCCCATGGCGACGCCGAGAACGCTAATCCAATCAGGCATGGAATCCTTTCCTTGTTTCGAAACCGCGTGGGATTACGGTATCACAGTCCACGATCGACGGAGCCGCCATTAGCGCTTCGATGACGCCCTATTGCAGGCAACCTTGCAGTATTCGATGCGGCCGATTTCGTTGGGTTTCGGATGCGGCCATTAAGTTTCTTAACCTAAGAGTTCTAACTCGCCGTGCGCCGCACTCCGCTGTGATCCATTACTGTGATCCATTACAATGAGAGGCGCAAACGGCGTCAAGAAAGCCCGCGAAGGAGTCGCAGTGTTAAAAACGAACACACGCAGAGATTTCATGAAGGCCACCGCGGCCCTCGGTGCAAGCGCGATCCTGCCCGCGAGCATTCTTGCACAGGGGCGTCCAGCGACGGGCCGTATCGATGTGCACCATCACATGATGCCGCCGTTCGCACCGGGCAACAATCGTCCGTGGACTCCCGAGTTGTCTCTGGAGGCCATGGACAAGAATAACGTCGCGACGGCGATCCTGTCGGGCGTGACATTTCCCGAGCAGGTGAACGACGGCACCGAGAAATCCCGCACTCTGGCGCGCCAGGTGAACGAATACGCCGCGAAAACCGCGCAGGCGCATCCGGGACGTTTCGGCTTTTTTGCATCCCTGCCGCTCATCGATACCGAGGGGAGCTTGCGGGAAATTACCTACGCTTTCGACACGCTCAAAGCCGACGGCATTGCGATCAACAGCAGCGCCGGAAAGAAGTGGCCCGGGGACCCATCGCAGATGCCGGTTTGGGAAGAACTCGGCCGGCGCAAAGCGACGGTTTTCATTCATCCCAACACCACGCCATTTTGTTGCACGACTCTGCCGCCGGGCGTCGGCGCCAGCATGTCCGAATTCGACAATGACGTGAACCGCGCGGTTTTAAGCCTGCTGATGAACGGCGTGATGACAAAATTCCCGGATATTAATTTCATTATTTCTCACTCCGGCGGGACCACCGCTGCGCTGGCCGGTCGCATCCAGGACCGCGTCCCGAAGGACCGCGCGGATCTGTATCCCTATGGGGCTCTGGATAAAATGAGACGCCTCTATTTCGAAATCGGACACGCCAGCTTTCCCTGGGTGATCGCGGGGCTGATGAAGTTCGCCCCCACGACGCAGCTGCTGTTCGGGACCGATTATCCTGTGGAGCCGTATGAATCCACCACGAGGAACATTCCGGATTTGGGACTTTCCACGGATGTCCTCTATGCGATGGATCGGGGAAATGCGGAACGCTTATTCCCCAAATTTAGAGGGTAAGGCCGCATAGATGGAAATGGTAGCCGTTTAGCGGAAGGACTGCGTGACACGCTCGACGCATTCTTGTCATGCCCACCCCGAGCGCGCGCGGTCCTGCTCAGTGCTGCGGATGAGATTCGACTAGCATAAACGCATGAGTGAACGCTCCGCAACCAGAACTTTGCCGCTAGTGCTCCTGGTGTTGTGCCTGTCGTCATGCGAAGCCAGGAAGAACTCTGCAGACAAGGAGACCCCCTCCCAAAACCGAGCACCAACAGCAGCAGAAGTCTTCGACCTACGATCCAAATGCGCGGCCCTAGGTGAGAAGATTTTGAATGAAAACGTAATAGGCAATGCGCTCGCGCAGATCCAACTTACGCACTACAATCCTCAAACAAACCGCTGCTATGTGAGGCTCGAAGTTTCATCGACTACGAAAGCAGCAGTCGCGCAGGGGAAATTCACAAACGACCTTTACCTCTTCGACGGGCAAACAAATGAAATGCTTGCCCGTGCATGGGTGCTCGGAGACCAGAAAGTGGGTTACATCGCCGAGGGTCTTGTAGTGGCTAAACCCGGCCATCCTACCGGCTTCGAAGCCAGTTATGACGATGCCTTAGCCTTGATCGACAAATACATGGCCGATGACCGGAAGCAATAACGCTCAGAGGTCCTTCCTTAATGTGGACGCTGGCCCCGTCATTTCAGGACGACGGGCTCCGCGATGAAAGCTAGAAAGTCGTCCCCCAAGTCTTTCGTCATTTTGCCGATAGGCCCACCCCCGGCCTTAATTGCATAAGCAGGGACGACCCACGTGTCTTGGTTTTGTTCAAAAGCGACGAGACGAGATGAGACAAGATCGCCAAGAATCATTTCGGTGAACTGGAAGGTTGATCCATCTTCAGAGCCTTTCCTTAACGACGGAAACGCCTGACCAACCAAGCTATTGATGAGCATCTTGGGCTTGACGTGATTCAGATTGGGAACGGGGCGTCCTTGTATCCGGAAGTAACCAGCTGGATCGCTTAGCAATTTCAGTATCCTGAGATGGACCTCTGAGAAACGATCCACCAAAGCTAGGAACTGTTGTTGCCTGTCTTCGTCTGGCTCTTTGCCCAAGGCCACGTTGAGGACTGCGTTTCTCAATGCTTCACGCTTCTCCGGCAAGTGGGTTTTGATTGCTGCTTGTGTAGCCTGAGCGAAGGCAGAAATAAACGCATCGCTGTTTGCCAGGGCTTCCGGAGTCATACCCTCCACCTTTTGGCTGAAGTCATTGAAACGCAGCCTTAATTCTTCGCACCAATCGCTCAGCCGCTTGCTCCGGGCTGGCGTTGTAATAAGGTCAAAAAGAGTTATGCCGGGTGAGAGAAATGGGAACGCGATACTCGCCACTTTCGTAATAGCCAAACCGTAGTCGAAAGCGGCGGCGTCAGGTGCAGGTTCCAAATGGGCGGTTTTTGACACGGTATCCATGTATGAGTGAACGTTATCGCAGTCGAGGGCGCTCGGCAACCAACCGCACGCGTGGGACAATGCCGACATGGCCGATTGAAGCGCGGAAATACGGGAAAACCGCGACATCTTGAGATTTCTCGGTTTCTCGTCCCTCCGGGCCGCGCACGTCGGATAAGGTAGTACCATGACGGCAATGGCAACCTCCTCGCGTATTAATTGTAGTTCCCAGAGCAATCGCAAGCCCAGCTCCAAATGAGAGCACCAGATCGGCGATGGTTCGTCGGCGCGATCTTCAGCATCGCGCTGTTTGCGGCGATGGGACTCGCGCAGTCGGATGCATCCCGGATCCAGCCCCTACGGAAAGCGCCCGTGGTCGCGTTCACCGTCAATCCCGGGTTCCGGGATTGGAGCCCCGCGACGATTGCCGGCACCACGATCCTGGCGGGCAACCAGACCGGCAGCGGCGGCCTGTTCGCCATCGACACGCTTACGGGCAAGGTGAAATGGACGTATCGAACCGTCTTCAGCACCGGGACTGCGGGCCTGTCGACGCCACCTGCCGTTACCGCGGAGCTTGCCATCGTGCCCTTTGCCGCGGCGTATCCAGGTGCGGTGGTGGCCGTTTCGCTCGCCACGGGAAAAGAAGTGTGGCGCGGTCCAGACCCGGTGCAGAACGCGGCCGTCGCGGTGAGCGGGGATCTCGCCTACATCTTGGGAAAGAACGGCAACTTCTATGCGCTGGACGCCGCCACCGGTCGTGAACGCTGGAAGGCGGTCTTCGCGACGAACTTGGCTCCGTGCGCGTCCCTGCCGATCGTGCAAGAGGACACGGTGTATCTTACGGCGATCGCCGCAGCCAGTCCTCCTGGGGAACCGGGGGGCTACTATCTTTTCGCGCTGGATGCGCGGACGGGCAAGGAACGCTGGCGGTATCGCGCCGAGGCTCCGTACGTTCATTCGGGCGTCTGCCTGAGCCAACCAGTGGTGACGGCGGACACGATTTTTGCAACGGGAGAGCAACATCTTTACGCGGTGCAGCGCGCCACGGGACGCGACCGTTGGCCAGCCATCGAAATTCGCCGTTCCGAGGACGGGAGAGTGGACGGTCAAGTTCGCGCGGTGGAAGTACACGGCCTGGTGGACGCGGGCGCCGTGGTCATCGGCATGACTCCCGGCTTCCTCATCGCTTTCGACAAGAGCTCCGGCCGCACGGCGTGGGAGATTGCCGGGAAGTACCGCGAGTCGGCGTCGAACATGGCTGTGGCTGGCAATGTCCTCTATTTCCAGGGCAGCCCTGGCGCCAAACCGGAAACGAGGCGAGCGCTACGCTGCATGCGCTGGATCTGGACTCGCACGGCATCTTATGGTCCTTCACGCGTCCCACTGCGGAGCCGAACTGGCCGTTCGGACCGATCAATCCGGTCGACGGCGGACTGTGGGTGAGCTCCTACCAGGCGCTGCTGAAGCTGCAGTAGTTCGCGTTCGCGGGAATCAAGCGAGCGCAGCCGGATCTGCTTTGGGGGTCATCGAGCGGTGTTTCCCGTTTTTCAGCAGGCTTCCCGGGTATCGCTCGAAGTAACGATATAGAGTCAGGTGACCAGCCATGGTCGAGGACGAAGCGGTTTGGATCAAGGGAAACTGTTGAATTTTCCTTGGATCTTGATGAATACGCTGTGCCACGTGAGCTTGTAGCGGCAATCCCTTTCGTTGTGGAGTGGGCGCTCGATTGCTCTTACCTTCGGACGAAGGAGCAATTCATCATGAAACGCTTGCTGTTCGTTGTAGTTGCATTTTCGATCATGACAGTTGGATGTGCGGTCGGCGGTCCCGGAGTTCCCGGACCTACCGGAGCAGACGGAAAAACCGGCACCACAGGGTCCGATGGCAAATCCGGCGCTACCGGTGCAGACGGTGCGTCCGGTGTTCAGGGAGCCGACGGTAGGACTGGCGCGGACGGCAACACAGGCCGCAAGGGAGCCACGGGAACGACTGGCGCCGAAGGCGCGGCAGGTGCGGCAGGAGCTGCGGGCGCGACAGGCGCGCAAGGCCAGCCCGCGAATCACTAAATCAGATATCGAGAAATCGGGACAGTACAATCCATCACGCCTGGGTGGACTCATAGCGGAAGTGTGCTTGAGTGTGCCGTCCCGTGTTTCTCTACCGTCCCGTGTTTCTCTCCTGTGTTTCCCTCGAACGGGGATGTAGGACCGGGGGGTAGTGAACGTCAGCGCCGCGTAGTCTAATAGGACATTATGCGTTGCGGCATGTGGACGGGAATCGCGTTGCTTGGGGCTTGCGTATGTTCACAAGCACAGTGGCTCAATCAACCAACTCCCGGAGCTCCGCGCACGGCCGATGGCAAGGTCAACATGACTGGCCCCGTTCCCATGGTGAACGGAAAACCCGACCTTTCCGGAATCTGGCAGGTGCTGCCGGAGCCGCGTCCACCCGGGTTGTTCGGGCTGGGCGAATCCCCAAATTCGAAGTATTTCCGCAATATTCTGGCCGATTACAAAGCCGGCGAGGAGCCGCTGACGGCGGCGGGCCGGGAGAGTTTCCGCAGAAACACGCTGCCGGGCGTGGTCGGTCCAAGCGTGAAGTGTATGCCGGATGGAATTCCTCACGCCGACGTGTTGCCGGAGCCCTTTAAGATTATTCAAACGCCGGGCGAAATCCTGATGCTGTATGAAGTGGAGACGATCTTCCGGCAGATCTTCATCGACGGACGCAAGCTGCCCGCCGATCCATCGCCCACCTGGTTAGGTTATTCGGTGGGCAAATGGGATGCCGACACCTTGGTGGTGGAGACCGCGGGATTCAACGACCTCAGCTGGCTGGATGCGGTGGGCCATGCGCACAGCGAAGATATGCGCGTCGAAGAGCGCTTTCGCCGCATCGATTACGGGCACATGGATGTGCGCGTGACGATGACCGATCCTAAAATGTTTACTTCTCCGGTGACCATCCACTTTATCGAGGAGCTGATGCCGGATACCGATGTGTTCGAGCACATCTGCTACGAGAATGAAAAGGACGCCCCGCATCAGGCGGCCACTGCAGGGAAGTGACGGGAGGCTCCGCATCCGGGCCGCATTATTCGCTACGTACGTGACGATGCGGGTGAAAGCTGAGAAATATCCGACTGGCCGAGTTTACTTCTAAGGATACAGCGGGATGGCGGCATCCATATCAGGGATCACGATCGTTCCTTTAACTTTCCGCCTCAGT
Organism: uncultured Acidobacteriia bacterium; assembly: GCA_903892565.1. GTDB lineage: Bacteria > Acidobacteriota > Terriglobia > Bryobacterales > Bryobacteraceae > Palsa-187. The sequence goes on from CAITIX010000268.1 coordinate 8,783, forward strand.
GGTGGATTCGGAGGCGATATCGGGTAGGTCGTCCCGTTGAAGCGTATTTCCTCTTCATAGGGCATATACATTCCGCCGCCCTCGACCCACGCACCTAGATTGTGCCAACCGTGTGACGTCTCTTCCAGCACACGAATCGGCGGCCTTGTAGCCAAAATACTGGCCACCCTTCTGAAGGAAGCCCCCTCGGCCCTCAGAATCAGTGTGGGACAGCCACCACTGCCGCACCACCAGCGGCCGACGAGATAAACGATGGCCTCTTTCTTTCCATCATCGTTTAGATCAGTGAAGAAGTAGGCGAAACGAGTGTCCTTGTCATCATCGGAATTCCTTTGCTTCACGTAATCCTGCAAAAACTTCTTGAGAGCGACTTCAGGCGCAGAATTGTTGTAGAGCTGTGCATTATCTGTTTGTGCAATCAAGACTGCTGCCTGGGTCCAGCCCAGACAAACGATAAACAGACACCGGATCGAGAAATTACGCATATGAGGTAGTGAGACTTGGGAGAGAGCACTCAGCACAATAACGCAACTTTGTAGAATCGCGTTGAAGAAGCAGTGCTGCGATTCACGTTCTATCTTTTTTCGCAATTTCTGTGATCCGCGTGGGGCAGGGCTTCGGCCCTGCGCGCCCTCTTTCCAGAGGGCGCAAGTATGGACCCGGGCGGAAGCCCGGGTCGCAGCCCGGAAGGGCTGCCCCGAATCAATTCACAAAATGTTCTAGCGCCCGTAGAGACGGAGTTCCTTGCCGTCGGGCAGTACGACGTGCTCCAGGCGGAGGACTTTTGCGCCGTCGGCGAACTGATAGCCCACGCCGGTGATCACGTCGCCGCGCTTTACCGTGGACTTGTTCCAGCCGTTGGCTTCCATGCGATTGATCGCGGGTCCGCCGATCTGCCAGCGTTCCATCTTGCCGTCGTTGCCTTGCACTTCCAGCGTCATCATGGGGTGCGGATTGGCCCACACGAAATCCACGACCGTGCCTTTCACCGTCACCAGCTTGTCAAAACTGACCGGCCAGGAGTGATGCGCCGAGAGAGGCATCACGGCAAGCACGAAGGTAAGCACAAAGGTCACAAATGTCTTTGTCACAAATGTCTTTGTCACAAACTTCTTCAACATGTGTGGTGCCCTCCCGCGCACTATTCTAGCAGGCTGCGGAAAAAGTCCACATAGACTGACACCTTAAAACAAGGCGAAGCGTGTCTGTATTATGCGAGGCGACGACAAACAGCAAAGCGGGATATTTAGCTACCGGA
>CAITIX010000269.1 GCA_903892565.1 uncultured Acidobacteriia bacterium
GTGAGCGATGCACACGATCGCGGTGTAATCTATGGAGGAATGACTTCTTCCGCCGAAACCGTGCATCTCGCCTTCGGGCGCGAAGGCCTTCCCATTCAGCTCGACGACGCGTTCGAGCACACGATTCTGAGCGTTCCCGTCATCGCGGCGTTAGATAACCCCGCAGCGGCGATGGAAGCCGCGCTCGATCGCCCCTTCGCTGGACCGCCTCTCAAAGAGCTGGCACAGGGGAAAAGTAGCGCCGCGATCGCCGTGTGCGATATCACGCGCCCCGTTCCCAATCGCGTGATGCTGCCTCCCCTGCTCCAGCGTCTCGAGGCCGCTGGCATCCCGCGTGCGAACATCACCATACTGATTGCCACGGGCCTGCATCGTCCCGCGACCGACGCTGAAATTCGCGAGATCGTGGGCGATGCCGTCGCCGCGCAATATACGGTCCTCAATCACGACGCGCGCAATGCGGACCTGCATCGTCCCGTGGGCACGACGAAATCGGGCACGACGTTCGCCATCGATAAACGTTTTTTGGACGCCGACCTGCACATCACACTTGGATTGATCGAGCCGCATCTCATGCTCGGCTTCTCCGGTGGACGCAAGCTCATCGCGCCCGGCCTCGCCTCTGAGGCGACCATCAAGCAACTCCACAGCCCCCGCTTCATGCGCGATGAACGCACACGCGAGGGCTTCATCTCCGATAACCCCCTGCACGCGGAGCTTCTCGAGATTGCGCGCGCCGCACGGCAGGACTTCATGATGGACGTCGTCCTCACGCGCGAGCGCGGCATCGCCGCGGTCTTCGCCGGAGAGCCCGTCGCCACGCACGCCGCTGGCATGCAATGGGTCACCGAGGCCACCATGCAAAGGCTCGACCACCCCGTCGACGCTGTTATTACGACGGGCGCGGGTTATCCACTGGACCTCACGTATTACCAGTGCATCAAGGGCGTCACCGCCGCCTCGCAAATCGTGAAAGACGGCGGACGCATTCTGCTTTTCGGAGCCTCGAACGAAGGCGCAGGAGCCCGCGAGTTCCGCGACATGCTGATGCGTTTTTCCACCGCGCAGGATTTCCTCGACGGCACCGCGACGGCTCCCGTGACCATCGACCAATGGCAGCTCGAAAAGCTCGCGCTCGCGGCGAAGAAAGCGAAGATCTACTACTGCGTCCCCGGCCTGCCTGCCGAGCAAAGAAGTGCTCTGTGGGGTCCGGCGTTTGATGATCCCGCCGCGGCATTGAAGGCTTTCTATGCTGATCTCCCACGAGGAAGCCGAGTCGCGGTGATTCCCGAGGGTCCGTATGTGCTGGCGGGAGTGCGATGAGGCCCTTCCCCATGTTTCTGCGTTGACTACTAAATGCTCTAGAATGGGGTGCGCCGTTGACCGGCCCCGGAGGAAATTGCCTTGAACTTCAACAAAACGAGAATCGCTCCATTTTGTTATATCGCCGCAGCTTTTTTGGCCGGCCTTATCGCTGGACCCTTCATAATGCCGCAGGTAGTGAGCGCGCAGGCAAGAGTGCAGAAGACGACACGAGTGATGACGAAGGATCTTGCCGGTTGGTGCGACGGGAAAGAGGCTATTGTCGAATACAGCGACGAGCCGGCAGGGCCGAGTGCCAAACATTACCACCCCGGCCACTCGTTTTCGTACATGATTGAAGGATCTCGGACCGTTACGTCAGACGGCGCGTCGGCGGAGGTTGTCCCGGCCGGTGGAGTTCACTACGAGGCGCCAATGAAGGCGAACGTCTCGAACAACGCGTCGCCAGCAAGAGTTGTCACGTTCAGAATTTTGGAAAAGGGCAAACCCGAGACCGTAGTTGCACCGTAGACCGCTCGTGCCGGATAGTAGACGACGCCCCGGACCAGCTAGCGCACACCCGAGTCGAATCGTAGTATTGTGAGCAGCACGCTCTGCGTCCCCTTCCAAGCATTTTCCGGTTCGTACCATTCGGTCCGTGAATGCTGGTCGCCATACTTTCCCCCGCTCCCCATCGTGACGGCGGGAACGCCTAAACTAATCGGCAAGTTGGAATCCGTGCTGCTAAATGCAAGCTCTGGCGTGTGACCGGTAGCCTTTGCCGCCCACAGCGCGGCCTGAACCAACGAGTTGGAATCAGGCGTCCGCCCGGCTGGCCGGTCTCCGATCACCTTTGTTTCGGCCTTCACTGACATTTTCGATTCGGCGCGCGCCTTGTTTTCGGCCTCCACGCCCACGCGCACGGCCTCCAATAATTTCAGCTCGATTTTGTCCAGCATTCCAGGATCGTCCGACCGCAGGTCCACCTCAAAGGAACATTCTTCCGCTATGGCGTTCACGGAGGTCCCTCCGCTGATTCGGCCTACGTTGAACGTCGTTTTCGGATTTTTCGGCACTTCCATGTCGGCAAGCTGGTCAATAACGCGACCGGCCGTGTGAATCGCATTGGGGCGTCCAAATGCAGCGTAACTATGACCACCCGGGCCGCGAACCGTAACGAGATATCGCTTCACGCCGGTGCCCCCCGTTACAATACTCGCTGGGTCTGATTGATCCATCGAGATGAATTCCCGCAAGTTCGCTCGGTAAGGGCCTTCCTTGAAAAGGTAACGTATGCCGTTCAAGTCGCCCAATCCTTCCTCGCCGACATTCGCGACAAACAGAATCGTCTGACGGGTTTTCAGTTTGGCTTGGTTCATCGCTTCGGCAATCGCCAGGAGCGCCGCGAGCCCTCTGCTGTCATCGCGCAATCCAGGTCCAAACCAACGTGCTCCCTCTTTTCGAACCTTTGTGCTCACTCCTGGCTCGAAAGCGATGTCGAGGTGAGCCGCTAAAACAAAGGTGTCCTTCATGTCGCCATCGCGCCACCCCAGAACATTGCCTTGCTTGTCGATCTCGACTCTGGAGAGGCCAACTCGCCGGAACTCAGTGGCCATATACTTCGCGCGTTCACCTTCGTGAAACGTCGGAGCCGGAATCTCCGCGATTGTGACTTGTGAAGCGAGAGTCTTTTCATGACTTGCTTCGATGTAGGCGAGTGCCTTTTTCACGTCATCACGTTGAAGGAGCTGGTCCTGAGCTCGTACGGACAACGGAAGACACACCAGAGCGAGAAGAGATAGGGCTAGCCGCATTGCTAGATCATAGCCCAACGGACGCGCGGGGTCGCTCTCTCCGGTCGCCTCAAGCGGCTCAAGCTTGGGCGTCGTGGCTTTGATATCTTAGTCAGTTGGATTCCCGACCAAGTCCGTGTCCATCTCTATAAGGAGACCTATGAAACTATCCCGTCTATCCGCCGTCGCCGTGTTTGCTGCGCTGGCGTTTGCACCAAGCTCATTCGCGCAGAGCGTCCCTGAAATTCCCTTCGATGGCGACGTCAACTTCCTGAAGCTCCCCGTCAACATGTACCTGGGCGAGCCTTCCGGCGTTGCGATCAACTCCAAGAAGCACATCTTCGTCTTCAACCGCGGCAACACCTCGGGACCCGCCTACGGAGCCGCCGCCGCGCAGCTGCTCGAATTCGGACCCGACGGAAAATTCATCCGCGAGATCGGCAAGAACCTCTACGCGTGGTCCTACGCGCACGACGTCCGCATCGATAAGAACGACAACATCTGGGCCATCGACAAAGGCTCCGACATGATCATCGAATTCAATCCCGAAGGCCGCGTCATGATGGTCTTTGGCCGCAAGAAGGAAGCGTCGGACGAAGAGGCCAAGCCGTGGGAGCATCCGCGTCCGCCGGCTCCCGCCGTGCCCGGCCAGTTCCGCCAGCCCACGGACGTCGCGTGGAATCTCGACGGTGACATCTTTATCAGCGATGGCTACGTGAACTCGCGCGTCGCCGTTTACGATAAGAACGGCGCGTGGAAGACGTCCTTCGGCACGCCCGGCGCGGGCCCCGGCCAGTTCAACACGGTGCACGGAATCGCCAATGACGCGCAGGGCAACATCTATGTGGCCGATCGCGGCAACCGCCGCATCCAGGTGTTCGATCCGAAAGGCACGTTACTGCGCCAGATCACGATCGACACCACCGCGCCTCCGGGACTGATGCCGTGGATGGGCAACCTTCCCGATATGAACGCCGCGAACAATACGATGAAACCCGGCGCTCCGTGGACCGTCTGCATCACGCCCGGACCCACGCAGTATCTCTACACGTCGGATTCGTTCCCGGGCCGCGTGTACAAGTTCACGCTCGATGGCAAGCTGGTTGGTCAGCTCGGCCACGTGGGCCGCCAAGCGAAGGAGTTCGGCTGGATCCATCAGATAGCGTGCCCTTCGGAAAACGAATTGTACGTCGCCGAGATCCTCAACTGGCGCGTGCAGAAGTTGACGCTGCATCCGGCGAAGTAGCGCCGTGCTCTTTCGAACCACACTCCTGATCTGCGCGGCAGCGGCTTTGGCCTCTGCCGCCGATCCTGTTCTAGGCGAAGCGCAATATAAACAGCGCTGCGCCACGTGTCACGATCGCGGCGGCGAGCGCATTCCTCCCCAGGACGCGCTCAACGGCATGACGCCCGCGCGCATTTTGCGGACGCTCGACATGGGCGCGATGATTTCCATCGCCTATCCCATGAATCGCACGGAGCGCGAAGCGGTCGCGGCGTATTTAGGCAAAGCCACTGCTGATGCTGCACCTCCGCCCGAGGCCTTCTGCAAAGACCGTACGATCAAATTGAACGATTCCGCGAAATTCATCTGGAACGGTTGGAGCCCCACGAGCGATAACGCGCGCTATGTGCCGCCCGAGCTCGGCGGGCTCACGCTGTCGAACGTCGGCAAGCTCAAGTTGAAGTGGGCCTTCGGTTTCGATGGCGACGTTACGACGTTTGCGCAACCCACCGTATTCGACGGCCACTTGTTCGTCGGCTCTGCCGGCGGCGCAATCCACGCTCTGCGTGCCGATTCCGGTTGCATCGAATGGGCCTATCAAGCCACGGGACCCGTGCGCACGGCGATCGCGATTGCTCCCGTGGGCAATCAACACGCGCTCGTCTTCAGCGATCTCACCGGCTGGGTTTACTCGCTCGAAGCGGAAACCGGCAAGCTGCGTTGGAAGAAAAAGATCGAGCAGCACGAGGCCACGCGTCTCACCGGAGCGGCGCTCATACACGATGGCATCGCTTACGTCCCCGCCGCATCATGGGAAGAAACTCGCGCGCTCAACCTGGATTATCCATGCTGTACGTTTCGCGGCAGCATCACGGCCGTGCGCGTGAAAGACGGATCTATCGCATGGAAGAGCTACGTGATTCCTACCCCATCGAAGCAAGTCGGCACGCGTTCCGATGGCAAGCCCATCTATGGACCCTCCGGCGCGGGCATTTGGTCTACGCCGACGCTCGACCTGAAGCGTCGCTTGTTGTACGTCACCACCGGCGATAGCTACTCTTCGCCTGCGGCAGACACCAGCGATGCGATTCTTGCGCTCGATCTCAAGACCGGGCACATCGTGTGGTCGAAGCAGACCACGCCGCGCGACGCGTTCACTTCTGGATGTAGCGCCGCGACACGCACGGCAAGCTGCCCGGAAGAAAATGGTCCCGATTACGATTTCGGTTCGTCCGCGATTCTGGTGAAGACTGCGCAAGGCCGCGAGCTTCTGCTTGCAGGACAAAAGTCCGGCGTGGTCTACGCGCTGGATCCAGAAAAGAAAGGCGAGATCGTCTGGCAACAACGCGTCGGCAAAGGCGGCATGATTGGCGGCGTGCAATGGGGCATGGCCACCGACGGACAGAACGTCTATGCGGCTGTCTCCGATGCCGCGGTCGCAACCAGCTTGAATGGCCTCGATCCCAAGCAAGGCGGCGGACTCACGGCGTTGCGCGTCGGCGATGGCTCGCGCGTGTGGCACAAGGATCCCGCTCCGTGTGGTGATCGTCCCAATTGCAGCCCCGCGCAATCTGCTGCGCTCACGTTGATTCCCGGCGTGGTGTTTTCTCCTTCGATGGATGGCCACCTGCGGGCGTATTCCACGGAAGAAGGCAACATCCTGTGGGATTTCGACACAGTGCGTGACTACAAAACGGTCAACGGCGTTACGGGCAAAGGAGGCGCGATCGATGGCCCCGGGCCCGTGATTGTCAACGGAATGCTCTTCGTGAACTCCGGCTATTCGCGCTTCGGCGGCATTCGCGGCAATGTGCTGTTGGCGTTCTCCATTGAGTAATCTTCCGACGCGGCGGTCGTTATCGGGTAAGCTTTTATAAATGACGCCCGCCTGTCGTTAATGAATGACCCCTTCGGCCTCACCAACAAATTCTCGCGGCGTCTGGTGGTACGCGGGCGTGGCACTCTTGATCGCCACTGCGGCCCTGGCGGCGTTCGTGTTCTATTTCGGCGGCTACGCGAATCTGCTTTCGAACGACAGCGCATCGTTCACCGTGGAATGGAGTTTGGCGCAGGCGCGTGTGCATCCGGAAGCCAGCGTCGTGGTTCTCGGCAATTCCACTGCCGCCGAGGGATTTCGGCCCAACTGGTTCAAGTCGCATGCCTCGGGAGCGGTGGCCTTGAATCTTGGCGTCCCCAGCGGCTGGATTTTCCTGTGGCAACGGATGCTCGAAACTGCTCTGAACGCGGGAGTTCATCCGCGCTCCGTTGTCATCATGCTGACGCCGGAAATCATCAGCACCACGCAGTTCGATTTTCTGTTGAACGATCTCGCCATGCTCAAGACCGTCGTCGATACAACGGATCTTCCCCGCCTGGCTCCCTATGCGACCTCGCCCCGCCAGTACATGGATTACGCCGAGGCCGTGATCGGTCGCCCCTTATTATTTCGCGCGGAGCTGCGTGACTTCGTGACGCATCCCATGGGTCGGCTCATTGAGGCCAAACATATTCACGATTGGATCCGCAGCTTCAATCGCGAATCGCCGATGATCGAAACTGACAACAAGTTCTCCATTTGCCAGGCGGGTCCGCTGCGCGAGCTCGATCAAACCATCGACAAGTTCACGACAGAGAACAATCCTCTCTTGCCGGATGTCGCGCGCCTAAAAACTGGCTATGCTCCGCGCGTGCACCAGGCATTGCAGATCAACTCCCATAAGAAGGAACTGCTGCGTCGCCTGTTGGCGGAAATTGAGGAGCGTCACATGACCGCGTTCGTCACAGAAGCTCCTTTTTGGGATCCGGACTTCGATCAATATCCCGACGCGTATCGCAAGGAATTTTCTACTACCGTGCAGCAGTTGGTGCAGAGCGTTCCCGGCGCCACGTATTTGCCTAAGCTCGATGTCGATTGCAGCATGATGCTCGACACCGTGCACTTGAATCGCAAGGGCGGCGAAATCTTTACGGAGTACGTGCGCAGCCGTGTCCTTTGACACCTTTCCTTTCTGGGCGTTCGTGCTCGGCGTGTGGCTTGTGTGGCTGCTCGTGCGCCAAAATACGGCGCGCAAGATCTTACTCACCATCGCGAGCTACGCGTTTTACGCCAGTTGGAATCTCGCGTACGTAGCGCTGCTGGCCGCCTACACGCTGCTCAGCTTCTTTGCGGGAAATTCAGTGCGCGGCGCGCGGCGCATCGCCCTTATGTTGGGGAGCGTCGTGCTGTGCGTTGCCGGCTTAACTTATGCCAAGACGCGCATGATGCCCATGCCGATCGGCGTCAGCTTCTACGCTCTGCAAGCCATCGCCTACATTGTGGATTGCTATCGCGATAACGCGGGGAAGCCCGTAGGCATCCTGGACTTTTCGCTCTACATGAGTTTCTTCCCGCGGCTCACTGCGGGACCCATCGTTCGCGCCGACGAGTTTCTTCCGCAGCTTGCGAAACGCGCTGCAGCAAGCTCGGCGGCGATTTGGGAAGCGCTCGTACTGATCTGCTTCGGTATGTTCAAGAAGCTCGTGATCGCAGACAACCTCGCCGCTGTCGTGGACCCTGTTTTCAGCGACCTTCACACCAACCCCAGCCGGATTCTACTCGCTACCTACGCGTTCACGGTGCAGATCTATTGCGATTTTTCGGGATACACGGACATCGCGCTGGGCGTCGCGCGGCTGTTCGGCTACAAGCTCCCCGAAAATTTCAACTGGCCGTATCTCTCCAAGAATCCCGCCGATTTCTGGCGCCGCTGGCACATTTCACTTTCCAACTGGCTGCGCGAATACATTTTCTTCTCGCTTCCAGGGCAACGTTCGAAGAAGAAGATCTTCGCCTACGTCAATTTCATGATCACGATGTTGATCTGCGGCATCTGGCATGGCAGCGGCTGGACGTTTGTGTTGTGGGGCCTGTATCACGGCGTTCTGCTGGCCGTCTACTACGGCATTCGCGGCGATCAGCGGACACCCAAGAATGCGCCGCAAAACAAATTCGGCTCCCTTTGTTCCATCTTGTTGATGCAGCAATTGGCGGCCCTCGGCTGGATCCTCTTCCGCTTGGATCATCTGTCGGACGCGCGCACGTTCGTTCATTCCCTGACGACCGGTCCGTTTTACGCTGGTTTCAGCACACCGGAATGGATGGCGGTGGCTTTTATTGGCCTCACCGCCGTCGCCCATCTCGTGGAAACTCGAATTGCGATCACAAAAACGGCGCTGACAAATCGTTGGAATCCATGGGTCATGTGGGTTTTGCTGGTCTCCGCCATTGCGTCCACGGTTCTCAGCCTGCCCAAGCAGCAGATGTTCTTGTACTTCCGATTCTAGGAGATAGCGATTCGCGCGACCCTTCGATACAGCATCGTGGACCAATTCAGTCCTGAATGTTGTATACTGGACCCAGTTGGTCCTAGTTACGACGAAGGCCTAATAAGTTGGTCCCAGATGCAAACCGTTTGCTTGATACCCGACAGAGCAGTCGACGATACTAGTTCTCAGATGCAAGTGCGTGTCAATAAGGACAAGCCGCAAGGTAGTCATACCGGCAACCCGATCACCAGCCTTCGGCGCGGCGAATCGGGCATCCTGGACCGCATCGATCTCCCGGAGCCGGATGCACGCCGTCTCATGGAGATGGGATTCCTCCCTGGTCACACGGTGGTTCCGGCCCGCTCTGCTCCCGGGGGCGACCCGCGCGTCTATCAAGTGGACGGCTCGGAAATCGCGTTGCGCCGCGAAACCGCCCGCCATCTGATCCTCCGTTGAACTTGTTGTATGTGTTGATTCGTTATGGCCGAATGTCACGATACTACCGCCACTCTGCCGCCGCCCACCAGCGGACGGACGCGGCATGTCGTGGCCATGGTAGGCCCTCCGAATTCCGGTAAATCCACGCTTTTTAATCGGCTCACCGGGCTGCATCAAAAGGTCGCGAACTTCCCGGGCGTCACCGTGGAACACCGCATGGGACGCATGCGTCTGGATATTGGCCGCGACGTCTTTCTCATCGATCTCCCCGGCGTCTACAGCCTGGAGCCGCGTACCGAAGACGAACGTGTGACGCACGATGTCCTCAAAGGACAAATGAAGGATCTGCCGCGGCCTGACGCCGTGCTGCTGATCCTCGATTCCACCAACCTGGGCCGTCATCTCGCGCTCGCCGCGCCCATCCTGAGCCTTGGCCTGCCCACGATGATCGTGCTCAACATGGCCGACGATCTCGATCGCCGCGGCGGCAAGGTTGACGTCGTGGAGCTCGCCAATCAACTGGGGACTCCCGTTGCCCTGATTAGTGCCTCTCACGGCACGGGTCTCAACAAAGTGATCGAGTTCCTCTCCGGCGCGACACTCGGGATCAAACCAAAGCCGCCGCTGTTGCAATTACCCGTGATCCAGGATGTGCCGAAGACGCGGGACTGGGCGTCGAACATTGGCCGCAGGACGCAATATCGCGCGCCCGCGCCACCGATTTGGACCCGTCGCCTGGATGCCATTTTCCTGCATCCCGTCATGGGGCCGCTGGTGTTTCTGCTGGTGGTGATCGGCGTCTTTCAAACCATTTTTACCGGGGCGCGCCCACTCATGGACGCCGTCCAGGACATCATTCAAACATCCGGTAAATGGATGGGAGCCGCCCTGCCCGACAATGCCCTCCGGTCTCTCGTAGTCGACGGCATTTGGAGCGGCGTGGGCTCTGTGGTTGTGTTTCTTCCGCAGATTCTTCTGCTGTTTTTGTTCATCGGAATTTTGGAAGATTCCGGCTATCTGGCGCGCGCTGCGCTAATCGCCGATCGCACCATGTATAGGATCGGCCTGCAAGGGAAGAGCTTCATCCCGTTGCTTTCCGCCTATGCCTGCGCAGTTCCCGCGATCATGGCGACCCGCACCATTGAGAACAAGCGCGACCGCATCGCTACTATATTGATTGCCCCGTTCATGACCTGTTCGGCGCGTCTGCCCGTGTATACGCTCGTGATCGCTGCGTTTATCCCCGAAAAAGCGCTTTTGGGACCGTTCTTTGGAACGCGCGCCGCTGCGTTGCTAGGCCTGTATGTTTTAGGCTTCCTGGCCGCCGTGGTGACCGCTCGCCTGCTGAAATCCACCGTGCTCAAAAGTGCGCGAGCACCCTTCGTGCTGGAAATGCCGCCCTATCGCTGGCCTACCCTGCAATCCATCGGCCTGCGCTTGCTCGACCGCGCACGTGTCTTCCTGCGCCGCGCCGGAACCGTGATTTTAGGCGTTGCGGTGGTGTTGTGGATCCTCTCCAATCTTCCTCTGCACGACGGCAAAGCTCCCGAAATCGGGCACAGCATTGCCGGCATGATCGGCCACGCCGTGGAGCCTGTGATCCGCCCGCTCGGCTTTAATTGGAAGATCGGCATCGGCCTGATTACGTCGCTCGCGGCGCGCGAAGTGATCGTCGGAACCCTGGGCACGATTTACGGAATCGAGGGCACTTCGCAATCGGTTGGATTGCAGGCCGCTCTGCGTCACGACCTTACACCGGGCGGTGCCGCGGCGCTGCTTGTCTTCTTCGCTTTCGCCATGCAATGCATGTCCACCATAGCCGTCGTCCGCCGTGAAACCGGCGGTTGGCGCTGGCCAGCGATTCAGTTTGCCTACATGACGGTTTTCGCCTACGTCTTCGCTTTCCTCACTAACCAATTGATTTCATTGTTCTTCTAGCTTCCCGTTTCCCAGTACTAGTCCGAATCATGGACCAGTTCCCCACCAAAACTATAGGACGGTAAGTACCGTCCGCCTATAGGTCAACCTCCTGTCGGAATGAGATTCTCCATCTGTCCACAGGAGGATGACACTTATGAAAAAACTACTTAGCTTTGCACTTCCCACTCTTTTGATCGCGTTCGGCGTAACTGCGTCCGCGACGAGCCTTCTCGATGTCACGAGTTTGAATTTCTCTGCCGGCGGCGGCGGCGGCGGTTTTAATGCCACGTTGAATGGCGGCCCCCAATTCACCGTCTTCTACGTCGATGATTCTGATACTTTCAGCTACAACACCAACTACACGATCAACGTCAACACGTTTGTCGGCTCCGGTACTATCACCCAGACCCGTAACGACAACTTGACTCACTACGAAGAAGCCGGCTTCCTCACCTCTCTCTACAACACGACAACCGGTACCAACACCTACGGCGGCAACAACGAAATCCAGTACGCCATCTGGGCCATCACCGGAACGAAAGCTTGCGCGGACGCTACGTGCACGGCCGACCTGTCGCTGGCCGCTTCCAACTACGCGTCCTTCATGTCGAACCACACCGTCACGGTTTACACGGACTACCGCTCCGGTTGCACCGCCACCGGCGGATTGACCCAGAGCGGCTGCATGCAGGAGTTCGTCACTACGGCTCCTTCGACGGCGACTCCGGAACCCAACTCCGCGGCCCTCTTGGGACTCGGTGGCAGCTTGATCGGCCTCGGCTCCCTCCGTCGCCGGAAAAAGGCGGCCAAGAACTAACAGCCCTTATCGCCCGCTTGTTACTATAAAGCGTGCGAAACGTGATCATCCTCGGCTCGGGCTGTGCGGGCAATACTGCCGCGATCTACACAGCCCGAGCGAGTCTTAACCCACTGGTCGTCATCGGTCATGAGCCGGGCGGCCAACTTTCCATTACTACCGAAGTTGAGAATTTCCCTGGATTCCCCGAAGGCGTCATGGGCCCGGATCTCGTGGCCAACATGCAGAAGCAGGCCGAAAAGTTCGGCGCCGAATACATGTTCGGCAAGGTCCAGGAAGCCGATCTCTCCCGCAGTCCGTTCCGCCTGAACATTGACGATGAATGGCATGAGTGCCAGGCCTTGATCGTCGCCACCGGAGCTTCGGCCCGCTGGCTCGGACTACCGAACGAGCAGAAGTTGATCGGCCATGGCGTCAGTTCCTGCGCCACTTGCGATGGAGCCTTCTACCGTGACCGCAACATTATGGTCGTCGGTGGAGGAGATTCCGCGATGGAAGAAGCCAACTTTCTGACGCGCTTCGGCCGCGAAGTGACCCTGGTTCACCGCCGCGAGGAATTCCGCGCTTCGAAGATCATGCTCGATCGCACGCTTGCCAATCCCAAGATCAAAATGCTGACGAACACGGTCGTCGAGGACATTTTCGACGTCACCCAGAACATGGTCACCGGCGTCAAGCTGCGGAATACCGTGACGGGCAAAGTCTGGGATCAGGACGTGGACGGCTTTTTCCTCGCCATCGGACACGTGCCCAACACGCAGCCCTTTGGGGGCCAACTGGATCTCGATCCCGATGGCTACATCGTTTCGCATGGCGGCGCTCGGACCAATATTACCGGTGTTTTCCACGCCGGCGACGTGCAGGATCGCGTCTATCGCCAAGCCATCACGGCTGCCGGAGCCGGCTGCATGGCGGCCATTGAAGTGGAACGTTTCCTCGAAGCCCACGGCCACTAGCGCGGACGGTCCTTGCGCGGGGAATAAGCACGTGTTCGGTGGAATCGTCGGGAACCAGAATCGGCAAATACGAGCTTTACAGAGGATCTTCAACTTGCGGCTTTCTCGGAATCGGGAAAACCGCAGGTAAAGGATTGAGGTTACTGGTCGGGCTGCCGGGATTTGAACCCGGGACCTTCTGCACCCCAAGTAAAAACAACACCGTGATCGCATCGTTTCCCATTCCCATTGCAAACAAACAACTCCCGTAAATCATATTCGCGGGAAAACTGCGGGAATTGTGCGGGAAAGAAAATCCACGGCTCGGCGGATTGGCTCTCTTCACCGATCACCACCCCTTCTTCATCCAACAAACAGTAACGGCTCGATCGATCTCCCAGATCCATCCCGATCGTCACCTTCTTCTTTGCCGCTTGGTTCTTGATTTTTGCAGTGCTAATCTTTTTCAAAGCCCGTCTCCTCTTCCGTGCTAGTCCGCCGGGCCGCTTCCGATAGACATCTAGCGTGCTACAAGCGCTATCCATTTTCTGATCGGGTAAAGGATGCTAGATCAAGCAGACGCCGCTCTGCGCCGGCGAAAAGTCGGATTGCAACGAAATCCTTGAGTAAGCTCGGCATGTGCTACGGTGGTCGCTAACAACGCCACACGGAAATCTACGGTCAGTTGGACCCCTAACCGAATTTGATATTGCATGCCAGTCTCACAAAACAGAGTTACGGGACCACGCCGCGTCAATGCCATTCAGATCTTTTGGGAACGCCTGAAAGAGCACCCACTGTCTAGAATCGGACCGGGCCTGATCACCGGCGTAGCGGACGACGATCCAAGCGGTATTGCCACTTACTCTCAGGCTGGTGCTCTGTTCGGCCTCGACATGCTATGGACGATGCCGCTGTGCTTCCCGTTGATGGCGGCCATTCAGTCGATGTGTGCGCGTATCGGCCGTGTCACGGGCAAGGGTTTGGCCGCCAATATCAAGACAGCGTTCCCGCCGATTGTCTTGCATGGGGTCGTTCTGCTGTTGCTGGTAGCCAATACGCTCAACATTGCCGCTGACGTTGCCGCCATGGGGGAAGTCGCGGAACTTGTCACCGGCTTCAATCGCCATCTTATGACCGCGGTGTTCGTATTCGCGACGCTCCTGCTGCAGGTGTTCATCCCCTATCACCGCTACGTTCACTTTCTAAAATGGCTCACCCTCTCCCTGCTTGCCTATGCGGCGGTGTTATTTACGGTTCACGTGCCCTGGGGGCAGGTCGCAGTGCGCACATTTTGGCCCAGCTTCGCGATGACTTCGACGGCGGCCGCCGTGATTGTGGGCGTTTTTGGTACGACCATCAGTCCTTATCTCTTTTTCTGGCAGGCTTCCGAAGAGGTCGAGGACATGTTGGAGAAACCGGGCTCGGTCCCGCTTGTACGCGATCCAGGCGCGGCTGGGTCCGAACTCCGGCGCATTCGGTGGGACACGTGGAGCGGAATGTTCTACTCCGATCTCACTGCGTATTTCATCATTCTGGCGACGGCAGTCACCCTGCATGTCGCGGGAATTACCGACATTCAAACGGCCTCTCAGGCGGCCACCGCACTTCGACCGATCGCCGGCAACTTCGCATTCCTTCTCTTCGCTCTCGGTATTCTTGGAGTCGGACTGATCGGCGTGCCAGTGCTCGCGGGTTCTGCGGCCTATGCTTTATCCGAGGCGATGGATTGGAAGTGGGGCCTGGGCCGGAAGGCGACGGATGCCCGCGGCTTCTACGGTGTGATTGCAGTAAGCGTGCTTGCCGGACTTGTGATCCAGTATTCGCCGATCAGTCCGATGAAAGCGTTGTTCTGGAGTGCGGTGATTAACGGCGTTGTGGCGGTGCCACTCATGGTCGTAATTATCCTGCTGGTCTCGAAGAAGGCGGTGATGGGCGCCTACACAATGGGACGGCCAATCATCATTTTGGGTTGGATCGCGACTGCCATCATGACCGCTGCGGCAGTACGCATGTTTATCCCCGGTTAGGCTCCGAGGCCGAACAAAACCCGCTACGAAAGCGGCTTGGTTTGCGATGTCGCTGCTGTTCGCCGCATTCTTGACGGTCCAGCAGCGGCCCAGAGGGATCCCCGTCTCTCCCTTGGGGACAGGTCCGTTCGTGCTTGATACGGCGGAGCAACACAAGATTCGCGTCTTGATGGCCTTAGTCAATTACGCCGCGATTGGCGATGAGCTCCCCCGCCCAACCCGCCGAGATCGATGATCACCGCGATCAGAAGCCAGACAAGATTGATGCCCGCTGCAGGCATGCCGCTATTCAGTTCCCACGCGTATACGATCGTTGTGAGCGGCAGGAAAAGGAAGCCGAGCACTGGCAGCAACAACCCGCTATGGAATGCGCGTTGCAGATAGTTCGAAAATAGCCACATCAACACAAGGGCAATGCGGGGAAAAAGCAAGACCGCGAGAAGCATAAAGCAGGGCACGTTCACTCCCAGTTGCAACACCTTCGAAAAGAATCGCGAAAGTACGTATTTAATTGAGTTGCGATCCTGCCAAATCAGCGCAGCATGACGCGGGGTTTCTTTCGGAACCCAAGCAACAGGCGGGGCTAAGGCTGCTCCGTCCAGCGCGCAACGCGCTGGACGGGACCTCAAGACAGACTCTGGGCTTCCTCGCTATTAGCGGAACAAGCCGAGCATGTAAGCGATCAGGAGGATCAATAATATTGTTCCCAATCCGATGCCCGCGCCACCGCCGGCACCCCAACGGCCGTAACCGTAATATCCACCTCCACCTCCGAACAACAAAATCAAGATGATAATTAAGATCAACATGACAAGCCTTACTTTCTGCCGCGCCTAGTGGTTGCGGCGACCCTGAAGTTAGTCTTTCTTGGCTGTCGCCAACAGCACTATGCCACCTACGAGCGCAATGGCTCCGGCGATGGGGGAGAACGGGACATCGTGTTTCTTTTCGCGAGTGGCGTGAATTGGTCCGATGTCCACGACTTTTTCTGTAGTCGTGTACGTAAAGCCTCCCCACGCAAGACCGAACAAACCCGCGACGACCAGAATGATTCCAAGTATTTTGTTCACAACGGCCTCCTTTGGGAGCCTAGCAGTCTGTTGAACAGGGAATGTTATTCAACGTCCTGCTCCTGCATACTCACTGAGCATCTTTAAGGCCACTGCTCATATGGGGCTAGAAACAGCAGATCCCGGATGGTGCGGGACATCGAGTGACCGGATATGGTCACTCGGTCGATGATAGAATTGAGCGCAGTCCCCCGGAATGTGAGCAGGGATCTCTGAACAGTGCAGATCAGCGAGCGTGGAAAAGTCGTTATCGTGCTCGCGGCTCTCGCCTTTCACTTTCAGGCCCAAGGGCAGGATCAAACCGGCGTACCGGACGCCCGCCAGATCATGGAGTCATCGATCGCGGCGACACAGCAGCATTGGCAGGTGCGGCTCCGCTATACGTACTTCAAGCGCGACGAGAGCCGGCGCCGGGACTTGGCGGGGCGTGTGAAGTCGGAGGATATCAATCTCTCGAAAACGATATTGGTCGACGGCGTTCCATTCGAGCAACTCGTGGAGCGCAACGGGCAGCCTCCTTCCGCCGAGGAGGAAAGGAAACAGAACGAGAAGCTGGACAAGCTGAAGCGCGAAACGCCACAGCAGCGAGCCGAGCGAATACGCAACCAGGAGGAGGAGAACGCTTCACTGGTCCGGGAAGTGCCTAAGGCCTTCGACTTTCATCTGGTCGGTGAAGAAGTAGTTCGCGGCAGGCCTGCTTATATACTGCAAGCGACGCCCCACCCCGGCTATTTAGCCCAAGGCAAGTACGGCAAAATGTTTTCCAAGGTACAGGGCAAACTCTGGGTCGATAAGCAAGACCACGGGTGGATCAAGGTTGATGGTCAGGTGATCCAGCCGATCTCGATAGGATTATTCGTCGCCCGCATCCTGCCCGGTTCACACATTACGATGGAGCAGACACGCGTTGACGGGACGATCTGGGCGCCGGAGCAGGTCGAGGTGCGAGCGGCCGCTAAAATTCTCTTGGTGAAAAGTCTCGTTGTGGAGCGGGTGCTCACCTACTCGGGATACAGGCTGCCTTAGGCTGTGGCCCAACAGGGCATGGGTGTTTCGGCGGACGCAAGACGAAGGACCGCAGGATAGACCGGTCGAGAGGTGCCGGGTTCCCGCCAGCCCGATAGGGCTTCTCGAAGAGGCTGAGGTCTGCTGTGTTGAGCTCATTTGCCCGCCAGCTACTATGGTGGCCGTATGCGTGCAATCCATCTCGTATGATTTTTGACTGGATCCGGATCTGCTGTACTTGGCTTTTTCTGGCGGCACTGTTACTGTGTCAGACACGCGCATACGGGCAGTCCGGACCGCAGCCGCCATGCGGAACCACGGAACCTGTGCCGGCCTATCCCGGATTGGGAGATGGAGCCACGGTGAAGCCCTGGAGCAAGTCTGACTTCGGGAGTGACTGGAAGCCGCCGGCGTGCACCGGTTGGACGGCAGCGGGCTTTACGACTTTGGTAACAATAGTGGCGCGATTTCAGGACGCGAGGGAAACGAAGGATTTGCTGCGCCACATCGGTTCTGTGTCGGGATTTGGGGGCATGCGTTACTGGTCTACCACGCATCAACAATGGCGGACGCTCATCGCGGAGGCCCATGCTGTGACCGGCGCGCTGTCATCGCAACACCGTCAGGATTTCGCGCCCGGCGAAATGAAGGAGGGCTCTGTGCTCTACTTTGAACAGGTCGATAATCTTTCGGGGAAGGGAGTTTATCGCCTTCATATTGTAGAAGCCACAGTGGACCGTCTCGTATTCGACATTGAGAACGTCAGCACGATGCGATATCTCCTGGTGCCGATCCTTCACCCGGGCGAGATGCAATCGATCTACTTTCTGGATCGCGAGTCCGCTGACGTTTGGCGCTACTACAGCATCATGCGCACAGGAAAAAACGCCAATCGGCTGATCGGGGGGAATGAGGCTTCTACGATCAACCGGGCGGCCGCGTATTATCGGCATATTGTTGGAATCCCGACCGACCAGGATCCGCCGGCCGCGCGATGAAGTCAAAAGTCTTCACACAGCCCAGGTTCTCTACCCGTGGGTTCTCTACCCGTGGGTTCTCTGCCCGTGCCGGAAGCCTCTCGCTCTGGCTGGGAGGTGCCGCGCTTGCGCTCCGTATATTTCTCCGCATTACCAGAGAGCTGATCGAAGGGGAGGTCGGCGCCATGGACAATGTGATCCTGGGCGCCGTGGTAAAAGCCCGGACTCCGTGGCTGACCACGGTGAGTGTCGATGTTACCGCGCTGCGATCGGTCACTTTGGTGGTGGTGTTCTCTGCTTTCACTTTTCTGGTACTGCTGGTGTTGCGCGATCGGCTGGGTGCCCTTCAGTTACTCGCGGCTTCGACGGGAGCCGCAATCCTCACGGTCGTGACGAAAGATATGATCGAAAGGCTTCGCCCGAAAGAGGCTCAGCAGCTCATCGTCGTGTCGGGCTTCTCTTATCCCAGTGGACATTCGGCGGCCACCTCCGCGCTGTACCTGACGACTGCCATCATTGCCGGCCGCCACGTGCACCATTCCGGCGCAAGGGCCGCATTGTTCATCGCTGTGTCCATGGTCATTCTGATGGTTGCCGCATCGCGCGTATACCTTGGCGTTCATTTCGCAACCGATGTGGTCAGCGGCATCTCGCTTGGAGCGTCGTGGGCGCTCCTGCTTGCCGGATTCTTCGTACGCGTCAATCCTCGTGACTCGTCCTGAACGCGGACCGCAACTAGCCAAAGGCAATCGCCGTCAAGGCGCTTGCGGCGCTACGGCCGGCGCTTTTGCGGCTGCTTTCAGCCGATCGATCTGCTCTACAAGCTTCGCGACTTGAGCTTTTTCCTTCTTTGTGGCCTTGACTGGAATGGTCGGGCTCAGGTCCTTGTAGTACGCAAGAACGTTTTGGCGAAGGTCCGGCTCCACGCCATCAAACTTCCGGTCTTCCAGTTTCCCCAATAGCTTGGCGTACGCTTCATCGGTTCCTTTGTACTTGCCCATGATCGTGCCTCCGCCGACATCGAAATTCTCGTTCGCCAATTCAAGATTACCCGCATCTACATTGGCGAGCATCACTTTGTAGCGATCGACGGTGGCGTTGAAACTCGCCATAAATAGTTTTTCCACTTCAGGCGTTGGAGTGGCTATTCTGAGCGCCGTGAAGGGCCCTCCCCCTGGAATAAATCTGAAAATGAACGTTAGAACCCTCGTGCCAAAACCGGGCTTGTGATATTCCTTCCCCCACTCTTTTTCATAGCTGGAGCGTGAAAGATTGTAGAGAAACTTCTTTCGCGTGACGCCGGGGATTTCTTTCTGGAGTTGGTCCTTCTTCAAGCTCCATGCCACCCGAGTCATGCCGGGAACAATCGAACGGATGCCATACCGATAGGTCCCCAGCGCCAGGGTCACGCTTCCGAATACGTCTTTCATTTCGATGCCGTAGGTATCCTTAAACGCGCGTTCAAGCACGTCCCTCGACACTTGGAAGCCGATGAAGCTTCGATATTTGTCCGGGGCGTATCGCCCTGACGCAACCTGCAGCACATCGAATCCGAACTCGGTCCGTACGTGTGCCGTCGGATTGTCCCAGTAGGTCACGTCCTTTCCAAACTTTCGCCCCAGCTCCGGATACAAGATAGGAACCGCACGGTTGGTCGCAATGCTGTGCCCTTCAGTATCGGCAACGTAATGCTCCAGTGCGCCAAGGGCAAAGGCGTACTCGTTGAGATCGCTCGATTCCCGGAGGAGCGCGGTAATGAAATCACCGCTGCGGACGTAATGCGTGAGATCGCTGAAAAAACGACTGCTGAAGGGATAATATCCCATGTCCTGAATAATGCAGCCTCCGTAGGCGTAGCCATGTGCCATGTCCAACTCTTCCGGCGTTGCGTTGGGGAATCGCTTCATTAGGATCTTCTGGAGGGAGGCATCCCAAACCGAATCAATGATGGCTTCGTGGGTTAGAACCGTATAGCCGTAGGAGGACAAAGGCGACACAAGAATCGACAAAAGCAAACATAGGGCGCGATGGATTACGGTTCCCGTTCGTCTCATTTTTGTGACCTTTTCTGTCGAACATCCCCTGTTCTTGGGCCGTGGTCGACCACCTCTTGATTAGCATGTTCCGGTCCAAACTGCATGGGTGATGCGGGGCGAGGCCCCTAGTTTCCCCAAGCAGCAAGTTGGAAAAGGCGGGGAGCATGCGATGCCGCGTATCAAGAATGGGTGGATGCCCCGCGGTAAGGCCGCAAGCCGGAGAGCATCGTGGCGTAGGAAAACATACCCGAGGCGCCAGGGTGCGTTTTTTCACACTTTGCCGCGCGCGCTCCGGCTCGGATTTGTGTGTGAACGGCCAATGCGGACCCAGTGCATGACCGAGACAATGCTTCCGATCAAGCAAAACCCGATGAACCCGCCCATAAACCAAAGAAACTCGGGTGAATCGGCGATGCGCAGGATGTGGCGTCCAAAATAGATGGCCGCCCAACCGACCAACGAGAATCGAACTGCGCGGGCGATCAAGACCAGAACCAGGAGGCGCAGCCTCGGATACTGAAATGCGCTTGCAACCGCGATCGCTGCGCCAAACGGGAACGGCGGCGGAGCTAGGCAGGAGACGATTAAGGCCGCGGCGGAATGTCGCTCCATCTGGTGCTTCAGGTAGCCGAGCAGTTTGGGTTTCACCAGGCGCTTGAGGCCTTCCGCGCCACCTTTCCGGCAAACCAGATCCAGCAAGAGAACGCCGATCGTCGATCCCGCAGCTGCACCTAGCACGTAAACGGGGAGTTGGTCGTGATGCCTCGCGACCAGAAGCACCATCAGTAAATCACTACCGATGGGAAGGAAGAGAAAGGAATCATCCGCGATCGCAAGGATAAGAAGCCCGAACACACCGAATTGAAGGAAAAAGGCCAACAGATGGCGAATCGATAGGTTCACGCGCGGTATCAGCCTTCCTGCTGAATAAGGTTGTTAGCGAAGTCGGACTGCCAAAGTTTACCAGAGGTTCTAGAGTCTATGAATGAGGCCGCATGTTCTATTTGCTACTTTTCTCTACTCCATACCTCGCTGCAATCAGGTCGCACCGGGGCGCTTCAACGATAGAAGTCAAGCGATTGGGCTTTCACGTGCTCGTTCAGAAGCAGGCGCGAGCGTATGGCACAACTCTCGCCGGTGAGCAAGATCGTCAGCGACGGAAACTTTACGCATCGGCGAGCGGAAAGAACTTCATAGAAAAAGGAGAAACCCGATGAAACCGAGCAAGAAGGATGAGATCCAAAGCGAACCTTTTGAAATCAAAAGTGAAGCGAAAGAGAAAGCAGGATCAATCACGAACAGAAGGGAATGTATGCATTTGTTTTCGCAAGTGGCTTTCCTGGGGACGGTCCTGATGACGTCGCTTGCGACTTTACCGACTGTCCTGAAGGCCGATGACGACCATCCCAAGCGTTACCACGATAAAGAACACAAGGACGACCACGAGTGGAACGACCGCGAGGACCGCGTCTACCAAAAGTGGTTGGAAGAGAAGCATCATGTGAAACGCGAGTTTGCCAAACTCAAAGCCAAGGAGCAGAACGAATACTGGAAGTGGCGTCACGAGCACCCAGATCGGGATGACTCCAATTCCGAGCGAAGGTGAATACCATTCCGAAGTGGAGACGAACAGCGTTCCGGGCGTAAGCAGATCGGGGCATGGTAAATAGCGTGGATAAGTTCGCTCTCGCGCCGGACGGAAAAAGCATCGTCGCGCTGATGCCCGCCATCGAGTCAAAAGGGCAAGAGGCGCAGAACCACGTCGTCTTCCTTATGAACTTCGTCGACGAGTTGCAGCGCAAGGTGCCGGTCGGGAAATAGCCGTCACACGTCGCTAATTGCAGAACTCCAAGGTAAGTAATGCATTAGAAATGAGATGTCTGGATAGTGCACGGATCGTCGGGCAATCGTCCATTAGCTTTTGTAATGGACGGTTGCTCTGACTTCTATGCAGCGTTATCGGTAGCGTTGGCAGTCGAACCAATGACGAAGATACTAAACTGTCCCTTCGATGCCTGTTCGTGAATACAAAGTGAGTTTTGTCGATGCTCGGGGCGTCCGGCACTGGGTTTGCGTTTACGCGAGCAGCGTGCTGAAGGCCGCCGCAGCGGGGCTCGCCTTCCTCCAATGTTGAGAAGCGCAATGGGGCGCTTGCTCACGGCGCTGCGAACGCTCATACTCCGAGCATGACTCTCAAGACTGCGTCACTTTTTGGGTTGATCGGAACGGTTCTCGTAACGGTGCTTCTGGTTTGGGATTTCATTTTGAACGTGCTGAACGTGGGACGGGGCCTGGTTCCAGCCGTGGTGCTATTCTCCTCCCTGATCTACGCGATTGGTGCCCTCAGCGTGGCCGTGTTTTTTTTTGTTTTTCACAAATCGCAGTCGTGATCGAGAGCGTGGATGCGCCGATCTTTCAACCCCGGGTTAACGATCATTATCGGAAGTCTCGCGCCCGACTCGCTCGGTGGCGCCGGAATGGAAGCTCGGTTTTGATCTGTTGGTGGCCCTGCCACGCTGGCCGAGGAACGACAACGTTATATAGGCGCTTTAATGAGGGAGCCTAGTCATCCTCAGCCTTCGCACGTGAGCTTCGATATCGTTGGGTAAGGTGACCGTCTTCACGGTGAACCTCTTCGGAGGTGAACGCCGCCGAGGGAGGCATCCAATGAGGCCCCTTAGGTTGTCCTGTATCCTTAGCGTTTCGGGGCTGCCTTGGTAGATCATCCGGTTGGCGTCCATTGCTCCAAACCAGTCCCCCGGATCAACCATTTGGGATCTGTCGTCAGCATCGGATGTTTGATCAAGCCCGCTTGTGTCAGTTGTTGTGACACCGGCATCCCTGGCGTTTACTTCGTCGGCCGACCACCAAAAGCAATGACAAAACTCATGAACCATCACGCGCCGAAGAATGTCCTCATCCTCGAGCGTGGCCGTCTGGGCTGGGAGAGTGCACCCGAAAATCCTATTCCCATTGACGATAAGTGGACTAGCGCAGCCGTCGCAACAGCTCTCGTCGTCGTACCACAACTCCGGGACAACCTGGACCGGCGGCATGGAAGTGACTGCGGCAGCCGCGCCGATTTGCTCTCGAAGACGAGCGATTCGTTCGAGTCCCTCGCGTAAACGCGACTGAAGAGTGAGCGGTATTTGCGACCAAGCCAGCTTGCCCATCTTTAGCCAGACCTCGCGACTACGTTTCGAGTAGAGCCGACTATTCATTGCAGCTGTTTCTTTTCGCCCGCACCGTCGCACTCCGCGGCACCGCCGATGGCGCCACCGATTGCTCGATGCGCGCGTTGCGCTGAGGCGTAGTCATTCGCTTTGCAGTGGTAGAACCGCATCTCGCACCCATCAAGCGCATCGCCTTCTGAAAGGGCGGATTCATCTATTGCTTCGGTAAGCTGAACGGTAACACGGAATCGAAATCCGCGCATTCTAGTGCCCACTTGCCCGTAACGTCCGCATTTCGGACAAGCGGAACGCTCCAAGCGCGGCCCGTTATCGAGTATTGTCGGGAGCGTCCGTTGCGCCTTCGCAACAGCACATTGGCGAGTTGCGCCGAGGCCAACCTGGCGGAATAGCTACCGGATCGCGCGTCATCCAGGGAGCGTCGGGATAAACCGGCATGTTGTAGGGGATGAAAGAGCCCTACGGGAAAGGAGAGTAGCGAATCCATCCTGACCTCGAGTCTTGCGGTCGGCATCGCGAGGTGCCGATCGAAGCGTAGATAGAGGCATCAGTGGGCGGGGCGATTGAGCTTCGAAAAACGCGTGTTTCAGGACGCCGACTCCATCCTGAGAGGAGGAAGGCAACACGAACAGCCACGTTAAACGCGAGTGGATTGCTCGGTCCTGCGTAGTCGTTAGAACCCGCGCACGCTGAGAAACAACATGCACGAGAACCGAGAGGGCTCCTGGACGTCTTGGCTTCCACAGCAAGACCGGTCCGCGAAGGCCATAAACCGAACGGCGGACATGCACGTTCAGGAGCAGTCGGACTGCGTCGTAGTACCCGTGAACCAGCCGAACAAAGAAGGGCAACCTTCGGCGGAGGTTGGGGAGGGAAGGACGCAGACCGAGGAGAACATCGTTCCACCACGCATGCACCCGACACAGAGCGGCAAGCGCATGTCCCAGGGGTTGAACGGTGTGCGGCAACCCGACTCCACAACCCCTCTCGGGGAATGGTATCGTTTGTGTCGAGCCAATCTTCGCCGAGCCATTCAAAGGAAAACGAATGGCGCGACGAGAGCATCAAATGCCGAGCGTGCTTCGGCAAGAAGGGCCGAAGGCGTATTGGTACATCCGATACCGGCAAAAAGTGCTGGTCGGAAAGAATCAAATCGAAAGAAAGGAGGTATGGCACCCACTTGGAAATTGCGATGAAATCACGAAACGGGAGGCCCTGCGACTGCGTGACGAGGTTATCCGTCAGATCAATCGTGAGGTCTTCACGATTCCGCATCAGATTCTTTTTCGGGACTTTGTGGAGTTGTATACCAAGCAGCACACCGTCACCCTCGAACCCGGAGGGAGGAAGCGAGACGTGTCGTTGATCAAGAACCATCTGCTCCCTGCATTTGGATCGATGCGGTTACCGGGGCGAGACTGGGGAGCCAAAGAGCGAACGCGCCAAGCGGACCTTGCCGCTTGGAATCCCTTTGGAGCAATACCGACTGCTCCGACCGGCTAATGCAAAGCCGGAGCAGTACGTGTTCGAACAAGACGGTGAACCGATGGACGACCGGGCGATTCTCCAAAACGTGATTCGTCCGGCAGCCAAGGCCCTCGGGTTTTATTTTGAGGGTTTCGGTTGGCACTCCTTCAGGAGGCAGAACATAACCGTACTCCAAGAGGAAGGTGCCACTGCGATCGAAGCAATGGCGCAGGCAGGACATTCTCGGCCATCGATGACGAGCGAGTACACAATCGTCGGAATGGAGCGTCGAGAGCAAGCAGTGCGGCGGCTACAGCAGAGACTTTTAGGAGCAGTGCAGCCTGCCGGTTCGGCAGTGAATTGAGGAATTATGCGGGAATTGTGCGGGAAAGGAAAAGGGGTGCATCAACACAAGTTGTTGAAGTTACTGGTCGGGCTGCCGGGATTTGAACCCGGGACCTCTTGCACCCCAAGCAAGCGCGCTAGCCAGGCTGCGCCACAGCCCGAACTTTACTAGTGTAGCGCAGCATGGCTATAGAAAGAAGCGTTGCTCCCTAGTTTCTGCTTGGTGCCACCCCTGTTTGCCAAATCGTGTCCCGCGCGTTCGACAAGTTACCGCATATCAACTCATTGAAAACAGGACGCATCGCAAGGCCTCGGTTAGGGGGTAGGGTGCTGAAAATCGCGGCGTGCGCTCCTAGGGCCGCTAGCGCCTCAGGAAACAGGTGTCCGGTATTGTGCCCAATCAACGGAGGTCAGGACGACCCGATCCGTTTTCGCTCGGTTTTTACTCGATGCGGTCGCAGTGAAATCGCGCCCATTTTTTGCCGACACGCACGTCGTACGTTTCGCCGGCAGCGGCCGCGAAGACCATATCCTTGCTGATCTGGCCGTTGATCTCAACAGAACCGGACTTGATCAGGCGCTCGGCCTCCGTCCGTGAGCTCGCAAGCCCCGTGCTAACCAGAAGTTGCGGCATCTTGTTCGGTCCAACAACCATACCATCGGTGATCTCGCGGATATCCGCCGGCACGCCGCCCTGCCTCACTTCGCGATTGAAATCCTCTTGCGCTTGCGCGGCCTCGGCCTGGGAATGGAAATCCGCCACGATGTGCGCGGCCAGTTCCATCTTCACTTCCATCGGCACGCGCTGCTTCAAGCTCGCGATTTCCGCCAGCGTCTTGTCGGTGAGCAATTCCCAATAGCGCCACATGAGGTCGTCACTGACGCCCATGACCTTGCGGAACATGACCTTGGGAGGCTCCGTGATGCCGATGTAGTTGTTCTTGGACTTCGACATCTTCTCGACGCCGTCCGTGCCTTCCAGCAAAGGCACAGTCGCAACGATTTGCGGCGACTGGTTATAGGTGCGCTGCAGTTCGCGGCCGACGAGTAAGTTGAATTTCTGATCCGTCCCGCCGAGTTCCACATCGCATTCGAGCGCCACGGAATCGTAGCCCTGCGCGAGAGGATACAGCAGCTCGTGCATGGAAATCGGCGTGCCTTCTTTCAGTCGTTTGGTGAAATCGTCGCGCTCCAGAATCCGGGCCACGGTGTAGTGCGAGCACAGGCGGATGATGTCCTCGTAGCGCATCGGCTCCAGCCACGCGCTGTTGTAGCGGACGTCGGTCTTCGCAGGATCCAGAATTTTGAACACCTGCTGTTTATAGGTTTCGGCATTCTTGTTGATGTCGTCACGCGTCATCGGCGGGCGCGTAATATTACGGCCCGTGGGGTCGCCGATCAAGCCGGTCATATCGCCAATCAGGAAGATGACTTGATGGCCGAGATCCTGAAAGTGCTTCATCTTGCGCAAAAGCACGGTGTGGCCCAGATGCAGGTCGGGCGCGGTGGGATCGAAGCCGGCCTTCACCAGGAGCGGCTTGCCGGTCTTGGCCGATTGCGTCAGGCGCTCTTTCAGATCTTCCTCACGGATGATCTCGGAAAAGCCTTTTTTCAAATACTCGAGTTGTTCGGGGACGGGAGCGAAAGACACTTGTTCCATTGTAAATTGAACGCTGCCCGCAAAATAAAAAGGGGACGGATCGCTCCGCCCCTTTTTTCGAATCGGTACAGAGTTCTATGACTATCGCGCGAACGTGATGCCGATTCCCGTGGAATACAAGAAGTCGTTGTCCTTGCGTCCGGCCGCCGGACGATTGTTGTAGCGATCGCTCAGCGACAGGTTCCACGTGAGCCACTTCGAAATCTTCGTCGAGGCGCCCACGTCGAAATTTACACGGTACGCGCTAGTGTCGCTCATGCTATCGAAGAAGCGCGCCGACTGCACGAGCGACGTGTTGCCGTTCAGCTTGAAGCTGTAATCGTCGCCCAGCATGAATTCGGCAAAGGACGTGGTGGTGGCCGGAGACCCCGTCACACCGAAGTAGCTGGCGTGGTTGTAGTCGAAACCGCCCAGCGCGTCGAGCTGGCTGCGCTTCTTCTTCATCACGTGATACCCAAGGTTGCCGCCAACCACGAAGCGCAGATTCAGGTTCTGGAACTTATCGTATTCGTAATCGTTGAATACACCGACGAACATCCTGTCGTGGAGGTTGTGATTATACGTCCATCCACCGCGCACAGCCTGCGCTGTCTGGGAGTTCACGCCGCCGACGGATGCCGAAGACTTGATGACGTTGAAGTAGAGCGTGGTTTTATCGGTTCTGGTCGCACGAGCGGCATTCGCTCCGACGGTGAACGTCAGTGCTTCGGCGTTCCCTTTGGTTCCGGCCAAACCAAGCCCGGCGTTGCCCGCCCACAGTTCGGCCCAGCCAGGATGCAACAAGCGATCCGCAGCGGCCTGTTCGGCGTCATTGCGGAGCACACTGACATCCGGAAAGCCAGCGCTCAAGGATCCAGCGGTAACCATCGCGCCCGAGGTTGTAATGGGAGCTTTCGCTTTCTGGCCGTTCGCTAAAACGACGTTGATGGGACCAGAAGTGGTAATGGACGCGACTTGATCCCACGGCAGTACAACCGCGCCGAGTTGATCGGCTTTTACGGTCAGATTGTTGCCATCTTTCTTTACAACGGCTCCTGTTACTCGGTCGCCGTTTTTCATCACGATTTGATCCGCCATCAGCGGGAGTATGGCGAGTGAAGCGAAAGCAGAAAATAAAACGAACCTGTTGCAACTTGGCATAGGCATGTCCTTCCTTATTTTGATGATTGGGGATTAGTACCGAAACCTCTATGGTACCATTCGGGCCTGAATCCGGCCTGAAAATACATCGACCAGCGGTCCCGCGACGAACCACAGTCGTCTGTACTGAAAGAATGACTGTGCGAGAAAAACAGAAGGGGGCGGCCTGTCGGCTGCCCCCTTTTCGCACCACTTACTTGTCGGTCTTTTTGGTCTTGACGGCGCCTTCTTTGGAGAGGTGGCCGCCGGCCTTTTGCGCGTCCGCTTCGCTCATGAACGCGCCCTTCTTGGTCTTGCCATATTCCTTATCCGTGGACTTGTGATAGACCTTGGTGTTCTCATTGAGCCACACGTCGCCACGCTTGGTGGCCGCCGCGATATCGGCATCCGTCGGGGGAGCGGTTGCAGCAGCCGGAGCTTTGGTCTCCTTGGTGGTGGTCTTCGTTGCCGTTGCGGGAGCCGCCTGGAACGCGAACGCGCTGCCCGTTACAACCGCAGCCGCCAAAACGATTTTCAAAAGTGTCTTCATTTCTCGATGTCCTCTTTCTTGGAGTTGGTAAAACTTGTTACCGAAATTGCCTGACGAACTCGCTCGTCATGCCAGACAAGATGCGAACGCGATCCGTAAGGTTGCGTATATGTACGAATTTTAAGCACAAACCCGTAAAAACAGGGCATTTTCGGCCATTTTCATTGAGAAACATTAACGGGATTGCATCCCACAAAGCCGGCGGATACACTGGCCTCATGAGCACCGCCGCGCTTGTCAGCCTGCAGGAATACCTGACGACGACCTATCGCCCCGATTGCGACTACGTCGATGGTGTGCTCTTGGAACGTAACGTAGGACAAAAAGATCACAGCAAACTACAAGGCGCCGTACTTCTTTGGTTTTACGCCCGCCGCCAGGAGCTTCGTCTCACGGCTTTTGTCGAACAACGAATTCAGGTCAGCACGCGGAGGTTCCGCATCCCGGACGTCTGCGTTTTGAATTTGCCGGAGCCCGACGAGCAGATTTTCATTCAGCCTCCGTACATTTGCATCGAGGTCCTCTCGCCCGAAGATACCGTCCCGCGCATGCAAGAGCGTTTCGACGATTACTTGGCGATGGGCGTGCCGAATATTTGGGTACTCGATCCTGCGACGCGGCGCGGTTGGCGCATCACGCGCGAGGGACATCTGGAGGCGCTCGACGGCATGCTGCGGACGTCCGATGGTCGCGTGGAAATGCGGATCGCGGATTTGTTAGCTGCGAACGACTAACGAGGGAAGCTTATGCTCACGTGGCGGACGGAGCCCATCATGCAGCTATTGCTGATCGCGCTTGTGGCGAGCGGGGTCTACGGGCAGACTCCGGCCGAGCGCATAGTGATGGAGCTCATGGGTCATCACGTCACGATGGTGACGGCCAAGCTCGATGACCGGGGCTTTCCCGAGGAATCCGCGCAAGTTTGCTTTGATATAGCGCCTAAACCGCTATGCTACTCGCCGAGCACTGGGATTTATGGCTTGTCCCCGAATTTGATACCGATTCAGATTGGGATCGGCCAATCGGCGATCTTGTTCTCCGCAGGTGAGAACTTTGGTGGCAGCGGATCCCGTACGCATTTCGCCATCTTGCGCCCAGGCGAAGTGGAGGTGGAAAACCTATTGCCTTCAGACCTGTGGGTGTCTGAGCTGGGAGCACACGCACTCATGACGGACAAATCCCTGTCCCCTTCGCCCATATTCGTCGTTGCGGACGGCGTGATCTTGCCAGAGGAAGTCCATTTCGGTGAACATCGCTACACCGTTTCCGCGTACGTGCTGACGCTCCGTCCGGACTCAGAGACTCTCCACTATGATCTGCGAGATCAGTACATGACGTCAGGGACCTACTCCAGCATTGTTACCGCAAATGAGAAATTTGACATCCTGGACTCCGAGATGCCTGAAATCCTCGCCCGCCTGAAGCGCGTCAAAGCTGAAACCGAACGCCAAGCCAACTCACCCCGCTAGACTAAATCTTGTGCGCATCTTTATCTCCGCGGGCGAGGCTTCGGGCGATCTCTACGCTTTCCGCGTGGTGGAGGCGCTAAAGCGGAAATATCCCACTGCGGATTTTTTTGGTTGTGCCGGGCCGCGCATGCAGGCGGCAGGAGTGCGCACTATCGTCGATCAGCGATCTCTCGCCGTGGTCGGGATCGTCGAAATTTTGGCGCACATTCCGCGCATTTATGGCGAATTTCGCAAGCTGGTTCGTGCGGCCGAACAAGAGCGCCCGGATATTGCGATTCTCACCGATTACCCGGGCTTCCACCTTCGCCTGGCAAAAAAGCTGACCGCGCTGGGGATTCCCGTGGTCCATGTGATTGCTCCGCAAGCGTGGGCGTGGCGCAGTGGACGCACGAAGATGATGAGCCGCGTGCTCAAGCAGCTGCTGTGCATTTTTCCGTTCGAAGAAAAGTTTTTCAACGACCGAGGGGTCCCGACCACGTTCATTGGGCATCCGCTGGCAAGGATCGTCAAGCCGTCGATGTCCCGCGCGGAGTTTTGCGCGAAGTTCGGGCTCCAGGAAAGCGACCGGATCGTCGTGCTGCTGCCGGGGAGCCGCCATGGCGAGGTGGCGCGGCACGTCCCCTATCTCATTGATAGCAGCCGACTCATTGATGCCGGCCACTCGGTTCCCTCGCAGCCTGGTTCGCCAGACCAGAAACTGAAGTATGTACTAGCCCTGCCATCCGGATTCGGCATCGAGAAGACAAATTTTTCGGAACCATTGCGCGCGGCGGCCATCCAAGTCATAGAGGGATTCACTTGGGATTGCCTTGCCTACGCGGAGGTGGCCTTGGCAGCCAGCGGGACGGTGACGATCGAAGCCGCCCTGTCCGGGACCCCCATGGTGACCTTTTACCGCGTAAACGAGTTAAGTTGGTTACTAGGACGCTGGATGGTAGAGGCTCCGTTCCTCTCCATGGTCAATCTGGTAGCCGGGCGAAAAATTGCCGCCGAATTGATCCAGGGCGATATGACGGCGGAGACCATCGCGACGGAAGCGCTCCGGTTGTTAGAGGACGATAAGGCTCGTGAGGCCATGAAGGCCGAGTGGGCGGTGGTAGCCGCGAAGTTGGCGAGCGATGTCGATCCGATGGAAAAGGCAGCGGAGTGTATTGAGCGGGTGATGGCGAGAGAGCGAAGGCCAGGCGGGGAAAAGAGATCATGAGTCGGCTCGGAAGAACGCTTCGAACAGCAGGATTCGGGTTGGTACTGATGTGCGCGGCTTCGGCAGCGTTCGCGCAGCAGCAGGAGCGGCGCGCAGCGCAACAGCAGCGCATCGACGTGCAGAATTACGTGATCGACGCGCGCGTCGATCCCTCGGCGCAGACGCTTTCCGCCACGGCCGAAGTCACGTTTAGCGCGGTCGACAACGCATCTACCGTTACCTTCGAACTGAACAACGCGCTCGAGCTGAGCCGCGTGACGGATGCCGATGGAGCGCAGCTTTCCGCGTCGCGCTATCAGGAAGACAACAGCGTGCGCGTCACGCTGGCGAAGCCGCTCGAACGCGGCAAGTCCACCAAACTGACGTTTGTCTACGCGGGGAAGCTTTCCGGGCAGGAAGAATCGCCTGTATTTGGCATCAAGTTCGCGGCCATCGGTCCGGACGTCGCGTATCTGATGTATCCCGCGCGCTGGTTTCCGGTGAACGATTACACGATTGATCGCTTCACGTCGGATTTGAAGGTCACCGTACCCGAAGGCTATTCCGTGATTGGGAGCGGCAACGGCGTGATGGTCCCGGGCGCGCCCGCCGGATTCCACACGGAGCGCTACGAATTCACGCAGCCGTCGTTTCCAGGAAGCTTCGCGGTGGCGCGGGGCGATGCGAAAACGGTTTCGTCCGACGGCATTACGACGTCGCTGTACTTCCGTCAGGCGGCCGATATGACGAGCGCCTACGGCAGCGAGTTCGCGCGCGCGATGATCTATTTCACGGATGCGTTCGGCCTGCCGTATCGCAAGAATTTGACGGTAGTGGAAACCGAAGCCGGAGCTCCCAATGGCTATGCGGCGCCCGGCTTGGTGTTCCTGTCACCGAGGGCCATCGGGAAGCAGGTCAATCTGAAACTGGTGGCGAATCAAGTGGCGCGGCAGTGGTGGGAAGAACTGCTTTCACCCGCGACGCGCAATCACATGTGGATCGAAAACGGTTTGTCGCGCTATTCGGAAATCATGTATCTGGAGCACGTGAACGGCGCGGGGTCGCTCGATGCGGAGATCCACGATACGTATGTGGAAGCGCTGACGGTGGAGCAGCCGCCGCTCATTCAGTCTTCGCGGCTGGAAGATTATTCGCCGGAATATTGGGCGCAAACGGCGAGCAAAGGCGCGGCTGTGTTGCATATGTTGCGCTCCATCGCTGGCGACGAAAATTTCGGCAAGATCTTGAAAGCCCTGCCGGAGCGCTTCGCGTGGAAGACGCTCAACACCGACGATTTCCGTAAGGTGGCCGAAGAATTCACGGGCCAGAGCTTGCAGGGATTCTTCCTGCAGTGGATTGAATCGAGCGGGGCGCCCGAATTCAAGATGGAGTACACGACCTTCCGCACGCAGAAGGGTTTTCGCGTTGTCGGCAAAGTGACGCAGGATCTGGATACGTTCCGCATGCCGGTGCAATTACGGGTGGAAACCGAAGGCAATCCCGAAGAGAAGACGATTGACGTCGTCGGCACGTCGTCCGAATTTGCGATGGAGACGTTCGGCAAGCCCAAGACGGTGACGCTGGACTCAAAGGGGCTGGTGCTGCGCTACGACAACAATATCCGCGTGGCGGTGGCGATCCGCCGTGGCGAGCAATTTACTGAAGTCGGCGAATTTTCCGAGGCGTTGAAGGAATACCAAAAGGCCGTCGACGTAAAGCGCAACAGCTCGCTGGCGCATTACCGCATCGCGGAGATGTTCTTCTTGCAGAACAATTACCAATCGGCGGCGAATGAGTTCCGCGAAGTGCTGAATGGCGATCTGGATCCCAAGTGGACCGAAGTTTGGTCGCACATCAACCTGGGAAAAATTTTCGATATCACGGATCAGCGCGACCGCGCGGTGAACGAATATCGTCAGGCGGTGCGCACCAAAGACAATACGCAAGGCGCGCAGGAAGAAGCCGCAAAATACATCAACGCGAAGTACCAACGCCCGCCGAATCGGAACTAGCGCCGCGCCAGTGGCTGCCGGGCAAAGAATCCGGATCTGGCACGCTGGTTTGCTATGATCGAACGAGGGAGGGCAACGTATGGGACCAGTTGGAGTCCAGGAAATGGTCGTGATTTTCCTCGTGGCCCTAGTCCTGTTTGGTCCAAAGAAGCTTCCGGAACTCGGCAAGACCGTCGCGAAAGCGTTGGGTGAATTCCGGAGGGCACAAAGCGATCTGAAGGCCACGTTTGAGCGGGAAATGCGCTCGTTGGAGCAGGAAAATCAGGCTTTGCAAGAAGCCGCGCAACAGACTGCCCTCGACATCAGCAAGTTTTCCGATATCGATCTTGGATTTGGAACAAGCGACAACTACGGTGCGGAATCGCATCCGTTGCTCGCTTCCGCGGACGGGCATGGAGTAGAGTCCGGCGCAACAACCACAGTAAGCGCTTCTGCAGTTCCGGGCGCTGAGTCACACGGGTCGCCGCTAGAAACATCGGCGGAACCGTCGCATACAGCTGAGGCACCTGTCATCGCGTCCTCTCCCGCGGTTCACGCTGCGGAAGAAACGATTGCGCGAGGCACGGTCGCACCAGTGGAGAAAGCCGCGACGGATCCGGCACAGGCCGCGCCCGCATCACACGAGACTCAGAGCACGTAGAGCACAAGCGTTCCAAGAGTAGAATAAGCAGACTAGAGTAAGCAGAGTAGAGTAAGCATTTATGCCCAACGGCGAAGACTCGTCTACCGATCCCTCCCTTTTACCTGCCTTGGCAGGTACGGGCGGGCGTGTGCCTCCGCGCGCGGGCGACGAGGATGACGACGAAGAAGACGAAGGCATGCTGCGCATGTCGTTCCTCGATCACTTAGAGGAACTGCGGACGCGCATTATTCGGGCGCTGTACGGCTTCGGCGTCGCATTCCTGATATGCATGATTTTCTGCTATCAGCTGTGGGATTTCGTGCGCGCTCCCGCAGTGGACGCGTTGACGAAAATCGGCGTGAATCCGCCGAACCTGATTATCAACGAGCCGATGGAAGGCTTCTCGATTATCTGGGTGAAGGTGCCGCTGGTGTTTGCGATCTTCCTTGGATCGCCTTGGGTGCTGTATCAAATCTGGGCGTTCATCGCGCCCGGACTGTATCAAAAGGAAAAGCGCCTGGCGGTTCCGTTTGTGGTGAGTACGGCAGGGCTGTTTATCGTGGGCGGATTGTTCGCCTACTTTATCGCATTCCGTTACGGCTTGGCATTTCTGTTGGGGATCGGCATTTCGAATGGTGTCCAGCCGTTAGTGACGATCACGCATTATTTCGATCTTTTCGTGAACGTGATCCTGGGTGTCGCACTGGTGTTCGAGTTACCGGTCGCGATTTTCTTTTTGACACTCCTGCATTTGGCATCGCCAAGGTTCCTGCTGGAACATTCGCGCTACGCGGTGCTCGCGATCGTCATCATCGCGGCGATTATCACGCCAACCCCGGACTTCTTCAACCTGATGCTGTTCGCGATCCCGATGTGCCTGCTGTTTTTCGTGGGCGTGTTCGCCAGCTTCCTGCTGGTATACAAGCGCGAGGGCCGCAAGTTCCCGTGGGGTATGATCCTTTCGATCACCTTTGGAGCTTTGGCAGTCATCGCTGGAGTGGGTTACTGGGCACTGCTGAAGATGGGATATCACTTCGTGCAGCACTGGCCGCTGTTCGTGAAATAACCGGCTTAGCGCGAAATCGCGCACGCTGCCGATGTATCAGAGCGTGCGCGCGCCCAATTCGCTGTCCCTGCCGAGTCTGTGGCGGAGCGAATCCCGGTCGCGACATCACGATGCTCGCGCACACGGACAATGTACCCGTCGATACCACGTCAGTGAGTATTCGAGCGAGCCTGGCCGAAAGCTTCTAAAGACAACATAAAAAGCCAGTTAGTGGTCGGCGGATGTCACTGACCGGCCCATGTACCACGCCGAAGCAGGGTAGGGTGTGTTCGGCCACCGTCGGGCGGCTCGAAGTGGTCCCTCATGTGCAACTGCTTGGGAAGGAAGGTTAGTTCATGAGCCGAAAAACCCTTGGTACTCGACAATTCGTATGTTCTTTTATTGCAGTCAGTTTCCTCGCAAGCACGTCTCTTTTCTCGCAGTCCATCAATAGCGGCACGGTGGTGGGAACGGTCCTCGATCCGCAGCAAATGATTGTGATGGACGCAACCGCTGAGTTGCGGAATCCAGTCACGGGTTACAAACAGTCGGCGACGCCGGATCCTTCAGGCGCGTTCCGCTTTACCAATGTCCCGCCAAATATGTACGAGCTGGTACTGACCGCGCCCGGATTCGCACCCAAGACCGAACAGGTGGAAGTCCGCGGTGCGGTCCCGATC
Source organism: uncultured Acidobacteriia bacterium (assembly GCA_903892565.1). GTDB lineage: Bacteria > Acidobacteriota > Terriglobia > Bryobacterales > Bryobacteraceae > Palsa-187. Next base: position 35,197 of record CAITIX010000269.1, read on the forward strand.
GCCATGACGTTCACGATGGAGATGTCGGCCGTAGCAAGCAGCGTGGATGTTGTTTCCACTGCGCCATTAATCGACACCGATCCTTCGGCGCACACCGATGCAGATTCCTCGGCGTTTATGAAGTTGCCGCGCTTCGATCCCGCCAGCGGGCTGAGTAGCATTATCAACAACAGCACGGGTGGCACCGCGTCCGACGCGAATGGCTTCTTTCATCCTTTGGGAGATCACGCGCAGGTGAGTTTCATCATCGACGGCCAACCGATCAGCGACCAGCAGAGCAAAGTCTTCTCGACGCAGATACCAGCGAACGCGATTCAAAGCATGGCGCTGATCACTGGCGCGCCGGATGCGCAGTATGGCGATAAATCCAGCCTGATCGTGAACGCCGTGACGCGTTCGGGCCTGGGGCAGAAACCGTTTGGGAGTTTTGAGGCCTACATGGGCTCGTTCGGCACGTATGGCGAGAACACGACATTTGGCTGGGGCGGCCCCAAGTTCGGGAATTTCATCGCCCTAAATGCCTTGCGGACGGGGCATTTTCTGGACACGCCGGAATTCACGCCGATCCACGACATCGGCAACAACGAAACGATTTTTGATCGCGGGGATTGGCTCGCGAGCGCGCGGGACTCTCTGCACATGAATCTATTCCTGGCCCGCAATTGGTTCCAAGTGCCCAACTCCTACGATCAACTTTCGCAGGATCAGAAACAGCGCGTCCTGACCTGGAGCATCGCGCCGGGCTATCAGCACACGCTGGGATCGGCAACGCTGATCACGGTGAATCCCTTTGTGCGGCGCGATCAGGTGGATTACTACGCGAGCCGCAATCCGCTGGCCGACACGCCTGCAACCATTTCCCAGCAGCGCTTCCTGACAAATTTTGGAGGCAAGGCGGATATCGCCACGGCTCACAAGAACCACAACATCCGCGTTGGCACGCAGATCATGAGCACAAACTTGTCGGAGCGGTTCTTCCTGGGGATTACGAGCCCTTCGTTCAATCCGATTTGTCTCGATGCCGGCGGCAATGCGCTCGCGTTGCCCGGCACCACGAACCCCAGCCAATGTAAGACGATCAATCCTACGTACGTCGGAAATCCGGAGCTATTACCTGGTTTGGTGCCCTTCGACCTGACGCGCGGTGGCAGCTACTTCAACTTTTACGGCCAGAGCAACATCGTGGAATTGTCGTTCTATGCGACCGATACCATTAAGATCCACGAATTGTCGATCGATGTCGGCTTACGTGAAGATATGTATCGGGGGCTGGTGACGACCAGCGACCTGCAGCCGCGCCTAGGCCTTTCCTATCACTTCCCGAAGTTCGATACCGTGCTGCGCGCGGCTTATTCCAGGACCGATGAAACACCGTTCAATGAGAACTTGTTGTTATCGAGTTCGACCGGGAGCGGCGGGTTAGCGCAGAACGTGTTTGGGGCGACGGCGAGTGTTCCACTCCAGCCGGGTGAGCGCAATCAGTTCAACGCCGGGCTGCAGCAGCGAATTGGCAAGTACTTGGTATTCGACTCGGACTTCTTCTGGAAGTACACGCATAACGGCTACGATTTTGACTTGCTGTTCAATACGCCGATTACGTTTCCGATCTCCTGGCACAACTCAAAGATCAACGGCGTCACCGGTCGCTTGAGCACGACGAATATCAAAGGGTTTCAGGCGAGTATGACCTTCGGGCATGACCTTGCGCGCTACTTTCCGCCGGAGAACGGTGGCTTGATCTTCCAAGGCACGGCCAATGTGGGCGGCGTGTTCCGCATCGATCACGACCAGGCGTATCAGCAAACCGTGAACTTGCGGTATCAACGCGGCAAGGACGGCGTGTGGGGAACCATGATCTGGCGCTTCGACAGTGGATTGGTAGTGACGGGCGTCCCGGATGCAGTAGCTGCATATTTGCTGACTCCGTCCCAACAGGTGGACATCGGTCTGGCGTGCAACGGAGCTCCCGCGACGCTCAGTTCGCCCATTCGTAGTTGCAGCGGCGCGGCGACGTCTACGCTACTTACGTTGCCACAGGCGGGAACCGCGAATCCGGATCACAATCCTGATCGGGTGAATCCCCGGAATTTGTTCGACGTTGCGTTCGGCACGGATAATCTTGTGAAACACATGGAGCGCGGCAAAATTGCGCTGCGGTTCACCGTGACGAACATCACGAACAAAACGGCGCTCTACAACTTCCTGTCCACATTTAGCGGAACGCACTTTGTTCCTCCGCGGACGTATCAGGCGAGTCTCGCGTACACGTTCTGATCGTATGCTGACACGGCGCGGGATCCTGCATACTCCAGATGCAGGATCCTCGCCGTAAAAGGTTCTGAAAGTTGGAGCGCTTGTCTACGGCGCTCTTTTAAGCCGTGCCTTCGAGCGGAGCGCGCCAGCGGAACAAGAAGAAGTGGCGTCCACACAGAGAGCATCGATAGGGCGAGAGGAGCCAGCGCAGGGCGCGCTCCATGGCGTTGCGCATGCCGACTCCACGAAAATCGACGGACTTGCAATGCGGGCATTGCTTGGCAAAAGCCATTGCGGGCCTCAATTCTAAACTGCGGTCTTTGCGGCGCTGCCGGTGCCCACGGCCGCTCGGTCGCGATTCGATTGCGTGGAGTGGAGCATGGACGGCCCGTCACTGCGGCCACCGGTTGGGCGGCTTGCTTCTCGTGCGGCTTTGATCTGCTCTGGTGTTCTCAGGTCCGGTTCGGAAAGCGTAACGCGTTCGCGTGCGCGGGTAACCTGACGTTTATGCCGTTTGGCTAGTCTTTTGTCCATAAAAATCTTTCGTCCAAAAATAGTTCCGAATCTTTTTTGTGATGATTACTAACCGCGCCACGCGGATCCAGGACTTTCGCCGGTGGGCCTGCGTGGTGGCTTCCGTTTCCGAGCGGCCTCGTTCTTTGCCGTCGTACGGCTCAAGGCGCAGGCGCGCATTTCGTCTTCGTTGTAGGTCAACGCACGGGCTTCTTCCGCGCCTTTGCGGCTTTCCAAGTAGCCTCGGCACAGTAAAGGAAGTTCCTGCACGCGGATATCGTACCTGCGAATCAAGGCGAGATCCGCCTTCACCGTAAATTCGATGCGGGTGCGGTCGGCTTCTCTCCGCTCAAAAGCGAAGACTCGAAATCCAAGATCTTGTCGAAATCCAGTTAGTATAAATGGCATCAGTTTACTTGGCGGCGAATCACCACTATCGCGGTGACGAGCCATTACACGTCGGTCTATATTCCACGACCAAGCGATCCTGACGCGAGGATCGGGCCGAGCCGCCGCAGACTTCATAAACGAAACCTGTGGGATCGCGCCTCATCAACGGTGTTCCAGCGTCGCGCAGATGGGCCAAAAGTGCTCCCTGAATATTGTCCGTTTGGCCGATAAAAACCCACTCCCGCGAATTCGAGATCCCATAAACGCCTTCCGTTGTGGGAGCTCACACGCGCACGGCGGTATTGGTGAACGGGCGGGGGATGAGTTGGTCAAAAGGCATGCCGGGTCTCGACTACTTCGCTACCGCTTTGTGGGCCAAAGGTGCGACCTGTGCTTCGAGCGAAGGGATGGAAAGCTGCGAAGAATTCTTCCAGCTCCGCCAAGCGAATCCCAAACAAACGACGCTGCCGACGGCGGCCAGCGCAATGGCTATGGTGCCGAAGTTATCGAAAAACATTAAAGCGGCAGGGATGAATACTACGGCCACAATCAGAAAGGCAACTGTTGTGGTGTATCCGGTACCGGTGGACTTCTGACTTGTATCGAACATGGCAACTCCTTGGTTGTCGACATCGCGTCGTCGAGGTGCCTAAGAGGGAAGCGCGGTATCAGGTCGCCTGACTTAGCTCAGGTGATCTGCGAGTGGGCGAGAGTGCCCAGGCAACACAAGTATGGGCTGGTTGTCACGACTTGTCAATGGAGCAAGCGCAAAAGCGCCTCTAAGTGCTACGGCCCATGAGAAAGATAGTGTAAAAATATCTGGAAATAGCAAAGGCCGCGCCTTGCGACGCGACCTTTTTGTTTAGGACTGTGACGTTCGAACGCTGGACTACCAGCGGTTATTGCGCCGCGGGCCACCGCCACCGCCACCGGCTCCACGCTCGGTCTTCGGGCGTGCTTCGTTGACGTTCAAAGCGCGTCCATCGAGATCGCGGCCGTTCAATTCCGCGATCGCGCGATCCGCATCCGAGTTGGAACTCATTTCGACGAATCCGAATCCACGCGCTTGCCCGGTGTCACGATCGGTGACGATGCTGACACGCTCGACTGCTCCGTATGCCTCAAATAGCGATCGAACTGCCGCTTCGGTCGCTCCAAAACTGAGGTTTCCTACAAAAATATTCTTCATTTCGCGCTTCCTGATTATTTGGTTAACTTGGGTTGGTAAATCGGGGCAGGATCGGACGAGGGACGGCCTGGACCGGACTCATGTATATGATTCCCATGCGAAGATGCCAAAACTTTCAGCGGCGCAACGTTAGCATGTAAGTACAACAAGAGCAAGGGGAA
>CAITIX010000270.1 GCA_903892565.1 uncultured Acidobacteriia bacterium
GCGCCGCACACGTTAACCATTTCGTGGCTAGGGTTGGTTTAGGACCAACAGAACTTCCATCACTCGCAGACCCGCCCTGATTTATCTAGAAAACCAGTCTTGGTCGAATCGGCCCTCCGATGGATGAGCGCGCGAACTCCTTGCTTAGAACATAAGGGGTGTTTTGCGTCTTTGCGGTTGTGTGAAAGTGCGAAGTTATTGAGGACGTTTGGGAAATAGGTGTCAGAAGTAAGGAGACGGGAAAAGAAGAAGAAGGAGACAGGAGTCAGGAGTCAGAATGTCGAGGGTGCTGCGGGCTTTTTTGTAAGCCCTAGTGGTGCGCTGAAAGAATAGCCGGCGCTTGGGGCTCGGCAGGATTCTTGTTCGCATTCGCGGTTTGGTAGAACCCCGCACGTGAGTGCGGGGATACAGTTGCATGTGCACTAATGCTCCGATGTATCCCCGGGCTGACGCCCGAGGTTTTACCAAAACTCCACGCCGGCGTATGCGGCTCGGCAGGCTGAAGTTAGCCCCACAAGAGTAGATCCCTCGGAAAGCTCGGGATGACAGGTCGAGGCTGGTTGTGAAAGACGCAGGGGGGGGACGTGTAAGCTGGACCGCTCCCTTTGGTAGCGGCTCGGGTCCGATATGTCGCAAACGTGGGAGCCTTCTGTTTTTTGTAAGCCGAAAGCTAACGCATGACGCTTCACTGTTCGGGAGTTTTTTCCAGTTGTTGCTTGGCCCAGATGCGGGCCGGATCCAATTCGACGGCCTTCTGGAATTCTTTCCGAGCGTCCGCGTTGCGATTTAACTTGCGGAGCGCGACGCCCAGCCACAAGTGCGCGTCGGCGAGCTTGTGATCGAGCTCGGCGGCCTTTTCAAAATCTTTCAACGACAGCTCGACTCCGCCGCCCAGAGCGGCAGGCAAGTAGTAATTGCCGACGCCCTTGCTCAGGTAGTTCATGGCCGACTTCGCGTCGAGCTGCAGCGCGCGGTTGACTTCGTCCAAGGCGCACTTGCCGTACTTTAACGCGCCGAGTCCGCCGGTGGCCGCCGCAGCCTGGCCGCACAGCGTGCCATAAATGCGGTGAAATTCGGCGACGTCGGGTTTTAGGGTCGTCGCGTGCTCCGCAGCCCTCATCCCGGACTCAGCTGCGGTGCGCGATAGCGTTTTATCGCGAATCTCCATCGCCACTTCGGCCAGCGTGGATTCCGCCAATGCGGCTTTATACTGCGCTGCGGCATCGCTCGCCGATTTTTCCGCGCCGGCGGTGGCCTGCGACGCCATTCGCTGTAGCGAAGCCTGATCCTGGGCGTTGCGCGCTTTTAAAAGTTCGGTATCGGCGGGGGCCCAGGAGGAGGCCGCGAGCCAAACAAGGTAGATTGCGCTAGTCATGTTCTCTCAATAAGCTATTTTCACAGCGCCGGACTTCGACATACTGCGACGCTGTATTTGCTACGGAACTGGTAAAGCTATTGGATGCAGGGTAGACCGCTTGGTTGCACGGTTTCCTGAATTCCAATAGATTGCCACCACGTTGCTGCGCCGACTCTCCTCAAAACCCGCGCGCAGTACATGAGTTGCGCGCGGGGCCGCATTTTTCAGGCGGACCGATAGCTGCCCAACACGCGCAGGAAATCGGCGACTTCGGCCAGATGCGCGAGGGCATTCATCACGTTCGTTTCTTCCGGACGGCCCAGAAAATCCAAATAGAACAGATACTCCCACGGTTTGCCGCGCAAGGGCCGCGATTCGATTTTAACCAGATTCAGATCCCGCAGCGCCAGTGCGCTTAATGCACGGAATAACGCGCCGGGCATGTTGCGCGTCGTAAACACTAACGACGTCTTCCAGGGGCGTTTGGTTGCTCCAGGAATGCTGCGGATCTTGGCGCCGGACGGTTCCAGCAGGAAGAAGCGCGTGAAGTTCTGGCGATCGTCTTCGATGCCGCGTTTCAGGATCTTTCCTTTATAAATGTGCGCGGCCAGTTCCGAGGCGATGGCGGCGGACTGCGCGGGGCGATCCTTCATCACCATCTTGACGCTACCCGCGGTGTCATAGAAGGGAACGCGCTCGATCTTGGCATTCGCCGCGAAGAAATCCAGACACTGGCTCAACGCCACAGGGTGCGAGTAGACCTTGCGGACGTCTTTGAGCGCCAGCCCGGGCGGGGCAATCAGGTTGTGTACGACGCGGACGTTGGTTTCCGCCGTGATCTCGAAAGGGAATTTCAGGAGCAGGTCGAAATTCTCGTGAACCGATCCTGCGAGGGTGTTCTCCATGGGCAAGGCGGCGGCGTCCACTTCTCCCTTTTTCAGCGCCGCGAAGACGGCATCAAAGCGTGGATAGGCGATGGGATCGGCCTTCGATCCTAGAAATTGGCGAATGGCCTGCTGGCTGAACGCTCCGAGTTCGCCCTGGAATGCCACGCGCATGCGGGCGCGACCTTTCGATTTCTTCGATGGGACGGATTTGGCCGTCATTAGGCTTGCTCCCCGGTGGTTGGTGCGGATTTGGTGGCTCCGGTCCCGCGTTTTCTGATACTTGCGTCAGTGGCCATGCCTATTATAATAGTCCTTTCCCTACACGTTGCGCCTTCGTCCACTGCGGCACGACGGCCGCTATACCGCGAATAAGCGAAAATCCCGGGCTGTGGATTTTTTTGTTCTGATTTCAGAACAAAAGTGGGGAATAATTCTTGCTCTCCTTCGTCCCGGACGAGTATACTGAGCCCAACGACGGTGGATTCGTAATATGGCACATTCCCCCCAGCGGAGGCTCGATCCTCCCTCCTCTCTCTACATCATGGAAGACGCAGGCCAAAAGCTCAAGAAGATTCGTGAGCGGTTGAATCTGCGATTTCGGGACGTGGAAGATGCCAGCATTAAAATCGCGGAACGACACCATAATGACGAGTTTATCGTCGCGTTGAGCCGCCTTGCGGACATTGAAAATAAAGGCACTGTTCCTTCGATCTATCGTCTGTATTCGCTGTGCGCGATTTACCGCATCGACGTGTCGGATGTGTTTTCCTGGTACGGAATTTCGCTGCCAGGGTTGCCGGGGGATGCGGCCCTGATCGAACAGGAACGTACCCATTTGGTGGGTTTTCGTCCGAAAGAGGGCGAGGTGCAAGTTCCCATTGCGCTCGATCCTGGCCTCGATCTCACGAAAACCGTATTTCTCAGCAGGATGATTCAGCAGTGGGGGACGCTCCCGCTGATCCTATTGAAGCAGATCGATTTACGCTCCTATCGCTATGGTTATATTGGGACGGATGACTGGTTCATGAACCCGATCATTCCGCCCGGATCGTTCGTGGTTGTGGATGAATCCCGCAGAAAGATTGTGTCCTCGGGCTGGGCGAACGAGTTCGAGCGCCCCATCTACCTGTTGGAGCATCGGGACGGGTATCGATGCGGGTGGTGTTCGTTGAAGGACGATCATATTACCGTACAACCGCATCCCTCTTCGCTATGCGATCCGGAAGTGTACGCGCATCCCGACGAAATCGAGATCGTGGGCCAGGTGACGCGCGTGGCCATGATGCTGGATCGCTCTAGCCTGCGCCGAAGCCGTTCCTAAGCAGCGCGACGGCCGTTTCAAAGTCCCGGTGAAACAGACGCCGATCGGCTTCGCGAGCACTCTCCGGCAGCTGAAATTCGTTGCGCGCGGAGCTCGCGAGGTATTTCAGCACAACGTCGCGGTCGTCATCCAATCCGGTAATATATTCCTGTAAATCCGCCGTTTTCAATCCCAGATCCAGCATAAGCCATTCCAGAAACGCGCGGTCGTGGCTTTCGCGCAAGGCGCGGATGCTCTCATCGCGGCCGAATACCGAAGCCAGGCCATGGTGGCGGTAAATGCCGGAATTCGGATCGCGTAACGAGACTAGGTACGTGAGCCGCCCGTAAGCAGTGGGAATACGCGAAAGCGTGTGTTTCCATAGGTCCGCCGAGGCGGATCGCTCCGGCGCTCCTTTCAACTTAAACCGCGGCATCCTTTGCCTATTGTACGTCGTATCGCGCCAAACGGAGCCGCTGCGCAGGCATTCTTTCCGGCGGTCTCCCCGGTATTCTCCCCGGCAATAGCCCCTCCCGGTCCCCGCGGCGTCGCGTTCCAAATGCGGAAAACATGAGGATATACCACGGAATATTGCGGCATAAGCCATTAAGCTCGTTTTCAGAGAGGAAATAATCTCTCACATATTTTGGAGGAGTTACCACAATGATGAAGAAAATGATGATCCTCGCCGCACTCGCTTTCACGCTGGCCAGCTCAGTAAGTGCGAGCACGACGTTTTGGCCGGCTCCCTCGTGCTATCCGTGCGACGGCAGCGGCAACTAGACATTGCGGCAATCCTAAGTTCGCAACATTCGGGCACTCACGCGGATGCGAGCCATGATCCTCGCTCGCCGCGTGAGTTTCGTCGTTGTGGGCTGCGCCGTTCTGGCGTGTTTTCCTCGCCTTACCCCGCAAACAAATCGGTGTTACACTGCCGCTATGGATCGCATCGGCCAGTTGCTATGGTACGTCAACTTGGCTGCGACGGTGATGCTTCTCCTGCGATTCTGGTTGACCCGCATCTATATTTCCCAGCGCTTCCTGTTCGCCTATTTTCTGGTGCAAGCAATGACCAGCTTCGCCCTCATGCACGTCTCCTATCGATCCAACTCGTACGCTTATGTCTACATGGCTGCCGAGATAGTCACGCAGTTGCTGGCATTCTTTGCGCTGCTCGAACTGTATCGAAACGCCTTAGCGCGGCATAAGGGATTAGCCGGCTTTGGCCGCGCGGCAGTATGGGTTGTAACGGGCTTCGTCACAATATTGGCCACGGTAAGCGCCACGCTCGATCAGGATATTCCGCGCGGGCAGTCGCCGATCCTGCATCGCTATTTCACCGTCGAGCGCACCGTCGATATCGCGATCGTACTTTTCCTGCTGGTGATCGCGGTTTTTATCACGTGGTTTCCCGTCAAGATGTCCCGGAATGTGGTTCTATCGATTGCC
>CAITIX010000271.1 GCA_903892565.1 uncultured Acidobacteriia bacterium
GCCGCGCTAGCAATCCCTTTCCCCCAATGTGTCTTCCCGAGCCAGTATCCGATGTTCGGGTCCCCCGCCGCTTCCCAATAGACAACGCTTCCAGCCACGGTGTCGTCCGCCAGAATGGTGTTTAGCATTCCGGTCTGGTTGGTCGCTTTATTCATGATTTTGGCCCAGTGCGCCATAAAAGCGTCGCGATCGCGACTGGGAAATGCCGCCATACGCGTCGCTTCGACATCGAGCTGATGCTCAAAGAAAATCGGCAGATCTTCCTGGGTGACTTCGCGGAGTGTAACATTCATCTGATCAGGCCTTACGATCCAAGCTCAGCGACCCGTCCCGCGAGGGCGTTGGATTGCAAACGGAGCGGGAGGGCCGGGTTCGCGGCAGCGCATGGATGATAGGCGACCGCCTTCGCGAGGGCTGGCGCAGGGAGCCTGGACTCATGTTTTCTCGGACAACCTTTTCAGAAGCGTCTTCGGTGCGGCAAGCCGGTAGCTATGCTGCACAGCACCGTCGACATCTTTCCAGTCAATCGAGCCAACATCAACGCGAATCCCAAACCACCCTCTGCTGCCGATGTAGGGCGGAAGATAGTATAAGTCCGGGGCAGCGGTTGCCAGCTCGACGTTCTCACGGAGCTCAGACCTAACGCAGATGGACACGATTCCGTCGCTGTCATGGTCATCAAAAAAGTACGCGAAGACCTTCTTCCTGACCCGGAAGTCCGCAAAGTCGTCATGAATGACCTGAACAACTTCGGGCAGAGTGGAACAGATTTCCGTCAGGCGCTTCAGTCTTGGGTCCGTAGTGAGTGCAAGAGACATAATGCGATCTCGCTGGGGCCTAACGACTCAAGCTCGGCGACGCGGCCCCCGAGGGCGTTGGATTGCAACCGGAGCGCGAGGCCCGCGTTCGCTGCAGCCCGTGGTTGGGACGCAACATCGTCATCCTCTCTCCTCCCACTTGGCAAGGATAGCGTCGAATCGTCGTGCCTGTGCCTCCCAAGTGTCGAGCAGCTTGGCATATCGCTCTTGCTGCTGTCGTGAACGCTCCATCACCTCAGTTGCCTCTCGTTGCTGACGATTCATAAGCTCCAGCTGCCGAGCCGTCTCATCCTGCTGGGTCTTGGTGATCTGCAACTGCCGCAGTGTCTCCTCTTGTTGGGCATTGAAGACCTGCGACTGTCTCGCCGCCTCAGCTTGCTGCTTTGCAGAAACCTCAAGCTGTCTCTCGTATTCTGATGTTCCAAAGAGTCCCATAAGCGGTGTAAGGTAGTGTGGCCCAACGCCCCTAGCTCACCGACCCGGCCAGCGAGGGCGGTCGATGGCAACCCGAGCGCGCGGGCCGGGTTCGGATCCGCGCATGGTTGCGCCGTGCGGGCAGTCGTGTTCCATGCACTTCAGCGTGCGACGAGTGTTTTGAAGCCACCCCAGGTCGTTCTTTTGCAGTCGAAGGGCATGTCGTTGGGATCGCACATGGAGGCGATGCGTGGGTCGGCGAAGACCTTTTTGTTCGTCGCGTCGCGATGTTTGCGCGATTTGAAGACGACGTAGGCGAAGATGACGACTTCATCGGGTTTGGATTTCGCCAGCTTCGGAAATGGGACCATTCCCGGCGCGGTCATGTCGTCGCCCACGCACTCGCGGTATTCAAGCGCGCCATGCTCCCGCCAGATCTTGCTCGCCTTGGTGGCCATTTTTTTGTAGGCGGCGAGCTTGTTTTTGGGAACGGAGAGGACGTATCCATCAATGTATTGGCTCATCGTATGTGTTAAGTATGGTATTTATTTGATGCGGAAGGGTAAAGCTCAGAAGGCACTGACGCAAGCGCCGTCTGACGCAATAAGTTCGGCGAATAGAGCCAGGCGGCGGTGATATTCACTTTGTCGCTGTGCGAATCGGCTGGTTCCCGTTGGCTGGACCTCCGGGTACGGCTTCCTTCTTCCAGCGCCAAGGTCTGGGCTTCCCGATGCTGCCAAAGTCTGTGCACATCACGTAGTAGTGCCCCGCTATGCCTATTTCGTCGCAGAACCGAAGCGTGCTCTTTTCATTTTCGGAGGAAAGCGAAAACGTGCAAGTGTCGTAAAAGTCAACCTCGGATGATGCTGGCAAGCCTTCCAAGGCTCTCCTAAACTCGAACTGGTCTTGCGTTGCCAGAACCCTGCCGCTCTGCTCGGAGAAAAGCTCATAGGTCACCCCCGAACGCGCTGCCGACGTTGGATAATGCCGCAGAACGATGCCGTAAGCACCTCGTAGATGAAACTTCATCGCCGTTGCGTCTTCCGGATCTTTGTGGCTAAATACGACAATCTTGTTCTCCGACGTTGTCAAAGCGGGAGCGCCCGCTTCCTTGGGCGCGGTGCATCCTGCCACAAGGGCCAGGCCCAAAAGAATGGTTACTGCGGAGCGCATGTCACTGAGGCCGCACAATAATTATAATGGATGACGGGTCAACCTAAATCCAGCCCCGCTGCATCGCAAGGATGTTTTTGCCGGCTTGCAAAACGTCAGAATTTTCGAACCCAGCAATTCCGTAGTCCGCACCCGAAACGACCCTTTGCGGATGGGGCGATACTGAATTACAAGACCCTCCCCTCACAGAATGGATTGGCACAACGTCGTTGAGGCTGGATGATTGTTTGGGTGGCACC
>CAITIX010000272.1 GCA_903892565.1 uncultured Acidobacteriia bacterium
CGGTGCCGTCTTTCCAGTGCTGGAACTGGAGCGCACGTAGGGCGGCATTCGGGTCGTCAGCGTCGTGCGCCGCTATCGGGTCGTGCTCTGCACCGGTGGCCTTGAGAGAGAGTCGCACCTTGCCGTCGGTATCCTTTCGTTCCTGGATGGACGCAAGCGACAGCTCCACCTGACTGAACGCTGCATGGTTGCCCCGTCGTTGGCCGCCTTCATCGCGGCGCTGGCCATCCGCCATCACCAATCGCGCCGGAAAATCGCCGAGAGTCTGTTGACGTGGCTTGGAATGCCGCTCTTGGTCGTCTCGATTGACCGTTGTATACGCGAGGTAGGCGTCGCCTGCGAACCGACTGCTGAGCAATTGCTCGATGATGTTCGGACCTCTGGCCATATCCACGGCGACGAGACGCCTTGGTTTCAGGGTGTTCTCAATCGCTCGGTCTGGGTGGTCCTGACCATGAACACCGCCGTCTTCAACATCGGTAGTTGCCGCCACCAGGAAATTTGAGACCTCTTTGGCGACGCCATCTTAGGCTGGTTGATTACCGATGGGTACGGTGCCTCACCCATTATGATCCGCAAGGGTAATGCACTGGCCGGCAGCTTGACTGCCGACGGGGTCAGTCAGCTTCGGAGACAGGGAGTTCCGCGAACTGAGAGGGTTGTTCCACGCCGGCGCCGAGGACCAAGGGCACATGATCCTCAATCCGATCCAGGCCCGGTTGAAGCGCGCCTGCAAACTCCACCGGGATCACGAAACCGAGTGAATCCGCGCGCGCCCGCGAAATCCCCAACTGCCCGCGACGAACAACGAGGCCGAGGGAGCTCTGCACATCGCGGTGATCGCCCGCCGCCTGAGTTTCGGCACCAGCAGCGAAGAGGGCAGCGCCGCTTCCCTGTCCGTCGTTGAAACATGCCGGCGCCGGCATGTTAACCCCTGGACCTACATCGCCGAAACGCTCGCACGCGCGCGTGCCGGGATCGTCCATAAGCCAATCCCGACCGTCGTCTGATCAAACAGGGAGGTGAACGCTTTCCTGACGTCTGTAATTGCAGACGCTCTGTCATGACTAGAGCTATTGGCACTGTTATGAAAATAGATTGTTGCGAGAACGAAAATGCGGCAGCATTAAAGGTTACACCTGCGAAACGACTTTGCTTTCACCTGATCTGACAGCGTAACGATCTTTAGCGGCGTCTAATAGGGGGGGGGACAATAGAAAGACAAGTCACAAGTCAACCACCCGTTTTAGCTCGTGTGAAATCTCGCCCCCCAGAAATCGCGACCAAAGCTTTTCGCGGCACCGATGGATCGGAGTGGCGCAAAATCAACCCTTCATCAGTGATGTCGACATTAGCTTCGGGATATGCTGCCAAAGCCGTCTTGAGGCTCTCTAGATAGACCTGCTTGAACTTTGAAGGAAATGGAGCATCGCCGAATTGACCGGAAAGGGCGGCCCAGGACACCAAGATATCGTCGCCAACCGGAATTCGCGGTAAACGGTAGGATAACCAAACGAAAAAATCGATGGCCGCTGCGTTATGGCTGATTGCTTGCAATCTCTGGGTTGCGATCGGAATTGCTTGGGTGACCATACGTTCGTGTGCACGGTGGGTGAGGGTGATGTGATCAGGCCACGAGAGCTTGCTGTACTCGCCCCTAGCAAAAGCTTCCAAATCACCTTTGGCGAGGCACCCACTTTCAATCAACGATTCCCGCTGAAACCAAGTTTTTTCGTTCCCTCTATCCATCGTCATTGTAAAATTGGCGAAAGACAAACGAACAAGTTGTTCCTTAGCCGCCTGAATTGAACCTCGTGACCCGCTAATCGCAGAAATGCCGACATCCCGTAACCATTGAGAGACTTTACCGAAGTGAACAGTGCGGTCATCGCTGCGTCTCCGAGGATTCTTGACTTCGGAGGCCAAATAAACGGAGAGTAGACGCGCTTTCGGGCCGAAAGGTAAGCCAACATCGATTATCTCGCCGCTCGGCAACGAAAACGAGGATCC
>CAITIX010000273.1 GCA_903892565.1 uncultured Acidobacteriia bacterium
AACCTCCAGCTTCCCCCGCCGCTTTTTCAAAAGCGGACCGTTCATGTGTGAATTAGACCGGACAGATCACATACTAGCGACACGTGATGCCTTCAATCTTGACTTGATATTTCACGGGCAGTATACTCGGGCGGGCAAATTGATCGCACGCCGACGCACTTTTTGTTCAATTAGTTGGCTCCGCGCGGCGATGCTATTCAACGGACCGAGCATAATAGAACACCCCGTCATTAAACCTCAAAGGACCTGGAATGAAAGCTATTCGGAATTATGTACTTTTTGTTCTTAGCGCCGCGCTAACATTCGGCCAAGCGCAACCGGCAGCAAAACCGCAGATGGCCGACGCCGTCTACAAAGACATCAAGCTGCTCAAGGGCCTTACTGTAGATCAATTCCTCGACACGATGGGATTCTTTTCCGCGTCGACGAACATGAACTGCATCGATTGCCACGGACTGCCTGCCGCCGGCGACCAGAAGCATTACGCCGACGACACCAAACTCAAGACCAAAGCGCGCATGATGATCGGCATGATGCAAGCGATCAACAAACAGAATTTTGCCGGCAAGAGCATCGTCACTTGTTATACATGCCATCGCGGCGGAGAGGATCCCAAATCCACGCCCAGTCTTGCGGTTCAGTACAGTGAACCGCTGGACGATCCCGATGAAATCGAAATTCGGACGGCAGCCGATGAAGCGCCGTCGCCCGATCAACTCTTCGATAAATATATTCAGGCGCTGGGGGGGGCACAGCGTCTGGCCGCCGTAACCAGCATTGTCGCCAAGGGCACCTATGTGGGCTTCGACACCGAGACCGAAAAAAGAATGGTCGATATCTATCTCAAAGCCCCGGGCGTGCGATCGCAAGTGGTCCACTATCGAGCAGGAGACGGCATCACCACGTATGATGGCTCCGCCGCTTGGATCTCGCAGCCCGACAAACCTGTTCCGTTTATTGAATTGACCGGGGGGCAAATCGAAGGCGCGAAGATCGATGCGACTGCGTTCTTCCCTGCGGGTCTGCGAAAGCTGCGCAGTGCATGGAAGATTGGCATGACCACTATCGACGGCCGCGACGTTTGGGCCGCAGTGGGAACGGGGCCAGAGCCGCCGGTAAAGCTGTTTTTCGATAAGAATTCGGGACTGCTCGTGAGGTTAGCGCGCTATATCCAATTGCCGATTGGCCGCGTCCCGGTACACGTGGATTTCGACGACTACCGTGAGATCCCGGGCGCAGGAGTCAAGATGCCGTTCAAGTGGACGCCGACATGGGTGGACGGCCAATCGACTACGGCGTTGACTGAGGTCCAGGCAAACGTGTCCATCGACGCCGCGAAATTCGCCAGACCAACGGCGACCAAGAAGTAAGTCCAGAAAAACCAGAAGGGGCAGGATTCGCACGAATCCTGCCCGGCATGAAAACTGTTTGCTATGGTTACTTCTTGCCTAAACCAGCAGCTGGATTGCGGATGTTCTGATTGAAGTTTTCTTCTTCAGACGGCACGCAGAAGGTTTCGATCTTATCGTCTTCCGTCCGTTCCGGATTCAGGCGATGCGTCTTCACGCCGCTGACGTATGGCTCAGGATAGTACGCCGGATCGGTAATGGTGAAGGTCATCGTGAGCGTGTTGCGGTCCGTTCTGGTGTAGCGCTCCTGCACGCGCATGTTTTCAGTGTGGGGATGCCCGAGGTTATCCAACCACGTGCGCGGATCAAAGCCCATCGTATCGACAACGAACGTGTTCCCTTCCCATTTGCCCACCGAGTATCCGTTCCACCGCAGTTCCGGATCTTTCGGAAACGCACGACCGTCCGTCCAGATGGTGCGATATTGATGTGCCCATTCGTAGAACTGGATCACGCGATCGTTCATCTGCGCAAATTCAAAGGAGCGCCCCGCCACTTCGAGGATGATATTGCGCACGAGTCCGAGGGGATCGCAATGCCCCATCGGATCGTTGCCCAGAGCAGGAGGTACCATGCGCGGACCGAAGGACGGCTTATTCGCCATGAACTTCGCTTCGCCCGCAGGAGTCATTTTGACGTCGTTGCCCAAGCTCCCGCTGCCCGTGGCACGCGTCCAAACGCCGCTTAAGTCGCGGGGATCGACGCGGCCGATGTCACAGGCGCCCGGAACCGTCCATTGGTTGACACATGGCTCCGGCGGGATCACGCGCACACCGCCGCGCCCAGCAGCAGGAGCAACACCAGGACGCGGCTCGGACTTCACCTGACCTAGCGACAGCGCCGCGCAAGCGGCCATAGTCACGACGAAGAGTCTCAAGCGCATCAATTGCCGCCTTCCGAGCCCGTGTTATCGCGGTAGTAATCTTTACCGTTGGCCAGCTTCAGGGAAGTCACAACCATATACGGCGCGCCTGCGCGTGAGGCGTGCCCAGTGACCGTGATTTCATCGCCCGGCTTGATCAGATTCTTGTTCCAGCCGTTCTTGATGAGTTGCGCGATACTGTGGAGCTCTCCGCCCCAGTTGACCAGCGTGCCGTCCGCTTCCTTCACGTCCCAATGCACCTGACTGTGAGGATTCGCCCAGACGAACTCCGTAACGATACCTTTCTTGGTGACGAACGTGTCCGGATCGTAAGACGCCGCCGTCCCGTGGTGAGCCATCATCGGAATGCTTGCCAGCGCCAATATCGCGAGCAGGCAAGAAAACGCCAAAAGCGTGCGGACCGCGCGGCTTTGCCGTGGGCGAGGAGAAAGAACAACTGATTGTTTCATCAGCCGGGATTCTACCGAATGCTCTTTATCGTGTCAATGCTTCTTTATTAATTGCTTTGAATTGTTGCGATGATGGACGGCCCGTGTTCCATATGTTGAACAATCCGGGAGGGGAGTGTCCTCTTCGCTCCTGCAAGGGATCGGCGACTAGTTCGCGAGGCGTCGGCCCGAGCTTCTCCCCTAATTTCCCGTGACAGGAACTGGTCTGCCGAACTTGCGCGCATCGATCGGCACGTTGGTCTTCACGTCATTCAGCACGATCGCATTGCGTCCGTCGAGCCACGCGTAGGTGATTCGGAATGGAAACTTGATGCCGTTGACGTCGCGATAGTCGGAATAATCGATCTGCGTGGGCACGCGGCCGATAGGTGAGCCACCATAGCGCAGTTCGCGCAGCAACAGTCCTGTCTGTCTGTCGAAATAGAGCGTGACGAGAAGATTGCGAGGACCGGTCCCCTGCACAGGATCGGTAATGTGCGTCTGCGGTGCAGCTGCCGGGTCCGCTCCTTGCGGATTGGGAGGATCGCCGATAGACATCGGCGGCCCGGTCTTCCAGTTCGTGAGAAGGGACTTGATTTGCCCGGGGAACGAAAACTGGGCGTCGAAGCGGGCTCCGTCCAAATCGCCGCCCGATAGCTGGAATTCGCCGAGCACGTTCAACGGCGTGCGGACCCAGCCGATGCGACCATCAAAGCTTCGGATCTCGTCTCCTCGCCCAGTCTCTTTCTTGAACACGATGATCATCGCGCGCTTGTCGGGAGCCTGCGCGGCAATTTCAACAGCGCCGTCTCCTCCCAGCCCACCGAATCCGACGGCGGTGCCCATCGCATCAAAGCTTTTCAGCGCGGCCAGACGTTCCGCTCCGCCCAGGGCCTGAATATATCGATCCAGAATCGCTTCTGGATTCGGCATTCCGTCAATCTTTGCGATGATGTCATCCGGGTCCACTTGCGGCGTACCGTAGATGATGTCCATCGTGGGCGTCGTCAACGGTTTGTCGCGATTGTGATGACAGCTGAAGCACGTGACTAACTGTTGTCCGCCGAAATTGTTTTTGTTGATATTGGTAACCATCGTCACCATGGCGCGGGCGCGTCTCTTGCGTGGAGTGTCCGCCGCCCAATCGACTTTCTGGGTTCCTGCCGCCTCATGGCAATCAGCACAATCAAATTGCAGGGCGGCCGACATCAGACCCATGGTCTGCATGAAGTCATCTACGGGGATGCCTTTGAGGACTTGAACATTTTTGAAAGCTTCGTCCGACAAAAGCGGTTTCGGTGCAGCCTGCTGAGCCCTCGCAACTGGGACGACGGCCAGGCCCGCGACGGCGATAGCGATCGCGACAAGTTTGGAATTCATATACTTTTCCTTCGACAAATTACGTTATGAGGACAACATCTCGGCAAAACAAAAACCACACCCCTGTTCCGCGAGTCGATGGCGAAACAGGGGCGCAGGGCAAGCAACAAACCTCGATTCAAAGCGTGGCACGACGGCAAACAGCCCGGGCTATTTGTCAGGCCGGCCTTCGGCTCCGCCCGCCACGCCGAGAATTAGCTTTCTGCCATCGGCGAACGTAACGTTCTTGCCGGATGCCCGATTGGAGCCGTCCTTGGCCGCATATCCCTCGACCAGGACTTCCGTGCCGGGCGGCAAAGAATCCTTGGTGACGCCAAGACGAAACAAAGTGTTCGGAGGCGGACCTTCGAAGCGCCAATTCGCAACCTTACCATCGTCATCTTTGACGCTGATTTCGAGCCACGAATGGGGGTTGATCAGATCCCATTTCACAACGGTTCCCTTCATCTTGAGCGGCTTGTCCGCGTCGAATTCCGCGGCAAATCCATGATGCGCCCAGGCAGGCATGCCCACCATAAGTAGCGCGATCCCACTTAGTATTAAAAATGATAGTTTCTTCATAATGAAATGTACTCCTTTAAAGGCCATGCACCGGAGCGCACAGCACCGTAAAACTATTTCGCAGAATTCTTGGCTTCCGCTGCTTCCTTCACTCGCGCGGCTCCCAAAATGAGGCCCAGCGATTCGTTGCCTTCGGTGCAGGCGTATTCGTACAGCGGCCCTTTGGCGGTCATCCAGGGGACTTCCACAGTCCAAGGTTTATCCCACGTTTTCGGATCTTCCACCGTGAAGCGGTAGAGCAGCATGTCGGGAGAAACTTTCGTGTAGCGCTCCACCAGATGCAGATTTTCCGTGGAACCTCGGAACACCGTCTGGTCGGTAAAGTTCGTCGTATCGACCACCAAAGCATTACCTTCCCAATGGCCGACCGAGTCGCCCTGATACTGGCGGATTTCTTTCGCCAGATGCGGACGCCCGTCAGTGGGGATCACGCGCGCGTCGTGGTTCAGTTCTTCGTAGATCGTGACATATCCCTTTCCCTGCACAATCTGAAGATGGGTGTTGCTGTCCTCAATGGGAAACAGCGGGATCAACTGGCGATTCGACAAAATGCAGCGCGTTTCGAGATTCTGATTCTGCACTCGATCGGTATCGTGCGCCCGGATGTAAGCGTTGCGCTTGGCGTTTCTCTCTCTCGCCTCCGGCAGCATCGGAGGGACCGTACCTTCCGGCCCCACTACCAGCGACGTGCGTTTCGTCGCGACGTAGTTGGAGAGAAACACGTCGTAGCCAAACACATCCTTGTCGTATTGCACGCGGCGATTGTCTCCACCGCCTTCGCCAAAAACTCCGGCGCTGACCCCGGGAGCAGTGGGATCCTTGCGATGCAAGCGGTCGGTGATGTCTTTGAATTCCAGATCGGTATAGAACTCTTTGGCCCCGAGCCCTTTGGGCCTTTCGACGGGAGTCGCAGTCCGGGCATCGTAAACACCTGTGATGTCGGGATCGCCATCCGGTGTGCGACCCGGAGTCCACACTTTTTTCGCGGGTGCCGCTTGTTGGCCGACGGCAGACACCTGCGCGAGGAGCAGAATCGCCGCGGACGCCGCGAATACGGAGCAAGAAATAGCTTTGCGATGATGCATGAACAGACTCCTAAACTGATCTATTTGCTGGGCTGCTGATCGCCTGTCTTTTTAGCCATGTGCCCCCACAATAGCTCTTCGGCCATTTCGGGGCAGCGATATTCCAACAGCCGCGCGTCTTTCTCAACCCGCCGATAGAGCGGCATACTGATCTTCCATGGCTTGGAAAACGTCTTGGGATCCTCAATGGTCGCTTCGTAGTTCAAAGTATCGGCGCTGCGTGGAGTGTAGCGCTCCACCACGTGCAACGCGTCGCTGTGAAAGTTCCCGGAGTGATCGAACCATGTGTTGTCGTTTTGACTCGTCACATCGATCACCAAAGTGTCGCCTTCCCAATGTCCGTTGGACCAGCCCATCCAGGTGTCTGCGGGGGCCTTGGTGGGAGCCTTCATATTGATGACGCGAATCGCGTTCTGATATTCGTAGACAAACGCGATGTTATCGGCGCCCTGGACAATCTGAAATGGATACGGAAGATAGGTGATGCGCGGAACGCCCGGCAAATAGCACTTGACCTCGGGATCCAGCTTCACCCAATTCAGCTCGTTCTCTTTCTTTTTCTTGAGCGAGTCGGGCAGGTAGGGTATTGTTCCGCCTTCCACAACACTCAGTCCCGGCGGTTTTGCAAAGACAGCTCCCAGAACAGGCACTGGTCCAACGGCAGCCGCATGACCTTCGAGATCCCAATCCGCAGTGTTTAAAGCCTGCCAGATTCCGTTGAGGTCGGCTTTACCACCGCCAGCCCGTGGCGCTCTATACGTTGTTTGACCGGCAAGGGCTTGACTGGCAAGGTTCTGAGCGGCAAGGGGAATTTCCGTCGACCAGCCGAGTACAAGCACCATGGCCGCAACTGTGATTGTCGAAAGTCGCAAGTGATTTCTCATTGTGTTTTTTGACGATCCCAATTCTACACTAAAAATCCGCCGTCAACCTCACTTTTGTGCTCGCCAAATGCAGACGTTCATCTAATTGAACGTGAGTATGTAATCATTGACTCCGTTACGTCGTTGTGATAACTTTCACCCCGGGTCTATTGGGTCTCGTAGTCTGTTACGGAAAGCGGGTGTAATTCCGTACCGGACCGTCCGATTACTGTTTTGTGAAGTGATCGGCTCACGTAACGCGTTCGCCAAAGAGAGGGATTTATGAAGAAATCACTGCTACTGCTTTTTCTTGCGCTGATGATTCCTGCTGTAATGTGGGGGCAGGCCACAGCACAGATTCATGGAACGGTCCAAGACGCGAGCGGCTCGTCCATACCTGGCGTGGCCGTAAAGGTCACTCAGGTTGAGACGGGCGTCGTGCGTCAAGCAACGAGTGAATCGGATGGCGGATTTATTATCCCCAATCTTCCTCTCGGCCCATGGCGCCTCGAAGCAGCCAAGATGGGTTTCACGTCGTTCAGCGAAGCGGGTATCGTGCTGCAAGTCGGCAGTGATCCTGCCGTTACCGTCGCGCTCAAGGTCGGGTCGATTGCCGAGACCGTAAATGTGGAGGCCAACGCAACGCAGGTGGAAACCACAAGCCAGGGTGTCGGAAACGTGATCGAGTCCACGCGAGTTCTCGAACTGCCTCTCAACGGACGCAATGTGACCGATCTGGTGACGCTCTCGGGCGGCGCGGTCCAGACCCAAACTTCCCCGACTTACGGCATGAATACCGGCGTATTGATCTCGGTCGCCGGTGGAACTGGCTACAGCGTGCAGTATCTGCTTGACGGCGCCACTCACCTGGATACGTACGTCGGCAATGGCATGCCCCTCCCGTTCCCGGAGGCGCTGCAGGAGTTCAAGTTGACCACCAGCGCCCAGGACGCCACGTCCGGAGGCCACTCCGGCGCCACGGTCTCTTCCGTGACACGGTCGGGAACGAACAAGTTTCACGGCGACGCCTTCGAGTTCCTGCGCAATTCTGCACTGAACGGAACCGACTTTTTCTCCACGGCGAAAGACGGGCTCAAGAGGAATCAGTTTGGCGGCGTCATCGGCGGACCCATCAAAAAAGACAAGCTGTTCTTCTTCGCCGGCTACCAAGGGACGTTCACCCGGCAGACGCCGAGCGACACGCAAGCATTTGTTCCGACGCCCGCCATGCAGACGGGCGACTTTACGGACTATATCGCCAACAAATGCGGTACTGTTGCCGGACTGGTCAATAATCAGCTTCCTGTACTGGACCCGATTGCGGTGAAGCTATCCAAATTCCTCCCCGCCTCGACCAATGCCTGTGGTCTGACCTACTTTGGAGTGCCCAT
>CAITIX010000274.1 GCA_903892565.1 uncultured Acidobacteriia bacterium
CACCGAACCGCGAATGTCAATGAGCGGACCAGGCGCGGCGAAGCTCCAACTCCGCCGTGTTTCGTCGCCTACTCAACTTACACGAGCGTATGCGTACGTCGGAAACTGGGCGTGGACGTGATTGTCGACGCGGCACGCAGGAGTGCGTGCCGCCACCGTTACCGCGCGACGCGTTCCTGCTGTTGGATTCTCTGCACCAACAGCTTCTTCGCATTTTCCAGCAAGGAGGTCGCCTTGGGCAGTGCTTCCACCGCGCGTGCGATTTCCGGATCCTGCTCAATGCCTACGCGCACGGACTGCTCGTAGCTGAACGCCGTGATGTACATCTCGTGCTTCAGCTGTTCCTTCACCCATTGATGATTCGCCGTGAAGTCGGCTTCCGTGAACTCGATCTTGCTGTCGAGCAGGTATTGATGGAACTCGTTCACCAGCGCTTCGTCCGGTTCCCAGCCCTTGGGCAGATGCGCATCGGCCTTGGGTCCGAAGTAGTGCGAGGAGAAGTTGAAGAACCCGTAGTTGCGCAGCACCTGAATCTGGAACTTATTCAGCTTCGCGGGCTCAAACTTTTCGTCCGGCGTGATGCCACCGCCGCCGTAGACCGTGCGTCCGGCATCCGTCATCTTCACGTCCGACATATTCTTCGAATCGCCGGTGTTGTGATAGTAGTAATCCAGGAACGAGATGCTCGAGTAATCGCGTTGGATCAAGCGTCCGCTCGGCGTGTAGTAATGCGCCGTGGTCAGCGCGAGTCCCGTATTTTCGCTGAGCGGGAATACGGTCTGCACAAGTCCCTTGCCGAACGTGGTTTCACCCAGCACCCACGCGCGATCGTGATCCTGCATCGCACCCGTCACGATTTCCGCCGCCGATGCCGACGAACGATTCACCACGACAACCACGGGATAGTTACGGCCCGCGTTATCGACGTGCGCGTAGTAGTTCTTGTTCGGCTGTGCGCGTCCATGGTGGCTCACAACAAGGTCGTTCTTCTTCAGGAAGTGGCCCGCCACTTCGACGCCTTCGTTCAGCAAGCCGCCCGGATTGCCGCGCAGATCGAGCACCAGCCCTTTGATATTGTTCTCGCCCAGCAGCTTCATCTTATCCTCGAGCTCTTTGCTCGTGGTTTCGCTGAACTGAGTAATCGTGATGTACGCAATGCCCGGCTTCAGCCAGAACGCTTCGGGAACGCTGAAGCGCGGAATCGCATCGCGAGTAATTTCGTAGGTGATGGGCTTCGCTTGCCCTTCGCGATTCACCGTCACTTGCACCTTCGTGCCGCGTGGTCCCTTCAAGAGATCGGCGATCTCCGTCGTGTTCAAGCCGTCGGTCTTCTTATCGTTGACCATCGCGATGGTGTCGGCCGGACGCAAGCCTGCGCGCCACGCGGGAGAATTTTCGAATGGCCACATCACCATCGTCTTGCCGTTGCGTGGACCCACCTGCATGCCGACGCCGTAGTATTGGCCGCGTTGATCTTCGCGCAGCGCCGCGTATTCTTTCGGATCGAAAAAGTTGGAGTGCGGATCGAGCGTCTTCAGCATGCCGGGCACAGCGCCCTTGTAGATCGCCTTGTCGGGATCCACTTTATCCGCGAAGTTCTGCTCCACGACGTCGTAGACCGCCGTGAACGATTTCATGCTTTGGCTCGCGGCATCTTCTGCCGGCGAAGCCGCCGACACATTGCGTGAGACAAAGGTTCCGGCAGCGATCGAACAAGCTGCGATGATCAACGGCACCAGAAAATAAGAGCGGCGAGACGGCATGCAAGCCTCCGGTTCCAAGTATAACAACAAGATGTCAAGAGCAAGGAGGCCCTCGAAGAAAAGCCTGTTGCGGGCGCTTACACGCCGATTCCCGAGGCTTTCCCCAAAGCTCTTCGCACCAGGCCGATTTGCCCGCTGTGATACATCTCGTGCAAAATCGCGAACTCCACCATTGCTCCGAGAGTCGGCTTCTCGGGAGGAATGGGGAACATGGTCCGGTCGATTGCGGTTTCCAGTTCGGCGTCGGTCATTTGCGCCAGCCGCGCCGCGATCCCGCCCACTGTTTGCTCCAGGCCTGCTACGATCCGCTCCAGCGGAACGCAGGGATCTCCCGCGCCGATCGGCTTCGAGCCTTTTCCGTACCACGCCGCTTCCTGCTCGCTAAATATCGGACCGCACGGAGCGCCGGTGCGAGCCGCCAAGCGAGTGCGCGAATTCAGGATGTGCCCCGCCAACCAGTTGATGCCGTTGGCTGAGCCTCCGGCGTTTTGGAGGCTCTCCTCGTGGGTCACCCCGGCTAAGTTGGCCAGCAGGATCTTGTGTCCGGCAGAAAATGCGTAAACAAGGGTCTGTGTGTACATAATCCCTTTATATGAAATTACTTAGGGTTTTGATAGGACGCTATTGAGCCGTTTCCCCGGTCGGTACCATCCGCCAAGTAAGCAAAACTCCTCCCAGTGTCCTAAGGTGTTCACAGCATAGTATTGAGCTAGGCAGGACCTTACGATGGAATCAAATGTCGTGGTCTGATGACATACGCTGCCTGTATTGCGACGGCAAATTGCCCGCTTATCGCAAAATTGCGAGCGGACAGTTCTGCTCGGGGGCGCATCAGAAGGCCTATTGGAAGAAGCAAGAGCTGCTGGCGGTAGAGCGTCTTAGCCAGAACCGTGAATCCCTTGCAGTGGCCTTGCCAGAGCATCCGGAGCTGCCCGCCGTTAGCTCTGGTGCTCTAAAACACCCGTCGGAACTTCCGGTAGGAAACAAGGCTGCCGTTATTCCATCAGCCGAACTCCTGAGTATGCCGAAACAGGCGCAACGGACGACGGCTGCGACTGCGGTCGAAGCGAAAAGCGTCCAGAGCGTTAAACACGCTGAGGCCTCGAAGCGCACGGAACACATTGAGCCGGCTCTCGCTCTGTTTGATTTAGCGCAGGGGACGCTGGCCAAGGCGGCAAGCTATCCGATGACTGCGGACCAGCTGTTGATGCGGAGAGTCCCGCTAGACGTGATGGTGCCCGAATCGCTGCACGTGGTGCTGCCGAGTGCCGCCAGTCGTCCGGATGCCCCGCTTCAAGAAACGTCGCTTCAAGATAACGTCCCGGATCTGACGCAGGCGGCACATCTTGCGCTGCCCATAAAATTTGGTTGTCCTGTGACTGCGGACCGGCTGGTGATGCGAAGAGCCCCGTTAGAGGTGCTGGTGCCCGAGTCGCTCGACGTGGTGCTGCCGAGTGCCTCCTATCGTCCGGATGCCTTGCTTCAGGATCAAGATCAGTTACTGCAAGAGAAGCTCCCGGATCTAACGCAGGCGGAACTTTTCGCACTACCCGTATCATTCGGGCCTCCTGTCGCGTTGCTCGACGGCGGGCCGGCGATCAGTCTGATTGCGGTCTACCCGAGTCCCGCCGATCCAGCGTTGCCAAAGAGCGGTCTGGTTCCGGTGGACGGCACGATGTCCCCCGCTCCTCCGGTGAGCTTGTCGGCCTACGCGAACCTGGTGCCGGAGGATCCGGCGCAGACACGCGATATTTGGCAGCAGGCGGCGGACTTCTGGAAACACGCGCCGCGTGATTTGAAGCTCGCGCTGTTTGCCATCCCGGTTCTGGTCGGCATGGCATTCCATCCCCGTTTGCCCAAAGTTCATGTAGCGGCACCCGCAGCGAATATTCGCGTCCAAGCGAATACGAACTTCCAGCAGGTCCTTGCCAAGCCGCTCGACGCTGTGCAACAGAATCTGGCGAGCCGCGCTGCCGTGGCGCTGATCGAGGATTTCCGCTTCGGTATGGACGATTGGCAAATGCATAGCGATCTCTCGACGCCGTGGTCGTTCGATTCCAACGGCTTCGTCCGTCCCGGATCGCTCGCCTTGTACCGGCCCTCCATGCATTTAACCGACTACGAAATGCAGTTCGTCGGCCTGATCGACAAAAAAGCGCTGAGTTTCGTGGTGCGTGCGCAGGACTTCGAAAACTACTACGTGGTGAAGCTCCACGTGATCAAGCCCGGTCGATTGCCGTTGATTGGAGTGACTCGCTACGCCGTCATTCACGGCAAGGCGCAGCATCGCGGGGACGCGGTTGTTTCGGTCATGGCGGTCCCCGACACCATATTTCATGTAAACGTTACGGTCCACGACGACACTTTCCTCCTATCGTTGCAGGGCAAAGTTGCCGATTCCTGGACAGAGCCTGCCCTTACGCAAGGCGGCATTGGATTCTTCTCGGCCAGCGGTGAAGAGAGCCGGATTCGCTGGCTGCAGTTAACGCATCAATACGACATGCTGGGCCGCCTGTGTGCGTTCCTGGCTCCGTACAACGTTTCGAACTAACGGGAGTTGAAAAATATCATGAGTGCTCAGAACAAGAACGCGTCCGGTCCGGCGAAGGCATCCCCCGCATTGGCCCGCGCCGTATCGCTGCATTTAGAAGGAAAATACAAAGAAGCGCTGAAGGAAATCAATACGGCCCTCGAAAATGGCGACGATCGCCCCGAGGTTTATGCCGCCAAGGCGCATATTCTGTTTGAGCTCGATCAATTCGAGGATTCGGTAAAAAGCTACGAGCGGCTGCTGCTGATGGCCCCGCGCCACACCGCCGCCCACTTCAACATGGGCATTTGCTTCGAGAAGCTCAACCGTTGGAACGACGCCATCGACGCCTTCCAGAAGGCGATCGAAGCGGATCCCAATCGCGGCGAGGCGCACCTGGGTCTGGGCATCTGTTTCCTGCACCAGGAAAAGCCGGAGCAGGCGATTGCCGCGTTCGACAAGGCGCTCGCGAAGCTTCCGGATCACGAAACCGCCCTGTTTGGCAAGGCCGTCTCGCTGCAACTGCTGTGGAAGTTTGACGAAGCAACGGCTCTGTATCAGCGTCTGCTCGCCAGGAACCCTCAATCCGAGGAGTGCCTGGTGAATCTGGTGACCATTGGAATGGCGCGCAAGGACAACGACGCCATTCGTAAATATTCCGAGCAATTGCTGACGTTGCGTCCGCATTCGCAGGCTGCGCTCGAAGGCTTGGCGACGTGCGCGTTCCAGTCCAATGACCTGGACGCCGCGGCGCGTCTGTGCGCGAAGCTGGTGGAAGCGACGCCCGATCATTTCGAGCGCTGGTTCAATCTGGGCGTCGCTGAACAGAAGCGCGGCAAATTCGAGGAAGCCAGCAAGGCCTACAACGAGGCGCTCCGCATCCGGCCCGATGCCAAGCAGGTTCACGTGAACCTCGGTATCGTACGGCAGGAAACCGGCGATCTGGCGGGAGCCCGCGAGTCCTACGAACGCGCCCTGCAAATCGCGCCGGATCTTCCCGAAGTTACCTATAATCTGGCTGGCGTGCTGGAGCAGCAGGAGAACCAGGACGAGGCCGAGCGCCTGTACACAAAGCTCCTGGCGCGTAATCCGGATTGGGAAGACGCATGGTTCCGCGTCGGTTATCTCCGGCTGCAGCGTGCCGACCATCGCGGCGGCGCTGAAGCTTTCCAGAATTGCTTGCGCAAGCGCGCCGATTGGCCGGAAGCGCAACTGAATCTCGGTTTGTGCTGCTGGAATCTGGGAGACCGCGAAACGGCGGGCAAAGCGTTCGAATCGGTGCTGGCCGCGAATCCTTCCTCGCTCGATGCACTGCGCGGACTCGCCGCGTTGGCCGTGGAGCGCGAAGATCTGGACCGTGCACTCGATCTGCAGGCGAAGTTGATCGAAGCCGGTGAGCGCACGCCGGAGCTGTTCTACAACACCGGTCTACTGCTGCAGAAATCCGGTCAAGTGGAAGACGCCATCCGTCTTTATCAGGAAGCCCTCGCGGAACGTCCGCAATTCCCGGAGGCGCTGCTCAATCTGGGCCATGCGTTGAAGGCGCAAGGAAAGCCGGAAGAGGCGCGCAGTTACTGGCGCCAGGCGCTGGAACAAAAACCCGAGTTGGCGTCCGGCTACTTCGAACAATAGTTTCGATCCATACTCCAAGTTTCTCGATACACCAGGTTTCCGGATACATCAGGTTTCTCGATCCGTCCATTCCGCGGCAGGGGCATTCGTCCCTGCCGCATTTTTTATGCGCGAGTAGTGGCCCGTCGCAATGAAAACTTTTTCACTTCTGTCCGCTCCCTAACGGTCGCGGTTCGGTGCTGAATACCTTTAGCTGTCACAAAATCAGCACCGAACCCCGAC
>CAITIX010000275.1 GCA_903892565.1 uncultured Acidobacteriia bacterium
ATCTTGCCGCTAACCAGGAATTATACTGGGATTAGCGCCACCAAATCACGGACAGTCCCAGCATATCGCATAGCCGAATTTGGACTGATCCGAATTGGGCAGCGGTCGCAATAGTCCGAGCCGTCTGCACTACTAGGGTAAGCGGTGGTTAGATCGCGCGTCGCGGCTCCGGCGTTGAGGTACGGCGCGGTCGCCTTTGCCGCGGAAGAGCTCGTCGTAGGGGTAGGCGGGCTACCGTCCCCCTCGGCGTGAGACGTCCGACGATCAGGCGATGCCATCAAAGCCATGGAAGGAAGCTTGTCCGAGTGATCCGAAAGTCGACAAGTTCGAGGCAAAATGCCCGTCTGTCGCAGGTTCAGGTGGCTGGTGGTCCTAATGACACCCCCCTCGGCATTGTAGAACGCTGTGCAAGGCGGCATTCTGGGTGACTGCTAATCGAGTGGATGTCGGTAAGGTTTGCAACTGACCGAAAAAAGGAGGCGTAGGTGATGGTCAGGAGTGCGATTGGCCGAGTTGTCCGGAAGATCCTCGACAAACTCGGCTTTTTTCTCATTCGCAAGGAGTATAGGCCGTACGGCATTTCTGTTTTCAACGATATCGCGCGGATCACCAAAGTCTGGAAACTTAATGTCGCGCAGATTATCGACGTTGGAGCCAACATCGGCCAGTTCGCAGTAGACGCACACAAGCACTTCCCGGCCGCGAAGGTACACTCGTTCGAGCCGCATCCAACTTCGTTCGCACAACTTCAGGACAGACATCTCGGTAACTGGCTTATTCCCGTACACTGCGCGGTCGGCGAGATCCGCGGGGACACTACGATGTTCGTCTATGGCGATGGCAGCGACGCCTCCAAGCTGAACAGCTTGGTTCGCAATGCCGGATTTGCGGTGAGAGCCGGGCTTACACCGACAAAGATCCAAGTCGAGTGCACTACATTGGACGAATACTGCGCATCCCAAGGTGTTGAGCATATTCAGCTCCTCAAGATCGATACCCAGGGGACAGATCTTTCGGTACTGCGCGGTTCACGTCGGTTGCTCGAAGCGGGGCGTGTTGCCTTCATCTATGTTGAATTTAACAATCTTTTCCCTAAAGCCGCTGTCGATGGCGGGGCCCTTCTTCCGATTGCTGATTACCTGTCTCAATTCGGCTACGAATGCTTGCTCACCTACACTGACTACCTGATCCTTGAGCCGCCACTGTTCAAAGTATGCAATGCGCTGTTCGTGCTTCCGCGCGATAAGAGTTGGAAGCGTCCATAAGCGCGGGTTGGCCAACGAGTGGTACACGCGAGATAGATGGGGATTGCATCAGCCTGAAATCTGGTCCTCACACGCCGGTACCACTTGCGGCGGCTTGCAGTCCCAACTCCCGGCCGTTCGCACAACGCAACTCTCGCCCAGCCCAAAGGTAATATGCAGGTTCGTCGATCGCTTTTGCGCGCGCTTGCCGAATTCAGCTGAACCGTCGGGCAAGCAAGACGTACTCTGTCGCGCATTTTTCCAGAGTGAATCTCTCGACGATGAACTGCCTTGGCGTGAATTCATCATTTTCGACAGCCCGCCAGAACACCCCGAACGCCGCTGGTATGTCGTCGGCCTCGCGAAACTTCATACCGCAGCGATCGTCCCAGTAAGGCATAGACG
>CAITIX010000276.1 GCA_903892565.1 uncultured Acidobacteriia bacterium
AGCAACCAAATCCTACGCTCTATCAGGGCTTTACGCCACGCTCGCCAGCCTCAAATCAAGCTCTTCGTGAATAAGGTGGGCTAGTCGAGTCGTCCGCGAAAATTGCAGATAGGCGTATGATTTCTGCATGTCTTTTGCCCGAAGCGTATTCGCAATCGCAAGGTTTCTGCGGAGAATGATTCAAAACCTTGTGTTTTTCTTTGACGCTTTCGATTGCCTGTTTTCAGTTTCGCTCCGTCGTGATTCACTCCGTCAGGGAGAGATGAATCGATGTGCCCCAAACCCATTCCGACGCCTTCCAAAAGCGAAACTGACATGTTCCGCAATCGGCTGGAGAACATGATCGACATGCGCCACGAGCTTGTTCGTCTGGCGGAGTTGATCGACTGGAAGCGGTTCGACGACGCTTTCGGCGGCCTTTACGCCGAGAAGGGTCGTCCTGGACTTCCAACGCGGTTGATGGTCGGGCTACATCTTCTCAAACATGCGCGCGGGATTTCGGACGATCAGGTCTGCGCACAATGGGTCGAGAACGCGTACTTTCAGTTCTTCTGCGGCGAGACCTACTTTCAGACCCGGCTGCCGCTCGACCGCACCTCGATGTCGGTCTGGCGCAGCCGGATCGGGGCCGACAAGCTTGAAGTGCTTCTGGCTGAGACGCTGGCGGCCGCCACGCGGGCGAAGGCCGTCGAACCTTCTCAAATGCAACGGATCACGGTCGACACGACGGCGCAGACCAAGGCGGTCGCCCACCCAACCGATAGCCATCTGTTGCTGCGCTCCATCGAATGGCTGAACAAACTGGCCCGCAAGCAGGGCGTCAATTTGCGTCAGTCCTATCTGCGGCTTGCCACGCGCGCCCGGCGCGAGGTCGCCAGGCTCATCCATGGCCGCGGTCACAAGCAAGCGATGCGGCATTTGCGCAAGATGCGGACATGGGCAGGGCGGCTGGTGCGCGACATCGAGCGCAAAATCATCGCACGGCCCGATCTTCAGCTTGCGTGCGGACCCCGGCTCGACCGGGTCAAAGCATTCCTGGCGCAGAAGCCCGACGACAAGCACAAGATCTATGCCCTGCATGCGCCTGAGGCTGAATGCATCGCCAAGGGCAAGGCCCGCACGCGCTATGAGTTTGGAGTGAAGACGTCCATCGCGGTGACCAATGCGCGGGCCGTTGGCGGCCAGTTTATCGTCGGCATCCAGGCCGTTCCGGGTCTTCCCTACGACGGCCATACGCTGAAGGATCAGATCGCGCAGGTCGAACGCCTGACGGGATCAAAAGTCACCCGGGCCTACGTCGACAAGGGCTACCGGGGTCATGGGCTCACATCGCCAGACATTCATGTGACGCAGAGCAAGGCGAAGCGAACCCCGACAATCCGCAGAGAGCTGCGACGGCGCAGCGCCATCGAACCGATCATCGGTCACACCAAAAGCGACGGACTTCTCGAGCGAAACCACCTCGTTGGAGCCCAGGGCGACGCCATCAACGCCATCCTGGTGGGAGCTGGCCACAACATCCGCCTGCTTCTGGCCTGGCTGAGATCTCTTTTGTCGTTCATTCTGGCGTACATCGTCACGACACTGGCGCCATGGACAATGCCGTTATCCGGCGCCAGAGTTCGTGTTTGTCAGTGAAATGCGTTTTTCGCGGACGACGATCGAGCATCGCCTGTTCTGCCACATCACCCAGAACTGGCGCGGCCAGCCGTTGGAGAGCCGCGCGGCGGTGATCGAGCTCATCGGCGCCACGACGACGAGGACC
>CAITIX010000277.1 GCA_903892565.1 uncultured Acidobacteriia bacterium
CGGCTCACGCCGGCTGCTACAAAAATATATGCAACGACTCATCGACGGCGTTCACAAGTTCCAGAAGGACGAGTTCGGCAATTACCGAAAGCTGTTTCACAAGCTGTCGCAGGATGGACAGAACCCGCACACGCTCTTTATCACCTGCTCGGATTCCCGGGTGCTGGCGGAGCTGATCACGCAGAGCAAGCCCGGCGACCTGTTCGTCGTCAAAAATATCGGCAACATCATCCCGCCCGCCGGGGTGACGGGCAGCACCAACTCCACCGCGGCGGCGATTGAGTTCGCCGTGGAGACCTTGCGTGTCAGCGACATCGTGGTGTGCGGCCATTCGCAGTGCGGGGCGATGACGGCGCTCCTGGGGGGGCTGCCGAACGGCCAGTCCATGCCGCATCTGCGCGAGTGGCTGAAGCTCGCCGCGCCCGTGAGCGAAATCATCCGCTCGCAATACGTGCATCTCCGGGATGAATCCGTGCGGGTGGACACCGCTGCCGAGGAAAACGTGCTGTTCGGTCTGGAAAATCTTCACAGCTACCACTGTGTTCAGGAACGGCTGATGGACGGCTCGCTGCGGCTGCACGGATGGTTCTTCAAGATCGCCTCCGCCGAGCTGTTTGCCTATGACCCGGCGACGAAACAATTTCTGCCGCTCACTCCTGAGGGGTGATCACACCCCTCCGAAACGCCGGTGCCGCCCGGCATAATCCTCCAGCGCGGCCAGAAACTGGGGCCTCTTGAAATCCGGCCAGAGCGTGGGGGTGATGACCAGTTCGGCGTAGCTGATCTGCCACAGGAGAAAATTACTCACGCGCATCTCCCCACTGGTCCGGATGAGCAGGTCGGGATCAGGAATGTTCCGCGTCCAGAGATGCTGGGAAACGACTTCCTCGGTGATATCGGCCGGATCCAGCTTGCCCAGCTTTACTTTCCCGGCAATCTGACGGACCGCCTCCACGATCTCGATGCGGCTCCCGTAGCTCAACGCCATGATGAGGGTCAGGCCGTTATTTTTGGAAAGAGTGGCAATGGATTTGGCGAGATGCTCTTGAACATTTTCGGGGAGCCGGTGGATCTGTCCAATGACTTCCAGCCGTACGTTGTTTTTGTTCAGAACCTTCGTCTCGGTCTTAAGGTAATGGACGAGATATTTCATCAGCGCGTCCACCTCGTCCTTGGGGCGATTCCAGTTCTCGGCGGAAAACGCGTAGAGGGTGAGGTACTTGATCCCGAGCTCGCCCGCCGTGCGGATGATTTCGCGGGCCGAATCCGCGCCGCGCCGGTGTCCCTCGATGCGCGGCAGGTGACGCGACTTGGCCCAGCGCCCGTTGCCATCCATGATCACCGCGACATGGCGCGGGAGATTGGCGGCGGCTCCGGGACTCAATTGGACTGGCGAACTCATAGAGGAGCGGTGGCAGACGGTAACCGCCGCGACTAATTAAACAAAAATCGTCTGGTCGCGACCCGGTCCCACCGAGGCGATGAACAGGCGCGCGTTGGTCAATTCGGCAATGGCTTTGGCATACGCCCGGGCCTTGGCCGGCAGCTCCCGGAAGGTCTTGCATTTATCGGTCGGGGTGCACCAGCCCTCAAATTCGACGTACACCGGCACGACGCACTGTTTCTGGGAAGGATCGCTATCTGTATCGTCTGGTAAATGGTATTGGGAAACCACTGATATTGTCGATACTCCGGGTGTTATCACTGGTATTGCTTTGACTTCTACCGTTACCAATGGCGGTGATTTGGGGGACAAGGCAACCGGATACGGCTACGTGAATGCTGGAACTAAAAAGAACAACACTTCCGCAGTAGCTTATGGTGCGTCCTACACGAACAATGACGTAATAGGAATTGCGCTAGACCTAGACGCTGGAACGCTCACTTTTTACAAGAATAACGCTACCCAAGGAGTTGCATTTAGTGGGTTGAGTGGTAGCTATGTTCCAGCATTGGGAGACACCTCTAATGCAGTCGGCGGTGGAATCTGGCAGTGTAACTTTGGAAACAAGGGGAGTTTCACCTACACCCCGCCAGCAGGATTCAAAGCACTCTGCA
>CAITIX010000278.1 GCA_903892565.1 uncultured Acidobacteriia bacterium
CGCCTGATCGAAGTGCGGATGAACATATAACTGCTGACCGTAGGCCAGGTTCGTACCGGCCAGTTCGTTGTCGCGTGAGACCGGTTCATATTCAACCCACTTCGCTTTGGGGAACTTCTTGAGCGCTTGCGCGCGCAAATCGGAAAGCGACGGTGACGTCACCGACTCGCTTAAAAACCGCAGGCCCGCGCCATCGCCCAAATTGATGCTGGCCAGCGCCGCCTCAAAATCCGTCCACTTGGCCGGCTTGCCGCCCTGCAACACCTGCGACGAGCGATCCGGATCGTACAACCCGAGCACCGTTGCCTGCTCGAAGGCCGTTGCCGCGCCCAAGCTATGAGGATGGTCTGGATTGCCTTCCACCTTCGTGGGACGTCCGTCGTGCGTTTCCACCAGCAGGCCGGTTACGTGGCCGCCCATGGAGTGAACCGTGGAATAGAAGAACGCTTCGCCCGGCGCGTAGTTTTCCGCGTCGCCTGCATTCACCGTCGGAACGATGTGTTCCACCGGACGATGGCATGCCGTCAGACCCGCAAGTCCGAACGACGCCGCCATCAACTTCAATACGGTGCGGCGTGAATTGCCGTCCAGCATCTCCGTGGCGTTGGCGGAAAATTCACGATGCACAAAATCGCGAAACTCGGGCGTATCGGCCAGCTGATCTAAGCTACGCCAGTACTTCTTGCCCGTTGGGTTCGCCGACTGAATGTTGACCAAGTTCGAACTCATCTCGTTACAAACCTCATCTGTGGCACCCCGAGCAGTTTGTGGGAGGTTCAATATGTTTCTTCGCGATAATCTCGCGCCCGATCTCGGCCGGATCCCGGTCCGGAACCCAATCGAGCTTCGTCACCAATTCCGCCGGGCGGATGTTGGCCTCCGGATTGCGATGGCAATCCAGGCACCACGCCATGTTCAGCGGCTTCTCTTGCTTCACTTCGATCATTTGATCGATGCGGCCATGGCAACTGACGCAACTCACGCCCGCCGACAAATGCGCCTGGTGGCTAAAATAAACGTAGTCCGGGAGACGATGGATTTGCACCCATTGAATCGGTTTACCCGTGTCCGCCGCCTCGCGCAACAGCGCCAAACGAGGGCTGTCTTTCTTCACCTGCATATGGCACTTCATGCAAGTGGTCTGCGCTGGCACCGCCGCGAAATTCGCTTTGTAGACGGTGGAGTGGCAATAATAACAATCGATGCCCATCTGGCCAGCGTGGAGCTTGTGGCTATAGGGGATCGGTTGCGCCGGCTGGTATCCTGTATCGATAACCGTCGGCCACGTGTAATAGGTATAGGCCGCCGTGGCGCCACAGGCACCCAGTGCGATCACTAAACCAGCGACTTTTAATACTATGTCGGACGACTTCGGAAAGATGACTGCCATTTCGGGTGTCGTTCTCCGGCCCGCAAACGCTCCTGTGAAAACCTTAGGAACGCCTGCAACGTTCTGTCTTTTGGACCAAGTATAATTTCTATCACAAGCGGAGGCATTACGCAACTAGAGCAAAAATTCTTGTCTGGCAGGAAAAACCACGGCCTAGGTGAGGCTTTCGGCGATCTGAAGATCCGTCCGAAACTGATGGTACTGCATAACCTCTTCTTCTTAGTGCTCACTATAGGCGTGTATTTCTCATTGATTCCACTCTTTGAAAAGCTTGTCGCGGATGCCCGCGCTCGTGAAGTCTCGATTTTGCAGCAGGTTCCGTATAACGCAGGTCAGATCAAACTGACCCAGCAGTCGTACGACGACACGCTGTACCGCGCCCGCGTCACGCTGTTTCTGATCCTCGGAGGCATCTACGGCCTGGCCGTTTTGTCGCTCGAAGCCGCGCTGATTCCGCGCTATGTATTCCGGCCTTTGCGCAGGATGCTGGCGGCGGACGAAGCCACGCAGGCGGGCGACCGGGCGCACGAAATCATCCCGGCAGATCAGATCATGGGCGACGAGATCGGCCAGATCATGAGTTCGCGCAACGATACCGTCCTGGCGCTGCGCCGCAGAGAAGACGAACTGGCTGCCGCGCTCCGGCGCCTGGAGGAACAGGACCGCCTGGTAAGTCTAGGCCTGTTATCGGCTTCTGTGGCGCACGAACTCAACACGCCTCTCTCGGTGCTCGCGGGTTCTCTGGAGAAGATGATCGAGACCACGGACGATCATCAATCGCTCGAGCGCCTGAATCGCATGCAGCGCGTGACCGAACGCCTGCGCCGCATTAGCGAAAGCCTCGTCGATTTCTCGCGCGTGCGCCAACGACAAATGGAGCCGACGGCGATTCGTCCGCTGGTAGAAGAGGCATGGTCGCTGGTGGCGATCGACGAGAAATCGTCACACGTGCAATTCGTCAATCACGTGGACGAGGGCCATCTTGTGATTGGCAATTCCGATCGCCTCTTGCAAGTCTTCGTCAATTTATTGCGCAATGCGATGAATGCGATTGATAGCGTGCCGCATCAGCCCTCGGGCGAGTTTTGGCCTGGAAAAATCAGCGTGCAATCGAAGCCAACGCCTCGCAATGGACGCCCCTCGATTGCGATCACCGTGGAAGACAACGGCCCCGGCATCCCCGCCGATGTCTTGCCCGATATCTTCGATGCGTTCGTCTCGACGCGCCTCGACGCCCGCGGCACGGGCCTGGGATTGACCGTCACCGAAGGCATCGTGACGCAACACGGCGGAACGATCTCGGCAAGCAATCGGCCCGAAGGCGGGGCTTGTTTGGAAGTCGTACTGCCGGCAGCGTAGAAGCGAGGAGTCAGAAGTCAGGAGTCAGAAGACAGAATGAACACCGACGTCGTTTGAGAAGCGTCCGGGATTCGGGATGACCGGGCGTTCGTGAGCAGAATCAAAGGTGAGGACGTCCTCAACGCTGGTTCCTTCCCCTAAGCCGGGTCATCCCGAGCGAGCGTAAGCGACGAGGGATCTGCTGTTTCTCGTGACTCATGCCCAGCACGCGAGAATTTTCCCACGGTACAGCGCGGCATCCCCCATACTGGAAGGACCGCATCGCATGAGCTACTCCGACAATCTCGAAAACAACCTGAAAGCCCTGGAGAACCAGGAAGAACGCGACCCCGTAAAAGTCCAGCGCGACCGCGAACGTCGCGAGGCCGAGAAAAACGCCGCGCTCGAACGGGCTCCTTACGCTGAACTATTGAAAACGTCGGCGTTCACCAACGAGTTGCTCACCCAATGCAGGACCATCGGGCACGCCCAGAAAACCATGGTGCGCTTCACCTGGATCGGCGAAGCTCTGCGGCTCGACGCGCAAACCAAGCGACTGGAGCTTGTCCCCACGCCCGAAGGCATCACGGCGGTGTTCTCCGAAGACGGCAACGAGACCAAGCGCAACGCGGTGAATCTCGAAGAAGACAGCGCCGAGGCGCTAGCCAAACGCTGGCTCGCCGCGTCCTAAACCGAGCCGCGAAAGTCATCGAGCGGGGCTGGATACAATGCAACTCCGCCCCTGCGATATACCTGCGATACAATAGAAGCGCTACCTTCCGGTGGAATCCCACAGGCAATAAAGCAGGTAACAAAAGTCCGGCCCGAGCTTTGTTTGATACAAATCTGGTTTGATACAAATCTGGTTTTCGATAACTCATGTTTGATAACTTAAGCGACAAACTCCAGCGCGTCTTCAAAAACCTGCGCGGAGAAGGAAAACTCTCGGCACAGAACATGGAAGACGCGCTGCGCGAAATTCGCGTCGCGCTGCTCGAAGCCGACGTGCATTTCCGCGTCGCCAAACAGTTCATCGAAGCGGTCAAGGAAAAGGCCATGGGCCAGGAAGTGCTATCGGCGCTTTCTCCCACGCAACAGGTCATCAAGATCGTCCGCGACGAACTGGTCAACATGCTCGGCGCGCATCAGGCCAAGCTGCGCACGGCCAACGAACCGCCCAGTGTTTATATGATCGTGGGCCTGCAAGGCTCCGGTAAAACGACGTCCTCCGCGAAGCTCGCGCGTTATCTTTCGAAGAACAGCCAATCGCCGATTTTAGTTTCGGTCGACGTGTATCGTCCGGCCGCACGCAAGCAGTTGTCGGTTCTGGCGAAGGATCTCAAGCTGCCGATCTACGAAGGCACGCCGGAAGAAACCAAGCCCGTCGATCTCGCACGCGCGGCACGCAAGGAAGCGATTCAAACGGGCCGCGATATTCTGCTCGTCGATACCGCCGGACGCCTGCACATCGACGAAGACTTGATGACGGAGCTCACGCAGCTCAAGGAACTGCTGAATCCCACGGAAATCCTGTTCGTCGCCGACGCGATGACCGGCCAGGACGCCGTGAAGTCCGCCGAAGAGTTCCACAAGCGCCTGGGCATTACCGGCATCATCCTGACGAAAATGGATGGCGATGCGCGCGGTGGCGCAGCGCTGTCGATTCGTGCGGTCACGGGCCAGCCGCTGAAGTTTATCGGCGTGGGTGAAAAATCCGACGCGCTGGAGCCGTTCCACCCGGATCGCGTGGCGCAGCGGATTCTCGGGATGGGCGACGTCCTCAGCCTGATCGAAAAAGTCGAAGAAACCATCGATCACAAGCAGGCCGAGGAAATGCAGCGCAAGTTGATCGAGGACGATTTCACGCTCGGCGACTTCCGCGATCAGATGAAACAGGTCCGCAAGCTGGGGCCCATCGAGAACCTGCTCGGCATGATGCCCGACATGGGCGGAGCGCTCAAAGGTTTGAAGAACGCCAAGATCGACGAGAAAGAAGTGACGCGTTTAATCGCCATCGTCGATTCCATGACGCCGCGCGAACGCGCCAACCACATGTTGATCAACGGGCAGCGCCGCAAGCGCATCGCCAAAGGCAGCGGAACTTCTGTGCAGGAAGTGAACACGCTGCTCAAACAGTACTCGGAAATGCGCAAAATGATGAAGCAATTCACCGGCGGGGGCTTCCTAGGCAAGCGCCTCGGCAAGATGAAACTTCCCATGGGTTTGCCATTTGGGCGCTAGATTATACACAATAGAAGATTAGGTGAGGAGTTCACGTACATGTTGATGATTCGTTTAGCGCGGTTCGGTTCGAAGAAGAAGCCGACGTATCGCGTAGTGGTGATCGAAAAAGAACGCGCGCGCGATAGCCGCAATATCGAAGTGGTGGGTACGTATAATCCGATTCTGGAGCCGATGGCCGTGAATCTGAATCACGAGCGCATTGCGTATTGGATGAAGAGCGGCGCGCAGCCCTCCGAGACCGTTGCCCGTTTGCTGAAGAATAATCCGGCAGCGGCCGCAGCGGCTTAACAGCACAGGTTAACGGCGCAACGTTTAAAACATTTCACGCGGCTTGCATGAGATGCCATAGCAACACGTGAGCTCAAATAGGGGAGACAGCGCGTGAAAGAACTGGTCGAAGAAATCGCCAAGGCACTGGTGGAGAAACCCGAAGATGTGGTGGTCCACGAGCGTGCTTTGCCCGGCGATCAAGGCACGGTTCTGGAACTGCGCGTGGCTCCCGACGATCTGAGCCGCGTGATCGGCAAGCAGGGACGTACGGCACGCTCGATGCGTTCTCTCGTTACGGCAGCGGCATCGAAGGCCGAGGCTCGTTACATCCTTGAGATTGCCGAGCCGCCGCGTACGGCGGCGCCTCCGGTTGCAGTAGAGTAAGCCGCCTACGTTCCGCCCCTGACTTTTTCTCAAAAAATCGCCTTACCTTTACGCCCGTTCCACGGTATCCTTAGCGTACTAGGGTGAAGCTGCGTCACATATATTTCTTTGTCCTCAGCGCTTGGGCGCTGGCCTACCCTGTTGCCTTCGCGCAATCGCCATCCGTGCGTCTCGATGTTTCCACCATGGATTCCAGTGGGCGTCCGGTCATCGGCGCCGTGGTCGGAGTTTCGGCCGCCGGCCGCTCCATCACCTCCGGCGCGACGGATGAATTTGGGCATATTCTCTTTTCCGGGCTGGCTCCGGGCCATTACGACGTTTCGTCACAGTCCAATGGATTTGCCGTCAGCGAGCAGAAGGATGTCGACGTTTCAGGGCCGCTCACAACCCTCCAGCTCAAAATGCTTCCCCTATTTTCGCAGCGTGACGTCGTCGAGGTTCACGGCACCGTTGCGGAAGTGGAAACCAACGCGGCTGTCCCCAACACGCTGCCCGCCAGCACGGCGCGGGAACTGCCTGGCCGCCCTTCTACGGTTTCCGATGCCCTGCCCTTGATCCCGGGTGTATTTCGCGAACCCGGCGGCGGATTGATTTTGTCGTCGAGCCCCGAAAATCGCAGTGCGCTCATCGTGAACGCCGCCGATGTTACGGATCCGGCGACGGGACAGTTCGGCACCACGATCCCCATCGATAGCGTCGAGGTCCTCAACGTGTTTCAGACTACGTACATGGCCGAATACGGTCGCTTCACCGCTGGTTTAGTTTCGGTGGAAACCAAGCGCGGTGGAGAGAAATGGAAATGGGACCTGAGCGATCCCCTGCCGGAGTTTCGGATCCGTAGTTACCATCTGCGCGGTTTAAAGACGGCCACGCCGCGTGCCAGCTTTGAAGGCCCCATCCTCAAGGACAAATTGTTTTTCTCCGAGGGCCTAGAGTACGACTATCGCAAGATCAACGTTTATACCCAGCCTTTTCCCTACAATCAGAAACGCCAGCAAGGTTGGAATTCCTTCTCGCAATTCGACTGGGTACAATCCAACCGCCATCTTGTGACGGCAACGGTACACATAGCGCCGCAAAAATACGATTCCCCGAATCTAGACGCTTTCAATCCCCTGGCCACCACGCCAAATACATCCAGCCACAACTACACCGGAACGATCATCGATCACTTGACCATTTGGCGTGGTCTGTTGGAAAGCAGCTTTTCCGTCACGCAGTTCGATGGTGCGACGTGGGGCCAGGGAAATGCCGACTTCGTGATGGGACCAGCAGGGAACGCCGGAAACTATTTCGCCAATCAATCTCGTAGCGCTACGCGGCTCAGCGGCGCGATGACATACGGGCTGTCTCCGATCCAAAAATGGGGCTCGCACCAGATCAAGGTTGGCGCATATTTTGCGTCCAGCGAAGCCAGTGGCTCCATTGCCGAGCATCCCATTGACATCGTTTCGGCGACCGGAGCGCTGCTGGAAAGAATCGTTTTCCGTGCGCCCCAATCCTTCGAAATCTCCGATGTTGAGCGCTCGTATTTCGCACAAGACCATTGGATTCTCACACCGCGCCTGGCCGTCGACGTCGGAATTCGCACTGCGTCGCAGCAGATCTCCGGGACGCTCCGCGTGGCTCCCCGCTTTGGCTTTTCCTGGATGCTGCCCGGCGCCACGCACACCATACTACGCGGAGGATATGGATTGTTTTACGATCGCGTGCCCTTAAACGTATACGCGTTCAATAAGTATCCAGACCGCGAAATCACGGACTATGGGCCGAACGGCGCCATCATCGCGGGACCAATCCTGTATCTCAATACGCTGGGACAGAACCGGGTCCGGAGACCTTTCGTCTCGCAACAACCTGTGGACGGCAACTTTTCCCCCGAGAGCCGGATCTTCAGCGTTCAGCTCGAACAGCCCGTGACAAAACTTCTAAAGCTGCGGGCGACGTACCTGGACAACGATTCCAACGGTCTGGTTGTGATGGCCCAAACCGCACCCGATGCCAACTACGCGGCAGCATACCTGCTCGAAGGTTCCGGGACGTCCCGCTACCGCCAGTTTGACGTGACCGCCCAACTCAATTTGCGCCCCGATCGGCTCTTCTTCTTTTCCTACGTCCACAGCGACGCCAAAGGCGATCTCAATGAATTCAGCCAGTACCTCGGGACGCTCACCACTCCCGTGATCCGGCCCAATTTTTACGGCACGCTCGGCACGAATATTCCGAATCGCATTCTGATGTGGGGCGTGGCAAAGCTGCCGCAGAAGTTCCAAATTGCCCCGACCATCGAATATCGCAACGGACTTCCCTACAGCAATCTCACCGTCCTCCAGCAGTATTTAGGGGAACCCAACAGCAACCGCTTCCCGTCGTTTATTTCCGTCGATATGCGCGTATCTCGCGACTTTCAGGTGAATCCCAAGTATGCTGTTCGTCTATCTGTTACCGGATTCAATCTCATGAATCACCTGAATCCTGAGGCCGTGCATAATAATTCAGCCGATCCGGCCTACGGCTACTTCTTCGGCCACCGCGGACGTCGCTTCACGCTGGATTTCGACTTCATTTTTTGAGCCCGGCCACCGCAAGCCAGCCGTCGAATACCTTTTTCGCCAAACTCGCGGTATCCACGGCGGTCGGATCAACGGGCACGATGGGCGCGGCGAGCGAACTCACATCGCCGCAGTTCACCGGCTGCGCACACCAATCCAGGATCATCGCCTCTTCAATTTCAGGATGAAATTGGACCCCGTAAACATTTGTTTTATAACGAAATGCCTGATGCCGGCAATCCTCCGAATAGGCCAGCCACACGGCGCCTTCCGGGATGTCGAACGTTTCTCCATGCCAGTGGAAAAACGTAGTGGGCGAATCGAAGCTGGAAAAAAGCGGATCCGTTTTCGCCGCATCCGTAAAATGCACCGGGGCCCATCCGATCTCCGGAAGCCGATTCTTGTGAACGCGAGCCCCCAACGTCTTGGCGATCAATTGGGCACCGAGGCAAACACCAAGCACCGGTACGTCTTTGTCGATCGCCTCGGTAATAAGACGCATTTCGGCTTCCAGTGCAGGGTTCGAATCGTTGGCGGATTGAGGCCCGCCCATGATGATCAGCCCGGTTCGGCCATCCAGCGACAAGGGCGATCCTAAATCTTTGTATTCAAATGGGATTTCGGCGGCTTGCAGGCCCCTCGCAAAGTGTCCCAGGTGTTCAAACGGCTCATGACGGAGCACCAGTACCGACATAATTCCCCATGATACAGCAGGAAACACTAGCCAAATTCGCAATTTCTGCCGATGGTAAAGGCAGTACGTTGGAGACGCGTCTATAATCAGGGTAAGGATCTAGACGCATTAGACCGCAGAATGCGAATTTTAATCGCGGATGACAGTATTGTTTCCCGGCGCTTGCTGGACGCGACCCTACGGCGTTGGGGTTACGAAGTTGTAATCGCGTGCGACGGCAATGAAGCGTGGGCGATCCTGCAATCGCCGGACGCCCCCAGGATCGCCATCCTGGACTGGGTCATGCCTGGAATTACCGGACCCGAAGTGTGCCGCCGCGTGCGCGCCAACACCAAAGACAAGGACATTTACACCTATCTGCTCCTGCTGACCTCCAAAAGCCAGCGCGAAGATTTAATTGAAGGCATGGAATCCGGCGCCGACG
Organism: uncultured Acidobacteriia bacterium; assembly: GCA_903892565.1. Lineage (GTDB taxonomy): Bacteria > Acidobacteriota > Terriglobia > Bryobacterales > Bryobacteraceae > Palsa-187. The sequence continues at coordinate 9,297 of CAITIX010000278.1, forward strand.
ACTATCTCACGAAGCCCTTCGATCAACACGAATTGCAGGTCCGCCTGCGTCCCGGTACTCGCATTGTGAACCTGCAGGAAGAATTGATTTCCGCTCGCGAAGAGTTGCGCGATCAAGCGACGAAAGATTTTCTGACGCGCATTTGGAATCGTTCGTCCATTTTAGATATTTTGGATCACGAACTGGATCGCGGCCACCGCGAGAAGCAACCGCTCGGCATCATCCTGGCGGATCTGGATCACTTTAAATCGGTCAACGACAGTTACGGTCACTTTGGAGGCGACGCCGTATTGCGCGAATTCGTGCGGCGCATGTCCGGATCCATGCGGCCTTACGACGCCATGGGCCGCTACGGCGGAGAGGAATTTCTGATCGTTTTACCCGGATGCGACGAAGCTGCGACGCGCAAACAGGCGGAACGTATGCGCGCGGCGATGGCCGATGAATCGATGGCTTTCAACGAAGAATCCCGCATCATCACCTGTAGCTTTGGCGCAACGTCGGCGGTTTCGCACATGGACGTGAGCGCCGAATCGCTGATCCGGCTGGCGGACGATGCGCTCTACGGAGCCAAACGCCAAGGGCGCAATCGTGTGGTGTTTATTCCGTCCTCTGAAATCGCACACCGGCCGCCCGTAAAAGAACCCGGCGCACCTATTACAATTTCCGGGAAGCTGGTACACTAAAAGTCCCCGAACAGAAGGGGACCAGGACGTCACGATTCCAGATTCAAATTGGAACGACGCGGCGAAGGGGAGCGGCTACGCTCCCCTTCTCGCATTTTAAGGCACTCGCTTTTTAATACGCCCGCCTTTTAATACAAGGGTGTGACTTCCCTCGCGTCCTATGCAAAACTGAAATACAATGCATGCCACCCGCGTTGTCACATTCCTCTTAGGCGCTTGGCTCATCGGCACCCTGTTTGTGGACTCGATGGTGTACACGAACCTGCGCTTGCCCGAAGTTGCCATTAGCGGGGCTCCGCCGGCTGCCGAGAATATCATCAAAAATTACGGCCCGGAACAAGCGCCGCTCTTGCTGCATTATTACGCGGGCGAGACCAATCAATATTTCCTCTATCGCTGGGAAATGATCGAGATTGGGATGGGACTACTTTTGCTTCCCTTCGTCTTCTCCGCCACGGATCGCAAACTGATTCCCTTGGTGATGGCCAGTTTCCTGCTCATCGTGGCGCTGGTGCAATTCTTCGTCGTCTCGCCCGAACTGGCCTACCGCGGGCGAGAAGTCGCATTTCCTCCCGGCAGAGGAAATGTGTTGCTGGAAGAGCGCCTAACCAAGATGTGGGGATTATTCGCCGGCACAGAAGGCGTTCTGGTTGTGGTTTGCGGAGCGCTGGCTGCGTATGTGGCTTCCTTTAAATCGCGTCGGCGCGCGAGCCGGATGGCAGCGCTAGAGGAAGAATTGACAAAACGCGTATAACAACCGATTCCGCATTTTAGAAGCGGGATGGATGCAGACTAAACCATGCCGCGGACGCGCAATGCCTCGTCGATGATCGCCATCAGCTCGCGGCGTGTGATCTCAAACTTCTCGTCTTCTTCCGGCAGATCTTCCGCCGCCACCGGATTTCCGGGTTCAAACTGATTCGGAACACGCACGCCATAGCGGGCACGCGCTTCGAACAATTTCGCGATCTCCGAACGCGGCAAAAGCTTCGGACCACCGAGCGTTTCGGCCACCACCATGATGCGCGCCAAGTGTTCGACGGTCTCCATGCGTCCGAAAGCGTGCGTTAAATCTTCCGCGTAGGCCACCGCTCCGTGATTCGCCAGAAGGATCGCGTTGTACTTGCCGATGAATGGCAACATCCCTTCCACCAGTGCCGGAGTTCCCGGCAGTCCGTAGTCCGCCAAAGGCACGGACCCAAACGAAACGATCAATTCCGGAAGCACGCCCAAGTTCAGCGCTTTTCCCGCGACGGCAAAACCAGTGGCCGTGGGAGGATGCGCATGCACCACGGCATGGATATCGGGACGCTCCTGGTAGACCGCCACGTGCATGGGCATCTCCGTCGTGCAGTGGCGCGTTCCACTGAGACGGTTGCCATCCAGATCGCAAATGATGGGGTCTTCAGGAGTCATTAACCCCTTGCAGACGCCCGTGGGCGTGGCCAGGATACGTTCGTCATCGAGACGAACGCTGATATTGCCATCCGTAGACGCAATCCAGCCGCGTTCGTACATCATCCGGCCGACGCGGACAATCTCTTCCCGGCCTTGTTGCTCGCCGATGAACATGTCTCCTGATTCTAGCAGGAGCTGAGGCCGCGCTCATCCCCCGTCCCACCCGTGCGCCCCCCCGGGCACATCCCCGCTACAATCATTAAGTGGACAATCGCCGGATGTGCCCGAACTGCCGGGCTTTTATAACGACAAGCGACAAGACCTGCCCGTATTGCGATTTTAAGATCGGCCCGCGAGCCATTGAATACCGGGCGCCTGCCGATGTGCTCGGCGGATTGATCCCGCATGCGCGCTTTACGACGGTCGTAATACTGCTGATCAATACCGGTTTGTATGCGGCCATGGCGCTGCATTCCATGCAATCCTCCGATGGCCACGGCGGCATCATGGATCTAGACGGCCGCACGCTGTTCGACTTTGGAGCGAAGTTTCGTCCCGCGATTCGTGCCGGAGAATGGTGGCGGCTCATCACCGCCGGATTCCTGCACGGCGGAGTGCTGCACATCCTGATGAACTCCTGGGTGCTATTCGATCTGGGCACGCAGGTGGAGGAAACCTACGGCACCAGTCGCTATCTGGTGCTCTATATCTTCACCACGGTGACAGGATTTTACGCGAGCTACTTGTGGTCTCCCACGCTTTCGATTGGATCGTCAGCCGGAATCTTCGGACTGATCGGCGCGATGATCGCCCTCGGCGTCAAAGACCGTTCCGCATACGGCATTGCCGTGCGCAGCGTCTACACACGCTGGGCCATGTATGGATTGCTCATGGGCCTGCTTCCCTTCTTCGCCGTGGATAACGCCGCCCACATCGGCGGCCTGGCCGGAGGCTTTGTGCTGGCCTACGTCGCGGGTACTCCAAAGCTCGCGGGCAACACGGAAGCCTTATGGAGAGCGCTGGCGGGAGTCGCGATCGCCGTCACGCTGATCGCCTTCGCAATGATGTTCCGAGGAATGATGGCGGGCGCTACGAGCTTGTAGCGGACTAGCGCACCACGATTTTCGCCAGCCCCGCATTACCTGCCGCATCGTACACGCGCACGACAACCACGTGTTCCCCCGCGGGGAAATTATCCACACGGATCAGGAAATGCTCTCGCGGCGAATCGGTGATGCCGTCGGACGCTTCCACAGGTAGCCACGATTGCGCGTCCAGCGAGTATTCGCAGCGCCGCAAGTCGGACCCGCGATCTTCCGCGTCCACATCAATCTCAATCGCGTTGCCTGCGCGACGAGCAGCGCTCGCCGTCACCACCGGCGGCGTATTATCGATCAGCACGGGCGCACTCACGAGTTCCGTCTGGCGAGCCTGATCCGCGGCGTTCGACGGGCGGTCCGACGCAATGACGCGAAAATAATAGCGCCCATCGGCCAGCGCGTCCGCATCCAACGGATACGTGTTCTCGGTGAGGTTCGCACGCAGCAGCTTCCACTCGCGCTCCTCTTCACCACGGAAATACAGCGTATAGGAAAGCTTGTCTCCATCGGGATCGTCGGCTTGCCATGCCACCTGCATCTGTTGCCCACCGGGACGCGAGAGCGTCTGCGCTTGCGTGCCCGCCGGCGTGGATGTGTCGCCCGTGTCCGTAACGGTGATCGAATACGCCGAGGACGACGCGTTCGCCGCGCTCTTCGTCGTGGACGTGGACGAGCTAGTCGACGTCACACTGATACTGCGCACATTCGGCGATGCGTTCTGCGGAAGAAACGCCAGCTTGACGCTTGCCAGATATGTGTCTGGGCCGACAAGCTCGACACGCCATTGAATATAGCGGGCGTTAGGGCTCACCATCGCACCCGGCGCAGTCATCGCGGCGGACCAATCGCTCCACGTAGTATCCGGACGCGAAGAATTGCCCGTGCGCGTTTGCAGCTTCACACCTTGCGCGGAACCAATCCAGGAGATACGCCCCCAGCGTGCAACCGCGCCTGAATCGTGTACGGGAGATTCAAACCAGCCTCCGGTGGTTTGTGCCGGCTCCAATTTGACGAGCCTCGCAGCGCTGCCCATGGCCGCATACGAGCCGCGCGCAGAGGAGATCAAGCGCGTGGCGTCGCTCTCGTTCGCTTGCGCGAGTAACGTTGCATCAACGCCACTATTCGAGCGTGGATCTACACGAGGGTCCAGGCGATAGATGCGCCCTTGTGCGTCCGTCATCAGCAACAGCGTTCCCGCCGGCTCTGCCGCAACGTCGTAGATATTTTCATCCTTCGAGCTCCACACCGTTTCCACCGTGTTGTCGGGAGCGATGCGGTACAACGCAGAGCGCTCGACGCCTGTGTACTCAGCGGTCGTGGTGGCAGCCGCAACCGTAGCAGGCGTGGAGGAAGCTTTCGTCGCCTCGGGCTTGGGCGGCGTGACAATCGCTGACTGAGCAATCGCCGACTGAGCGTCCGCCGTTACGGTGATGCTGGTTGCCGGAGCCGTGACCGTGATGCCCGAAGTTGCATTCGATGTCGAAGCCGCGCCGACACGCTTTGCGACGCTGCCGCCGAGCGCGGACGCGTAGATCGTTCCATCCGCCGCCGTCAGGATCGTTCGAATCTCCGGCAAGTGCGATTGATACAGCACAAAAGCCTTCGCCGGATTCCCCGTGATGCGATACAGAATTCCGTTCGGCTCCGTGCCCGCAAGCAGCCGTCCTTCGCGGTCAAAGCCGAGCGCTGTGACGTGCGCTTGGCCCGTTTCATAGTAGAGCTCGCCGCGAGCAGCCGCGCCATTCGTACCCGCGACGACGCGATAGATTTTTCCCTGCTGTCCTGTGGCGACGAACAGCGCTCCATCGGGCGCAAAGGCCAGCGCCCAAATATACGGTTCGCCCGGCGAAAAATATTCCGTCGCCTTACCGTTTTCGATGCGATAGACCTTGCCTTCGGGCGACGTTCCCGCATAGACCACACCTGTGCGATCTACGGCGATGGCAAAAACTTCAGGCTGCTCGGCAGTCCACAGCACGGAGCCCTTGCCGGAGGCGTCCACTTTAATCACGCGTCCGCGATTCCCCGTGCCCAAGTAGAGCGAACCATCAGCCGCCTGAGCCATGCTCCACACTTGCGCTTGGTCCGTCGCATAAACCGGAGCGATCACAGGACCCGGCGTCAACCGACCCTCGCGCGTCAACGACAGCCCACTGAGGCGGCCTCGCAGGAAATCCTGATAGCCGTTGAGCTCCCACGTGGCGCTAGTGGCCGCATGCGCGGTCGCTGCTACCGCAAGTGTTGCAGCAAGAAACGGGCAAAGTCGCATGCTATTCCTTGACCTCGATCTGGATCGTTTTCGTTCCGGTGACCACCAGACCGGGGCCGGGAGAAATTTCGAGCTCCGCAAGTTTCGCGCCGCGTGCGGTAGTGGCATTCGTGCTGCCCGCTTGCGCGCGCGTGAGAATCATCGCCAGCGAAGGAGGAGGATCGGGAAGATCGCGCCCCTCGACGGTGAACGAAGGCTCCGAGCGCCAGACGCGCATGTAGGCTTTCGTATTCGAGCGCAGCCCCTTGAGCAGATTGAGCACCTCCGCCGCCGAATGCTGCGGCGTGCCGACCGCTGCCTGGTATTCCAAAGTGTTCGTGGCCGTGGCGTCGGAGACCGTGAAATACAGCGGTCCGGGAGCAACGCTGATCGGTACACGATAGCGCACGTGACGCGCGGTTTCCGCACCGTTAGCCCCACCGAGCACGACGACGAGATCGAGATCGTCACCCGGGTGCGCCGTGCGCGGTGCAATAAAATCCAGGATCTGGCTCTGGCCGCGCTTTTCAACCGAACCGATTTCGAGAGTGACGGTTTTGATCTTCAAAGCATCGAATCCGCTTTGCAGCGCGAAGCCCATGGTGGACGCAACGCCGCCCGAAGCAATCGCCGCCACTGCAACATCGCCGCTGTAAACGTCGTCCACGCGAACCGTGCCGCCGTTGAAATCGATTTGGCCGCGGATCGAATACGTCGCCGATCCGACGCTGCGCTCCGTCGCTTCGATCGTAGAAAAGATGGCCATCTGCATCAGCAGTGGCGTCATCACGCGATCCTGCACCATACGCATGTGATACGTATGCGCGCCCACGCGAATATCCACCGGAATCAGCGCAGCCGCGCGGCCCGTGATGCCCGAGACAGCAGTGTCGCGATCCGCCGTGATCGATCCCATCCATTCACGCGCCGTCGAAATCTTGAAGGAACTCGCCAGATTCGGCAACAGCGCGAGAACCTCCGCTTGCGCGAAAGGCATATCCGTCGAACCCGTCGCAAGAAAGCGATGCCCGAACGCATAGAGGCGATCGCCGTCAATCGCAGTAACCGTTCCATCGGCGCCCACCGAAAGATCGCCGGAAACCAGTTGCACGCTGATCATGGAACCCGGCTCCAGTTTCTTCGGATCGCCCAGCCGTTCGCTGGGCACGCCGCCGCCGGAAACCCCTTGCCGCGGATCCATGCCGAGACTGCGCAACTGCGGCGCAAACTGTTCCAGCGTGGATGCCGTGAATCCGGAAAACGCGACCGGCGTGGCAATTTCTTCGAGGCGTGTTTCGCCCGCGATTACCGCATGATGACGAGCAGGAAGATTCAACGGATCACGCGGAGCAACATTCACGGCAAGCTGCCGTTGCGCTGCATCCGGAGTTGGCTCTACGCGCAGCATGTCCTCAATAGGACGAATCCCCGCGATGGCTTCCTTCGATTGCGGGAAACTCAGCGCGACGGCACCAATCAGTTTGCCGTCGATGTACACCGGAGATCCGCTCATGCCCTGCATGACGCCCGTGTTGGCAAGAGGACCGCCGGAAAGGCGCGCCAAAATGATGGATTGCTTCGGCCCAATGTTCTCCAGCACGCCGAGGATTTCAACATCAAACTCTTCCACTTTTGTGCCGGAAAAGACGGTGCGCCCCACGGCGTGTTGCCCGGCGCGAATGTCCTTCAAGGGAAAAATCGCAGGCGCAGCATAGAGCGCGCTGGAGATCCAGATCGTGATCCACGCATTGATGCACACCGTGTTCCACACGGGCGCGAAGAAGCGAGAGGCCGTCACAATTTCAGTTTACGCCCGTCGAGCCCGTCCATTTTCGCCTATTTTTCAACACCGGGCAGGATGAGTTACGAAATCTGCAAACCCGTAGTAGTATAGGGGATACGCGACGACTGTTACGTAACAGTTGAGCGCTAGCGTTGCCCGTTTTAAGGAGGTATCCCGATGTGGAACCGCCGCAAAGATGAACCGACACCCGCGCCGAGTACGGCGCC
>CAITIX010000279.1 GCA_903892565.1 uncultured Acidobacteriia bacterium
CCTTGTGCCTGCTGCTGTCCCTGTTGACCTTGCTGGCCGCCTTGTGCCTGCTGCTGTCCCTGTTGACCTTGCTGGCCGCGTTGTTGTTGCTCCATTTGCCGCTGGAGTTCTTCGGCTTCTCGCTGCAACATCTCCTGTTGCCATTTTTGTTCGGCGGTTTGCTGCGCGTTGCGCTGTTGTTGCGATAATGCTTCTTCGCGCTTGGCCAGTTCGTCCAGTTTCTTCAATGCGTCGTCGATTTCCTGCGCGCGTTGCTCTGCGCTGGTGGACGAACTCTTGCGAGTTTCGTACTGATTCTTTTCGGTATCGAGCTCCAGATCGAATAGCGCCGCCAAATCGCGTGCGGCACCACCACCGCCCCCGCCGCCTCCGCCTTGCGCGCCGAACGCAACTTGAATTTGCCGGAACGTCGCTTCCGCACGCAGGAGGAACTGCAACGCTTTCTGCTCGTTCGGAATGGCATCTTTCCATTTTTGTTGCCGTAGCGCTTCCGCAGCCGGCGACATGGCCTTCGATGCCGCGATCATATCTTTTTGGAAATCGTTGATCGCTTCCACTTCGGCCGTGAGTTCGCGCGCCTGCAAACGTCCGGCTAGTGTGATGGCCTGATCATGCAAGGTCGCCTGCGATTGCGCTAGGAGCTTGGAAATATCGGCAGCCTGTTGTGCGGTCGCGTTCTTGTCGCCCTGCTGCTTAAAGGTCGCCGAGATGAGTTCTTTTTCGCGCTGGGAAATTTGTGGCGTCTGATCGCCGCCTCCTCCGCCCCCACCACCACCGCCTCCGCCCGATTGCTGCGATTGCGAAAACTCGCGCTCGAACGGTTCCGCCTGAATGAACATCATGTCGGTGCGGGTTTCGGCGTTCGCGTCTTTGGCGGACGCGTAAACGCTCACCAGATCCCCGGGTACCAGCTTGAAATCTTCCAGTGCAATGACAGTGGATCCGTCCGCTTGACGATCTCCCTTGCGCTTGAGCACGTCCACCGTCTTTTCGTCGCCGCCGTTGACCGAGTAGTGCAGTTGCACGTCGCGCAAACCGTATTCGTCCGTTGCCTTGGCCGCCAGCCGAACCTCTTCGATGGGGCTCGCGTGGAAGTCACCACGCGGACTCAATAAAGAAACTTGAGGCGGAACTGCCTTGCGCGCCTCAATGAAGAAATCCTCGGTAATGCGTGCCGGTTGTCCTTCCTCCATGCCTGCGACGTGATACACGCCGTCCTGATCCATCTTCACGGTGGCCCGATAGACGTTGTTTTGTCCGCCCGTGAGCTGTACCTTTTGCCCGCTATCCAACTGAATCTGTCCGTTCGCCAACGGCCTATCGGTGGATACCTCGAGCTCTGCCTGCGTTCCGACCACGGCGCGCAGATCGCCGCCGCGTTCTTCCACCTCCGACGGCATGCCGGTCCACGCCGGATAGCGATACGTGACGCGAATCTGTTTGACGGTAGGCAAATCCGTGACGTGAATCGTGTAGTGCTTCGACGTCATGGCTCCGGCGGTGACGTAGTATTCGACGTTCTCTTGCAATCCGGCAAACAGAAACTCGTAGCCTCCGGCGAAATTGCCGGCGGGTGTTTTCTGCATCGCGATCTCTTCCCATTTGGCGGCGTTCTTGAAGCGCGCATACAACTTCACGCTCGGCGAACTGAGGCCAATCGGCAGCGCTGTGATCAATTGATCCGCGTGACGGCGCGCCATGGCGTCGCCGGGAGTCACACGCAGGTCGTACATCGCCGCTTTGCCGGAATGCTCTCCGGTCCACAGCAAGGAAGCGCCATACCCCAGGAAGCCCGGGCCCGCGGCGATCATCCAGATTAAAAGGAGCAGCGCCGCTGCGCTTGTCCCGAGGGAAAGTCGCAATTGACGATCGGTAACCAGTTGTTGCGGTTCGGCCGTCTGCGCCACAGAGAGCGTGTCGCCTGCAAGCAGCTCGATGAAAGGATCTCTATTCGGCACGACGCCGTCGCGCTCCATAAACGTGACCAGCCGTTGCTGAAATTGTGGGAATGCGGCTTCGGCGGTTCCTACAGCGCGGCGCCGAGTGAGGCGTCGTAGAGGAAGCCACAAGCCTGCGGCAACCGCGGCGGCCAGGATCAAGATCAGCGCGAAGCGCGCGAGCGTAACGCTGCCTTGCGAAAAGGCCAGCGCGTTGGCGATGGTGACCAGAACGAGCGTTGCCAGCAAGGCGCTGCCCGTGAGGATCGCGGCGCCGCGGAGCGCAGTGCTCCAGCGGAGGCGCTGCTCCAGGTGCGCGATGTAGGCGTACAGTTGTTCGCGGAGACTCATGGAACCTCCTACAGCATCAATAGATCAAGAATAACGCAGCCGTGCGTGGAATAATGCCGCGTGGCGTGAATGCGGATCGCCCAGCTGTCCGTGCGTCGTCGACTAGTTCTGCGGGACGTTGTCACTTAAGATCCCTCCCGCAATATTCCCAGGTATCGGCTGGCCAGAACCGATTCCGCGACGGCGGCGATCAACACCAGCACCATCACGTACCACCAGAAACTTTCCGGCAGCGTTTGCGGCTTTGCGGAAGCGGGTGTTGCATTGCTTGCGGACGCTTCTTGCGAGGCTGGATTGCTTCCGCCTTTCCATAAAGCCACGACATCGTCGGGGATCACGTCGAGATTCGATTCTTTCGGATCCGGATTCACGCCGACTTCATCGCGCCGCCCGTTCGCCAAACGCAGTTGATAGTATCCCGCTTTGGTCAATTGCAACGATTGCGCAGAGGCTGCCTCTTTCAAAGTGAGCGGACGATTGCCCTCGGGGTCTGTGACTTCCACCGCTTGGCCTTGTTCCTTCGCCGTGCGCAGTTCCAGAAACGCGTCCACCGCGTATGAGCCTCCCTGGTGCCCGCTGCCCGCGAGATAGCGCGCCGTCTGTTCGATGAACGGAACGAAAGCGGGCTGCAGCGGAAAATCGTTCGTAAGGTTATCGAGCCCTGAGGTGAAGAGCACGATGCGGCCCTCGCCCAAGCGTTTCTCTAACAGCAATGGCGTCTGATCACCTAAGCGGACGATCACGCGCGCGGCATCCGTCCCGGTTCCGGCATCGACGTTCAGGGCATAGAAGAACTTCACGCCCGGCAAACCCTGCGCCTTGGCCACGGCCGGGTAGGACGAGTCGGTCGAGCCCACCCCCATGTAGCGATCGGGGAAGCGCGTGTAGTCGCGCGTTTCCGTCACCTTCGCGCCAAAAAGCGGTACCTGCGTGCGTGCGCCGGCGGAAGTTCCTGTGGCGATTAAAACGCTGCCGCCCGCGCGAACGTAATCGGTAAGCGAGTGCTCCAAAAGCGGGGGCACGGTGTTGACGTCGGAGAGTACGACGAAGGCGTAGTTCGACGGCTTGCGGTCGGCCGCCTCGTTGACGTTGATCGCTTCCAAAATAAATGCGGATTGCGCGGCCGCCGCCAGCGCGGTTCCGAAGTACAGCGCCGAACGCTGTTCGTTGTAGTTGTGGACGAAGAGAACTTTTTGCGGATCTGTCCGCTCCACCGCGAAGTGGCGCAAATCGTCGGCAGCGAAACCGTCGGCGCTATCGATCTTCACTTCGCAGCGGTTGAATCCGTAGGGCACCTCAAGGGAAGGGAAGTCGACGGGCGCGCGACCGTTGGCCGGAACTGATACTGTCTTCGTTGCGGTGGTCTTGCCATTCACAACGAGCGAGACGGTTCGTTGCGCGGCCGCTGTTCCGTAGCCCGCAATCACGGCCTGCACGTGCACGGGCTTCGCGTCCTTGCCCCACACCTGTCCGGGAGCATCGACCGACTCCACGGTCCAATTGGGCTCGGCCTTTGTGCTGACCGCATGCGTCACCAGCTTTATGTTCGCCGGCATGGCCATATCCGAGAACGTAGCGGCCAGTTCGGTTCGCTGCATGTCGGTAAATACGTGCAATTCGATCGGCGTGCGAACCGATTCGGCCAAGGCACGAATGGCGCGTCCGAGCTCGCCAAAATTTCCGTGGCCGTCTCCCGGCGTAATCGCATCCACCGCGGCACGCAGTGCGGCTTGATCGTCAATCTGTTGCGTGAGCAGGCGTAGCTGCGATCCGAACGTCGCCACTTGCGCTCGCGCCGCACCTTTGGAGGAGAGCACGTTCATTGCGGCCATCTTTGCATCCGCCAGGCGGGTTCCTGCGCGCATGCTGAACGAATTGTCGACCACCAGCAGCACCAGCCGATTGCTCGCCATCGCGGAAGCATCGCGATTGAAAAATGGATTCGCGAACGCCAGAATCAACAGCACGAGAAACAGCAGCCGCAATGCAAGCAGTAAGATGTGATCGAGCCGCCGATGATGCGCCGACGCCTGCACGCGCGACTCATAAAGCATGAGCGAAGACACTGGCTTGGGTGGCGGCGTGCGATGCCTCTTCAATAAGTGCAGGTAAAGCGGAAGACCTACGCCCGCCAGGCCCGCCAGAAACCAAGGTGCAAAGAGACCCATTTAAACGATCCCCCACTTCCGCCGCAGCCACCATTCCGAAAAACGCAGCAGCACCAGGATCAAGAAGACGAGCGGCAAATTCCACAGCTCGCGGGTTTCGCGCACGGTCACGCCCGCTTCGGAGTACGGAATCGCTGCCGCAAGTTTGCTCAACTCAGGCGACGTCCAATATTTGCCACCGGTTTGTTCGGCCAAATGCTCCAGCAATTCGCGATTCTGTTCCGTATGAAAATTCTCCGCCACGCCGTTCATGCGTTGGAACGTGAGCACGTCCCGTCCCAATTCCTGCGGCTTACCGGCCTTTGCATCCGCCCGTTGTGCGGTAACCTCCGTTAAATACGAACCAACCGTGGGAGCATTCCACGTCGCTTGGAACTGGCCTGGATTATCCGGCACCGGTGTTAATTCGACCAGCGCGCTGACGCCGCTGGGGCCAAGGATGTGTGCCTCCACTTTGGCATCGGGCGCCGGATTGTATTGCGGATCGCGAACGTCCGCCGTGATCGTTGTTGTTCCGTTGTCGAGCAGCATCTGTGCCGGAACTGACGCCGTAACGTGCCCCGGCGTATCGGAAACAACCCAGCGCAGCAATTGCTGCCAGAACAAATCGTGCGCGGTGTCGCCCAGAGGCGAACTCATCTGCCAGCGCCAACTGCCGCCCGTGGCCATGATCCCCGTGCGACCCCGACCGAAACTTTCGGTAATCAGCAACGGCAGCTTGTGGCCTTCAGGCGTAATCGAATTAGCGAGAACCGTCGCGCCGGGCTTCGGCGTTCCCGGATCCTGGTAATCCATTAAATAGGGCAAGCTCTTCCACTTGGCCGCATTCGCCGCCGGATCGTCCACCAAACGCGTAATGATGTTGTCCACGCCCGCTGGAGCCAACTCCGCCGTTGTGTGCGTCGTCCCGTTCCTGGGGTCGGCCTCGCGATGAAACGTTTCCCCTTGTGTGGGAAGAGTGGCGGGCAAAAGATCCGTAAGCTTTGACGCGTTCCATCCGCCATCGGCCAGTGCGAATTGTCCACCAAGCAGCAGTAGTCCCCCACCGCGACGATCTACAAACTGGCGAATCAATTCCTGCTGATTCGGAGTGAAGTAACCCGCTTCCACCGAGCCGATCATCAGTCCCTGATAAGCGAAGAGATCTTCGGCGCGAGAAGGAAAACCATCGGCCAACTCTTTCGCGTCGCCGATGCCTTGGCGGTAAACCTTGTTCTCGCTTGTGCGCACCATGGAGACGATCTGCACCATGCGGTCGTCTTCTTCGGCCTGGCGGATGAACTTGTACTCCCACCGCGGCTCGCCCTCTATATAGAGGATGTGGCGCGCGTCGGCTCCCACGTTCACCACGCGGGTCAATATATTGTTGGACGTATTTTGCTCGCCCGGAAGTTGCGCGGCCGCGATCTGCAACGTCTTTGCGCCTGCGTTGCCGATATCGAACAGCAAAGTCTCCGTCTGCTGATGGCCGTCCGTGCCAAGTGTGACAGTGCGACCCGCGAGTAGCTTGCCTTGATCTTTGTTGGTGTGATCCGTGCTTATATCGCGAACCGTCAGATTGAGCTTCGCCCCCGCGTAGCCGCGATGGTGAAACGTGATTTTAGCCGCGATGCGCGATCCAGCGATGGCGCGTGGAGCAACGGTAACGTCGTCGAGCTCCACATCGTGCTCGGCATGTTCATGCCCGAAGCCAATGGTGTGCACGGGAATATGGCGTGCGCGGAAAGCGCTGATGACATCCGCGCCCATGCCGCCGGTGTTTTCGCCGCCATCGCTGAGCAGCACCACCGCACCGATCGGCAGATCCGCCGTCTCCTGGCTGAATTGCTTGAGACTATCGCCGAGCCGCGTGGATGCCGCCGTTGGCTGCAAGGTCTTCAGGTCGTCGGCCGTGTTGGCGCTGTTGTTGGAATCAACGCGAGCCGCATGGTCGTCCACCCGATAGATACGTGTTTGAAAAGACTTCTTCAGGCCATCGAGCACGCCGTCCTGCAAGGCCTTTACTGCTTGCGCCTCGCGCGTCGCGCCGTCTTCCGTGATCCCCATACTGCGCGAATCGTCCACCAGCACGGCAATGATGTTCTGTTGCGGCTTCAGTTGCGAGACCGTCATGGCCGGCTGCCATAACAACACTAAGACGATGGCCGCGAGCAGCGATTGCAAGCCCCAAATCACCCAGGATCGCCAACCGTGCAAGATGGGCGCGGCTTCCCCTATGCGCGATCGGATGAGCCACGCTAAACCCGCGGCCGCCGCCACGATGAAGAGCACGAGCAGCCACGCGGGCCATGCGCCTAACAGCGCGAAGTGGCCTTGTGCGTAAACCGAGCGTGGGTATTTAAAAAAGAACTCGAACATGGTCCCCTAGGCTTTTTGCGAGATATAACAAGCGTTCTCCGAAGCTCATGCCTAGTGGGTCATCGCGTAGGTGATGTAGTTTAGGACGATGCGAAACGCAAGTCCGGAGAATTTCTCTGGATATTCGGGACTGTCGGCCCATTCCCACGCATCGCCCAGATGCATGTTGGCGCAAATGGCGACCATGATGCGCCCATGCTCGTTGCGGATCGCGCGCCACTTGGGAACGTAGCCATCTTTCTCGTAGGTTCGGCCCGTGTTGACGAACACCTCGCTGGGGATTTGAAATTTTTCGTTGATGTCGTAGAGCACGTGGTAAATTTCGTCATCGTCTCGCAGATCTTCTACGGGACTATTCGGCAGCACCATGCGCATGCCCGCCATGAAGTGTTCCCAATCGTCGGTGCCATGGAAATCGTCCACCATTAGGAAGCCGCCTTTGAGGAGATAGTCGTGCATGCGCTTGGCTTCCTCCGGCGTGAAGGTCCAATTGTTGACCGAGACGGCGTAGATCCACGGATAGTCGAACAGATGGTCGCTATCCATATCCGCAACGTTCAGCGGCGACGGCGAATTGATGTGCGTAAGACGCCGCAGCGCGATCAGACAGTCGTTATCGGCCTTGGGATAATCGCGGGACCATCCTCCGCGAAAACTGCGGAATCCGAAACTGTTCCCGTTGGCGTAGCCGGACTTGTATTGAAGTCGCGTCCAATAAAACTCCGAAGGCACAGGCTTACCGTAGTAATAACTGTTGCGTCCTCCAAACTGCAATGCGGAAAGACCCGCGCTCAGCGAGAGAAAAACAACGAATGCCGAGATCGTATGAAGCAGCTTCATATATAAGGAGGCGTTACCTCGGATGTGTCTTGCAGGATAACAAAAGCGCGACAGCATCTCCAGGGTGCCGTTGCCGCTCAGTCAACCGCTGCGCTTTGGACTCGCCAAACTTGACGCGACGCTCATGGAACAAGGTTGTTCGACGCACGAACCGTGAGGACTCGGCAACGTGATGAAATCCGCTAAAATAATGAGCGGAGGAATGGGTGAGTGGTTGAAACCGGCGGTCTTGAAAACCGTTGACGGGGAAACTCGTCCGGGGGTTCGAATCCCTCTTCCTCCGCCATATTTCATTTTTATGAGCGGTTTTATCGTTCGAAACGAATGATCGTAAAGCCGCTGATGTCCTGCGCCGATGCCTTGTAGCCCAGGCTTTCGAACCACTCAGGGAGCCTGTCGAATACGTCCGATCCGCTCGTGGCCATCAGTACGAAGCGGCGGTGCTTCGGCGCTCGTAGCGTGACCGCATCTTTCAGTGTTTGTTCCGCTGTTGCATTCATGAAGAACGGAGCCGGGATAATCTCATTGCGCATCGGATAAGCGGCCAGAGGCGCAAACAGATAGCTGGACGCCCTCGGTTCGCCCGTTAAATCGAAATTGACCGATTCTACGAATCCGCTGCGAACGATCAGCGGCGTGTCTTCGCCCGCGGTCTGCCGCACGAGTTCCAGTGGCGTCCGCCATTCACTTTCCCGCAGCGCTGGAAGATAGAGCGCCCCATTGATGCCCATCGCCAGCAGCAGGGCGAAGCGCGCGTGTTCTTTGCCCACCTGCCGAATCCCCCACGCCATTAGGATGAACGCAGGAGGCAGCGCGTAGATCATATAGCGCGTATTGAACACTGCATATCCGGTCATGCGAGCCACGACGAATACAACGACGGGTCCCACCAGCAACCACGCGATCAAAAGGAGCAGGTCATCCGAGGCGATGCCGCGCAGATTTCGCAGCCATTGCGGATAGAGGAACCGGAACAGCACCAGTCCCACCAAAGCCGTGGTCAGCGTCTGCAGCGGGAAAAAGCTGACAAACGTCCCCAGTGTCGGCGCCGAGGTCTTCCACAAATTCGCTTGACCGGCGATCGTCATCACTTGGTGCGTGAGCGGGAGCGCCGCGGCCAAAATTAGCAATCCCGTGCCCACGAGTTTCCAAATGCTGAATCGACGGCCCGCGCGCCACGCCCCGATCAAATACAAAAACTGTACGATGAAGATCATCCCGAACAGATAGTGAAAATACACCACCATGCTGGAACAGAGGTAGTAGACAATCAAGGGAATTGTCCGTCCGCTGTGAACCCACTGCCGCAGCGCGCGAAAGGAAGCCAGTGTTACCGCCAGGCCGATGGCGTAAGGGCGTGCTGTACAACGCCGTGCGCCAGGGCTACGGAGGCAATCAAAAGCTCGGATATCATTACGCGCTCAAGTGCGGATACGATTTCGTTGCGCTGATTCATGGCGACGGCCAATACGCACCCGAATGTCTGCCGGAGTTGCTGGAGCCTTTACGCACCGGCGATGCCGATGCCGTGTTCGGTTCCCGCATGATGCATCCGGCCGATGCAATAAAGGGCGGCATGCCGCTCTACAAGTTCGTCGGCAATCGCATTCTCACCTGGATCGAAAACCGCTTGATCGGTGCGAATTTGAGCGAATTTCACTCCGGCTACCGGCTCTATTCCACGAAAGCCCTGTCCCGGATTCCCTTCGATCGCAACGCGAACGGCTTTCATTTCGACACCGAGATCATCATTCAACTGGTCGCTGCCGGATGCACGATTGTGGAGCGCCCCATCCCCACGTATTACGGCGATGAAATCTGCTACGTGAACGGCATGAAGTACGCCGCCGACGTGGTGATCGCCGCGATCAAGGCGCGCCTCCAGAACATGGGTCTGCTCTACGACCGCAAGTTCGATTGCGTACCTCCCGGGCATAGCCAATACCTGCCCAAGCTCGACTACAAGAGCCCTCACCAGCTTGCGCTGAATTTTGTCGGACGCGGGTCGAAGGTCCTGGACTTGGGTTGCGCGGCGGGCTACATGGCAACGGCTCTCGTGGAGAAGAAAGAATGCGTCGTGACCGGTGTGGACGCGTTTCCCTCGCAGGCTCCCGGCATGACGGCGTTTCATTTGCACGATTTGAACCAAGGTCCGCCGGCGATCGATTTTACCGGCTTCGACCACGTCTTGATGCTCGACGTGATCGAGCACCTGAATCAACCCGAACTATTTTTCGAACAATTGCGCGCCGCCGTGGCCTTGAATCCGTCCACCGAGGTGATCGTCAGCACCGGCAACGTGGGATTCTTCATCACGCGCCTCATGCTGATTCTCGGCCAGTTTAACTACGGCAAGCGAGGCATCCTGGACATGACGCACACGCGCCTGTTCACCTTTACCTCCTTGCTGCGTGCGATGGAGCAGGCCGGCTTCATTATTGAAGAAACCGTGGGAATCCCCGGACAGTTCCCTTTGGCACTCGGCGACAACCTTGTGAGCCGCTTCCTGCTGGCGTGCAATAGCGCCTTAATCAAACTTTCCCGAGGCCTATTCTCCTACCAGATCATGGTGCGCGCCCACGCCCAACCCATGCTGGCGAACTTGCTGAAGGACGCGGAAAGCCACTCCACCGTGCGCGCCGATTTACTCCAACTCAGCCATTCGCTCGAAGAATCCGCCGCCCGCGAACTTGCGGAAATCGGGTAACGCGAAATCGCATTTTCGATGCGATACATAACGAGTACCTGTTCATTCTCCCGCTCGCTGATGTCGGCCAACGGCCCCATCGCCCGTTGACTTCCAAAGCAAACCTCAATAAACTTCCCGAAATACACTTTCCGAATACACTGCCCGAGTGAGGAGGCCGCTGTGCCTAAGTCGAAACGCAACCCCGTAGGACGTCGTGGATTTCTGAGAGGCGCCGTAGCCGGAGCTGCTGCCTTCGCGGCGCAGGCTCCGAATGCCACGCCGCAACAGCAGAATGCGAATGCTCCCGCTCGCGCGGAAGCGACCGCACCCGCGGAAAGCGGAGTCCGCATCGTCGAACGGGCGGGCTCCGACTTCATGGTCGACGTGATTCAATCCCTGGGGATTGAATACGTCTTTGCAATGCCTGGATCGAGCTTCGCGGGATTGCACGAGTCCATCCTTAATTACGCGGGCAATAAGAATCCCGAGTACATCACGTGTATGCACGAAGAGTCCTCGGTGGCGATGGCCAATGGCTACGCCAAGGTGGAGGGCAAGCCCGTGGCGATCGCGGTACATGGCACGGTGGGCTTGCAGCATGCGTCCATGGCCGTTTACGATGCGTTTGCCGATCACTCGCCCGTTTATATGATCTTGGGTAATTCGCAGGATGCAACCAAACGCGGCGGCGAAGTGATTTGGGTCCACAGCGCGCAGGATCCGGCCGCATTAGTCCGGGACATCACCAAGTGGGACGATCAGCCAGTTTCGTTGCCGCATTTCGCGGAATCGGCCGTGCGCGCGTACAAAATCAAGATGACGCCACCCATGGGACCTGTGGCGATCACCATCGACACGGAGTTGCAGGAAGAACAAATTCCGATCGGCACAAATTTACGCATCCCCAAGCTGTCGCCTTCCACACCTCCCGCCGGCGACGGTGCCGCCATCGCCGACGCCGCGAAGATGCTGGTGGCGGCCGAAAATCCCGTGTTGCTCGCGGGTCGTATGGCTCGGACGCCGGAAGGTATGAAGAATTTGGTGGAGCTGGCGGAGTTACTCCAATGCGCCGTGCTCGATCAGCATCGGCGTTTGAATTTCCCGAGCCGGCATCCCTTGAACCAGAGCAATCGCGCAGGGCAAGGTGGCAAACCGTTGATGGTTCCCGTTGTGATGGCGCCGGACCTCGTGGTCGGGCTCGAAAGCAACGACCTTTACACAGCGATTCGCCTGGTGCGCGCGCGCAATCCTCAGTTGAAGGTGATCAGCATCAGCGCGGGAGATCTGTTCCAAAGGAGCAATTACCAAAACTTCCAGCGCTACACGGAGGAGGATATTTCGATCGCCGCCGATGCAGAGGCCACGCTGCCGTATCTGATCGAAGCGTGTAAAAAGCTGATCACCGACGATCGCAAGCGCACCTTTCAAGCGCGCGGCGCGAAGCTCGCCGAGGCGCACAATCAAGCGCTGGAGAAGGCGAGGCTCGACGCGTCCTATGGATGGGATGCCAGTCCGATTAGCACCGCGCGCCTGTCCGCCGAACTGTGGGCGCAGATCCGCACAGAGGATTGGGCGCTCGTGACCGACAGTTCGCCATGGATCCACGATTGGCCTCTGCAGCTGTGGGATTTCACCAAACACTATCAGTACATCGGAGGCGCGGGCGCCGAGGGAGTGGGCTACGCCGCACCCGCAGCCGTGGGCGCGGCTTTCGCGCACAAGCGGCACGGACGTTTGCCGATCGCGATCCAGCCCGACGGCGACTTAATGTGCGCCAACGGCGTCTTGTGGACGGCGGCTCATCACAAGATTCCCATGTTGACGATGATGCACAACAATCGCGCATACCACCAGGAAGTGATGGGCTTGCAGGGACTTGCCAATCGCCGCCAGCGCGGTATCGATCACATTGAAATCGGCACGAAGATTTACGATCCGTACATCGACTATGCCAAGCTCGCGTCCTCCATGGGTGTGCGCTCCGAAGGACCCATCACGGATCCCAAGGATCTAGCCGGTGCGATCCGCCGAGGGATTCAAGCGGTGAAGGGCGGGGAACCCTACCTGGTAGACGTCGTGACCCAACCGCGCTAGCAATGAGAAAGGCCAATATGAAAAACATGATTCTTGCTGCGTCGATTGCTCTTCTCTTGCTTGCGAAGGGAGCTCATGCCCAACAGCCGCCGGGTGATGTTGCCAAAGGCAAGGCACTGTACATGAAGAACGGCTGTTACGAATGTCACGGTACGGTGGGTCAGGGAGGGACGGGTCCGCGACTCGCTCCGCGCACGGCATCGTTAGCCTATGTTCGGAAGCCCGCGGGACAGATGCCTCCTTACACACCGAAAGTGATGCCCGATGCGGAGCTATTGGACGTGCAGGCGTATCTCATGTCGATCCCGGCGCCGCCAGCCGTGAAAAGCCTCGGCATTCTCAATCAGTGAACAATCCTCCGCCAGTGGTGCGTCGAGTGGTTGTGAAGTCGGCGTAGTTGATTTCACGCAGCCAGCTAAGTCCGCGTAATTGCGCTCCGGCGATATGATTTCGCTAAAATAAAAGTGATCACCTCGCGCAGTGATGGCCTGCTTCGCCAGGCAGAGCATTGCGCTAGGATACAAATAGGCCCCGATAGCTCAGTTGGTAGAGCGCCAGTTTTGTAAACTGGATGTCGCTGGTTCAATCCCGGCTCGGGGCTCCACTTTTACGACTGCGGTGGGCTGATCGCAAGTTCAATCTCGCCGGATGGCGATATCCGCTACCTTGGGCTTTTCCGGCGATGCTCTCCCGTCGCTTTGGTGGAGAACCTTCCACCCATCGGCGTTTTTGAAATATTCCGTGAGCTCGCGCTTCTGAACCCGAAAACGCCGTGGCGCGGTGGTATCCATATCGTCCATCAAGGCGATCACAATCAGCACTCCACCTGGAGCGAGTCCGAGTAGAGCGGGCTCCCACAAATCACGTTGCAGGTAGCGGCACATCAAGATCAAGTCCCATGCGCCGGGATCTATCGCAAAAGCGTGCGCTTCCAGATCAGCCACGTGCGTGGTCAGCGCGAGCTTGCGTTGCTGCGCGATGCCCTGCACCAATGCGATGGCCGCTGCCGAACGGTCCACGGCGGTGACATCCCAACCGGTTTCCGCGAGCCAAAGGGCATTGCTCCCCGCACCACAGGCCAAATCCAGCGCGCGTTTGGATTGCGACGCCGGCCACTCCGAGGCAATACGCGCGACGAGTTCATCCGGCTGGTGCACCCGCTCGTCATGGATCTTAAGCGCACGAGCTTGATAATGTTCGTCCCACCCGACTTCGTTCATGGTTCGGCAGCGGTGCCTCGACGAGCATAACGCGGATCGTTGAAAGTTCGCAAAAGAACGCGCGCAAAAAAAGTCTTGACGTTTGCGTATAGTTCGACGATTATGGAAATACGGAAATAGATCGTATGGCCACTGACCAGATTCTTCGTTTCGCCGATCAGTTTGCCGCCATGGGAACCGAATCACGCTTGCGCATCATGCAACTGCTGCTTTCCGCGCATCCCGACGGAATGGTGGTGGGCGAGATTCAAGAGGCCCTCGATATTTCCGGTTCTACGCTCTCGCACCACCTGGACAAATTGAAGAACGAGGAACTGGTGGTTGTCGAGCGGATCGGCACCTTCCTGCGTTATCGCGCCAACGTGGAAACCTTGCAGGAATTACTCGCGTTTCTGTATGCGGAATGCTGTACTCGCAATCGCGCGATCAAGCCGCGCGACATCGTTCAAATCTGTAAATAAGAGGGATTGTGAGCACCGAAGCCATCAAAGACATTGTCAAAGAGAAGTATGGACAGGCCGCGCTGCGCGCCAGCACGGGAGGCAGTTCCTGTTGTGGCGCCGCGCCGTCCGGGCTCGGTTCCTGCGATCCCATCACGTCCGATCTTTATTCGTTGGGACAAACCAGCGCGCTGCCGGAGGCCGCCTATAAGCGCCAGTGGCAAACTAGGCCAGTAAACGCCG
>CAITIX010000280.1 GCA_903892565.1 uncultured Acidobacteriia bacterium
GGGGGGGGGGGGGGGCCATGTTGAAATCGAGCATTTCTAGAGTAAAGCAGTTGGATAGGTATATAGCCAGTGCAATCACGCTGGCCTTTTTGGTTTGCCTATTGAATTTTGGCGCTGTGCGGTTGGTAGGGCAGGGTGCCACGGCGACCGTTCAGGGCGCTGTAACCGACGCGTCCGGTGCCGCGGTTCCAGACGCAAAAGTGGAGATCAAGAACACCGGAACAGGCGCGACGTTTAATGCAACGAGCAACGCGCAAGGCCGGTATGTGATGCCCAATCTGAATCCGGGAAGCTACGAGTTCAGCGCGAGCAAAGCCGGCTTTCAGACGGCGGCGCGAAAGGGCGTAACGCTGAACGTCGGCGCCGAAGTGGTCCTCGACTTTGCGATGCAGGTGGGACAACAGACGCAAAGCGTCACGGTGGAAGGGCAAGCCTCAACCGTAGAGACGGCCGATGCTACGGTCGGCAATCTGACGGATCAGCGACAGATGCGAGAACTGCCGCTCAATGGGCGCAACTTCGAACAGCTGATCCAGATCACACCAGGAGTGGCCACGATGTCGGGCAATGCGTTCCTGACGTCCGGCTTCCAGGGTCGCGCGCCGCAGTATTCCATCGCCGGTTCCAGACCGACTGGCCAGGCGATTCTGCTCGATGACGAGAACCTACAGAACTTCTGGAACAAAGGCATGGGCTCGGTGGCAGGCACATCGCTCGGCGTCGAAGCCATCGGTGAATTCCAGACGTTGACCAATACCTACGGGGCGCAATTCGGCGGCAACGGCGCCGTGATCAACGCCGTGAGCAAGTCCGGCACAAACAGCTTCCACGGTTCGGCGTACGATTTTCTACGCAACAATGCACTGGATTCCTGGGACACGTTTGCGAAAGTCCCGGCGACGCCCGCGCAGCCGGCCTATCGTCAAAATCAGTTCGGAGGCAGTCTCGGCGGTCCGGTCAAGAAGGACAAAATGTTCTTTTTCGTAAACTACGAAGGCATTAAGAGGACAAAAGGCGATGTGCGTACCGCGAACGTTCCAGGCTGCAATCTTCCTGCGTTTGCCGCGACGTGCCAGCCGGGCCCCAGTGCCATCAATCCGGCGGCTATCAAAGCGGCCCTGGCAACCTATCCGAATGCCACGGGCGTAACGAATGGCCAACCGCAAGCGGTCAGCGTGGCCAACGAGCGGGCGACGGAAAATTACATCCTGGGCCGTTTTGACTACAACATCTCCAGCAAAGATTCGCTCTTTGTGCGATACATCTCCGACAAATCTAGTTTCCTGGATCCTTTTGGCGGCGGTGGATTCGCGGGGGGTCCGATTCCGTTTTGGCCCGAACAGGATGAATCGCACCTGCAGTTTATTACGACGGAATGGCGCCGCATCATTTCTCCGACGCTCGTGAACGTCGTGCGGTTGAGTTTCTCTCGACCAGGGACGAACGAATACACCACCAGCCCGATTGGGCAAGGCGTGCAGAACGGCGGCCTAGTACCCGGCGATCCGTTGCAATTCTTCCCCGGCTCTGGCCGTCAGACGGGTCTCATCACAATCACGGGCCTTGCGGGCATTGGCGGCGCGGAACAGTTGCCGTTCAACACGACGCAGAATCGCTACACGGAAGCCGATGACATTACGTGGACGCACGGCGCCCATACGGTTCGAATGGGCGCGTCCTTCTCGCGCTTGCAGAGCAACACCTTCATGCCGTTCTTCCAAGGCGCGAACTGGTCTTACACCAGCCTGGCGCAATTCGTGGCGGGAGTGCCGTTTTACAATCCTCCCGGCGCCCCGCCGAGCGTACAGATCCCTGCCGTCGCCATCTTCGCGCCGTTGGGATCCTATCCGAATCGCGATTTCCGCAGTTTTGATTTCTTCCCGTATATACAGGACGACTGGAAGGTATCCGCGAAACTCACCATCAACGCCGGAGTGCGCTGGGAGTATACGAGCAACCCGACCGACACGCACAACCAGTTGTATTACGTGCCGGACATCGCCAACGCGAAGGCTCCCTATTGGACGAACATCTCTCACGTGATGGCCAACAACCCAGCAGGGAAGAATTTTAATCCGCGCATCGGCATCGCTTATGATCCGTTCTCCGATCATAAGACCTCGATTCGCGCCGGCTTTGGGATGTTCCACGAAATCATCGGACCGCAAAACTATTCGCCGGCGTTCTGGGCGTCATATCCGTGGCCGCTGAATGTCGGTATCGGCGCGATCTACCCGGCAAATCCCGGCGGCGTTCTGAACGCAGGACAGCCGAGCGCGTTCCCAGGTTGGGACTACTTCGTCAACAATACGCCTTTTGTGATGCAGTACAACCTGAACGTCGAACGCCAAATTTCTTCGTCGACGATTCTGACGGTGGGTTACATCGGCTCTCACGGCGTGCACCTGTTTACGGGCATTGAACAGAATCCTCCGCTGGTTTGTTCGGCTGCCGCAGGGCCGGGCTGCGCGAATCCAACGTTGGCAGCCGGATATGCGGCCTTCACCAATGGCGGTGCCGGCGGCTACGTAGGCAGCGGGCAACCTGGGGCCGTGACCGGCAATCCTCGGCTGAACCCGAACCTTGGAACGTTCCCGAATCTGACGGCGAATTCAACGTCGCGATACAACTCGCTTCTGGTCAACTTGAATCGCCGCTTCTCGCACAACGTGCAGATGCAGGTGAGCTACAACCTGTCCCACTGCCTTGATAACGGCGGCTATCTCGGCAGCTTCAATACGGCGTCGACCGGCAGCGTAACGAATCCCTACAATCAGGGGCTGGACAAAGCGACCTGCAGTCACGACATCCAGAACGCATTCAAAGTCAACGGCCTGTATGCACTGCCGTTTAAAGGCAACCGACTCGTGGAAGGATGGCAGTTCAGCGGCATCCTGAGTGCCACCAGCGGACTTGTATACAACATCGCCGATGGATACGACGAAGCCTACGGCGGGAACAATCCGAACAACCTGACTCCGCGACCCAACTATGTTGCCGGTTGCGATATTCAGCAAGGAGCCAGCGTGAATCAGTGGTTCAATCCAGCCTGCTTCACACTCCAGGCGCCAGGAACATTCGGCAACCTAGGCCGCAACACGGGGCGCGGACCAAACATGGTCAACGCAGATATTGCGTTCCTGAAGGACACCAAACTTAGCGAGCGCTACAACCTCCAAGTCCGCGCGGAATTGTTCAACATCGCAAACCATCCGAACTACGCACTGCCTTCCGCGGGCTTGGGCGGCGGTGCGCAATTGTTCGTTAGCGGAGGCTCCGTCTCGGGCAACAACCTTGCGACCTATACGGGCCGCGTCGGCAATGCATCACAGATCACGAGCTTAGCCGGATCTCCGCGTCAGATTCAGTTCGCACTGAAGCTGACATTCTAAATAACAACCTGCAACGAAAGAAAACGGGCCGTGTTCTCCTGACCGGGAGCGCGGCCCTTTTATTTTATCGTCAGAGATCGACGGCCAGCGCGCGAGTGCCCGCACCGAACGCCCGTATAATAGCGTCCGTATAATAGCGTCCGTATAATAAAGACTTGGATCTCCAAAAGACACTGTTGCGCAAGGTGGGCGAGGCCGTCACCCGTTTCAAAATGATCCGGGAGGGCGATCGCGTGGCCGTGGCGCTTTCGGGCGGCAAGGATTCGCTGACGATGCTCGAAGCGCTGCTGCTCTTGGCACAGCGCGCGCCCATCAACTTCACAGTGTGTGCGTTTACCGTGGAGCAGGGTAAATTCTTACGGCCCATCCAGCCGCTGGGCGAGTATCTCAAACAGCGCGGTGTCGATTGGACCTATTTCACCGATACTCCTTCGCTGCGATTGCTCGAGGAACAGCCCGATCACGGTTGTGACCTCTGTAGCCGGTTCCGTCGACGGGCGGTTTACGAAATCGGTCGCAAATTGGGCGCGAATGTGATTGCGTTTGGCCATACGGCCGACGACCTCTGTGAGTCCTTCCTGCGCAATACGCTTTTTACCGGCCGAGTGGGTGCGCTGCCTCCGGTGACGTATTCGCGGGAACGCGATTTTCGGCTGATTCGCCCGCTGGTTTTTGTCACGGAGGATTTGACCACGCAGTACGCTGCATCGTTGGGAGCGCCTGTGATTCCCTGCGGGTGCTCGCAAAAAACGGGCACGGTGCGCCGATCGTTGCGCGATATCATCGGGACGCTTGAGCAAGATTATCCGCATCTCAAGGAAACGATGCTCGCCGCAATGGGCAACATCCAGACCGGGCGGCTGCTCGATCCCCGGTATCTCGACTTGGAAGCGAATGGTGCGTCCGACGCCGCGGACGAATCCGACGCGCAGCCGTTTTCGATGGCCTCAACCAGGAGCATTGGCTCAACGACCAACGACTCGCAGAAAGATCCGTCAAATCCGTTCGTTGTAGTGGGATAAAATCGTCTCTTGCCGCCTCCTACTCCTCCGCTGATCAGTGTAGCCGTGCCCACGCTGACGGCAGGCGAGGCGCTGTCGGAATGCCTGCTCTCGCTGGAGCGCCAGACGTTCCAGCGCTTTGAAGTCGTCGTCGTCGATAACAGTGGCACGGACAAGGTGACGATTCCACCGGAACTAGCTGCGAGAGGGCGCTTCACAGTCATCCGCAATAAACGCAACGTCGGTTTTGGGGCGGCCGTGAATCAGGTGATCCAGCAAAGCAAGGCCCGTTACCTAGCGACGCTCAATGACGATGCTGTTGCGGATCCAGGCTGGCTGAAAGCGCTGGCGGATGCGGCGGAGTCTAATCTTAAAGTCGGCATGTTCGCACCGTGCGTCATGCTGTCGGGAACCGGAACCCTGGACTCTGCGGGAATGCTCCTGGCAATCGACGGATCCAGCAAACAGCGCGGACACACGAAATCGCCCGACGAGTTTGCGAAGCTACCGAAGATTTTCTTTCCGAGCGGGTCGGCCGCGCTTTACCGGCGATCCATGTTGGAGCAGATCGGACTGTTCGACGAAACCTATTTCTTGTACTGCGAAGACACCGACCTGGGTCTGCGCGCGCGCTGGGCCGGATGGGATTGCCTTTACGTCCCCAAGGCGATCGTGGAGCATCTCTATTCGCACACTGCGGGCGGGGCCTCACCGATGAAAGCGTATTACGTGGAGCGCAATCGCCTGTACACGGCGGTGAAGAATTTCCCACCAAGAATGTTACTGCGCGTGCCGTTTGCGTCCGTAGCTCGCTATTTCTGGCATTTGATATCCCTCGTGGGAGGCGTCGGCAAGACCGGAGAATATCGCGAGTCAGGACATGACACCTGGTTGTTGCCGTTTCTCGTGTTCCGCGCACACGCCGCCGCGTTATTCCGACTGCCGCGACTCTGGCAGGAGCGCAAGAAAATCGCTGCCAGCCGCAAGATCTCTGGACCGGAATTCGAAGCTCTTGCTCGCGCATACGCGATCTCGGTTCGGGAGGTTGCGTCGCAATGAAGATCCTCGTACTCATCCCGGCATTTAATGAAGAAGGCGCGATTGCGGGCGTAATCCGAGAAGTTCATAGCGCCATGCCTGGGACTCCGGTGCTTGTGTTGGACGACTGCTCGGGCGATGCGACCATCCAGCAGGCGAAAGAGGCGGGCGCGAGTGTGCTGGCGTTCCCGCATCATCTGGGCCTGGGAGGCTGCGTGCAGGCGGGTTATCGCTTGGCCTATGAGCAAGGCTACGACTACGTGATCCGCGTGGATGGCGACGGGCAGCACGATCCCCGCGACATTCCCCGGATTCTGGAAACGCTGCAACGCGAAGGCTGTGAAATGGTCATCGGTTCGCGCTTTGTCGATGGCGGCGGAGAGCAGACGAGCGCGACACGCGGCTTGGCGATTGTCTTTTTTCGCGCCATTCTGCGCCCGATTTTAGGGAAATCGGTACACGACCCCACCTCTGGATTTGTGGGCGTGAATCGCACGGCACTTAGTGTCTTCAGCCGCATCTTCCCGCTGGAGTACCCGGAAATTGAGGCATTGGTCGTACTACAACGTCGTCGCTTCCGCTTCGTAGAAATCCCTTGCCGCATGCGCCCACGTCAGACAGGGCGAAGTACGATCACCGCCATGAAATCGATTTACTATATGGTGCATGTGCTGCTGGGGGTTTTCGTAAACGTATTGAAGTTCGATGGCAGGAGAAAATAAACCATGGACCGCATGCTAGACGTCATGGCTATCTTCAGTTTGTTGCTCGCCGGACTGGTGCTTGTTTCTGTGCGGCGCGAACATATCCGCGTGGAATACTCTGTGAGTTGGCTGGTGGCCGCGATCGCGCTACTGATTCTCTCGCGCTGGCAGGATCTTGTCCGCCGCATTCCCGCCTGGATTGGCGTCTCCGATGCGGCACTCGCCATGTTTATCGTGTCCGGCGGCGTGTTTGTGTTGGTGCTGTACCGTTTGTCGATGATCATTTCTCGTCTCAAGGATTCGAACATTGCCTTGATCCAAAAAATGGCGATTCTCGAATTCAACATGGAATCACTGCATGAAAAAGTCAAAACGTCTGGCGAAAAGTAGTTCCGATCTCCCCACGCAGGAGGCCGCAGAGACCTGGCCCTGGTGGCCCTGGGTGGCTGCTTTGGCGGCGCTTCTTGTCGTAGTGGAAATTTATAGTCCGGCCCTGCACGGTCCCTTCGTCCTGGATGATCGAACACTGCCGTTCATGGCGCCAGACATGGAAGGCAAACCCCTGTCGGCATGGATCGGATTTGTGCGACCGCTGTTAATGTTTACATTCTGGCTGAACTATCAAAGCGGCGGCATCGAGCCGTTTGGCTATCACATCGTGAATGTGTTCCTGCATTTTTTGACTTCGGTCGTCGTAGCGCTCATCGCAGCACGATTGCTGACGTGGGTTGGCGCGGAGGGGCGCAAACGCGACGTACTTGCCGTACTGGCAGGGGCTCTGTTCCTGGTGCATCCCGCGCAAACGGAATCGGTCGCCTATGTCGCGAGTCGCTCTGAAACCCTCAGCGTCCTTTTCTTCTATTCCGGCTTGGCTGTTTTTTTGTACCGCGGCGAAGAATCGATGTCGTCGTTGCGTGCGGTATCTGCGATCGCTCTCTTTGGTGCGGCGGTCGTCACAAAGGAACACACGGCCGTATTTCCCATCATCGTTGTGCTGGCCGACTATTTTTGGAATCGCGGCGGCGTGCGCAAGAATGCATTCTTCTACGCATTAGTAGCGCTGGGGGGAGTTGCCGGAGCCTTCCTCGTGGTTCGTGTCTTGCAAGGAGCCGTTACCGCTGGACTCAAGACGCCAGGACTCACTCCGTTAACCTACTTCTTCACCGAATGTCGAGTGGTGTGGACGTATCTGCGGATCTTCTTTTTGCCGTTTGGACAAAACGCGGACCCCGAAGTGGATATCTCCCACACAGTTTTGGAGCATGGCGCGATCTTTGGTCTAGTCGCCATGGCGGCGCTTCTGGCGGCGGCGTGGATCTATCGCCAGCGATGGCCGCTCGCTTCGTTCGGCCTGATGATCTACGTGATCCTGGTGGCACCCACGTCTTCGTTTATTCCGATTCTCGATCCGCAGGCAGAACGCCGCATGTATCTTCCATTTCTTGGACTGATTTTGATCGCGTTGGAATTGCTCCGGCACTTGAAGTTGCAGCAGTTGATCGGCGTCAGCGTGGCGATCTGCGTTTTGCTGGGCGCGCTCACATATCAGCGCAGCGAAGTCTGGGGGGATCCCGTGGCGCTGTGGTCCGACACTGCAGCCAAATCCCCGGGCAAACTGCGACCGCGCTTTCAATTAGCCTACGCCTATTACGACATGGGGAGATGCCAGGAAGCGGCATCGAACTATGAGGCTGCTTCAAAGCTCGGTCCTCCGCGTTTCGACCTTTTCATGGATTGGGGGCTATCCCTGGATTGCGCAAGCCGCGAGAAAGAAGCGATTGAAGTATTGAAGCAGGCCGCAAATTACGAAAACACAGCTCACGTGCACGCGACGATGGGCATGGTGTACGCGAAGGCCGGGAACAAGGACGACGCGTTCAAGGAGCTCGCCCTCGCAGAGCAATACGATCCCAATTTTGAAATGACGTACGTGTATCGAGGCGGCGTCTATGAATTGGGCGGCGACACGACAAGCGCGGTACGCGAATACCAGCACGCATTGGCGATTAATCCGTCGAATTCGGCGGCGCGGGAAGCGCTCGCTCGCGTGACGACCCACTAATGGCCCGCATCGGCGTCAATGCGCTCTATCTGATTCCCGGCGGCGTCGGTGGCACCGAAATCTACTTACGAGAGCTGCTTGCGGCACTTGCCCGCATCGATGCAACAAACGAATACTTCCTCTTTACGAACCTCGAGGCAGGCGAAGATCTGGTTCCGAAGCAGCGGAACTTCCATTGGAAGCCGCAATCCGTACAGGCGACTTCTCGGCCGAAGCGCATCCTGTGGGAGCAGATCAGGCTTCCCCTGGCGGCGTGGCGATGCGATGTAGACGTATTGCTGAACCCCGGATTCACGGCACCCATCGTCACTTCGTGCCCCAACGTGACGGTCTTTCACGACTTGCAGCACAAGCGCCATCCGGAATACTTTCGGTGGTTCGATCTACCTTTTTGGAAATTGCTGCTATGGACTTCCGCGCATCGTGCGAGCCGCATCATCGCGGTCACGGAGGCCACTCGCGCAGACCTTCTGCGCTTCTATCGCGTCGCTCGCGAGCGCATTCACGTGGTGCATCACGGCGTAGATCCTGCATTCCTGAATTTACGTCGCGCCCGTATCGAGAAGTTTGTACTTTGTGTCTCCACCCTGCATCCGCACAAGAATGTCGATCGCCTCGTTCGCGCCTATGCGCGAGAGAAGCGCGATTACAAACTCATTCTCGCGGGAATGCGCGGCTTTCATGGGGATGTGATCGATCGTCTGATCGATGAATTAGGAATCCGCGATCGGGTTACATTGACAGGCTGGATCTCGCGCGCCCAGTTGTACGATTTGTATGATCGCGCTCTTGCGTGCGTATATCCCTCTACGTTCGAGGGCTTCGGGATGCCCGCACTGGAGGCGATGGCCGCAGGTGTTCCTCTGCTGTGTTCGGAGATCCCGCCGCTGCGCGAAGTGGCCGGCGACGCAGCACTGTACTTTGATCCCTTGAATGAAGATGCACTGGCGCAAGGCCTAACGCGCATCGTATCCGATGAAGCGCTTCGCACCAAGCTGACTACAGCCGGCCGCGAACGGGCGCGTTCGTTCACTTGGGAACGCACCGCGCAAGAAACGCTTGCTGTTCTCCTGGCAAAGTCTTAACGGGCCAAGTCCTAGCGCAGTAAATGTTCGAGCTGCACGCGCGCGTCGGTCTTGCTATCGCGATACTTCACGATCACTGGCGTATAGAGCGATATGTTCCACTCTTTGCCCTTACCTTGCGTAATCGCACGAGAGCCCGCGACGACAACCGCATCCTCGGGGATCACTAGCGGCTCGTCACCCTTCGCGGTCAGGATTTCGCCGCGCACCAGATCGTACACGGGCGTCGAGCGCGTGAGGATCGTCCCGCTGCCAAGCACTGCGCGCTTTTTCACGACCGTACCTTCGTACACGCCGCAGTTACCGCCCACCATAACATCGTCTTCGATGATCACAGGCATCGCACCCACCGGCTCCAGCACGCCGCCGATTTGTGCAGCGGCCGAGATGTGGCAATTCTTGCCAATCTGCGCGCAGCTTCCCACGAGCGCATGTGAATCCACCATCGTTCCATCGCCGACCCACGCTCCGACGTTGATATACATCGGCGGCATGCAGGTAACGCCTTTGCCGAGGTAACAACCATCGCGGACGCTGGAGCCTCCCGGCACGATGCGCACTCCGCTATCGAGAGCGATGCGCTTCACCGGCCACGTCGCTTTGTCATAGAACGGCTGACGCGCCGGATCAATCGACATATCCACCACCGTGCCCAGACGCATTCCGAGCAAGATACCTTTCTTCACCCAGGCATTCACGCGCCAGCCGGTGGCGGTGGAAGGATCGGGCTC
Organism: uncultured Acidobacteriia bacterium; assembly: GCA_903892565.1. Classification (GTDB taxonomy): domain Bacteria; phylum Acidobacteriota; class Terriglobia; order Bryobacterales; family Bryobacteraceae; genus Palsa-187. The sequence continues at coordinate 10,014 of CAITIX010000280.1, forward strand.
CGCCGAACGGATATGCCCTTCATTCAGCGCCTGCTTGAATTGCGCGAACAACGCAAAATGTTCTTCCGTGTAGGCGGACGGTTTGTTGTCGAATACTGCTTCAATTTGTTTCTGCATTTGGAATATGGGTTCAGTCTGCGTGCGTGCTGCGGCTGGCCGCGACGGACACGGGAAGAAGCCCAGCGGACTTCAGCACAGCTTCGATCTTCGCTTGATTCTGCGGTTGCGGAGGACACATCGGCAAACGATACGCCGGTTCGATCAGGCCCATCATGGCCAGCGCCGTTTTCACCGGAATCGGATTGGACTCCACAAAATTGATGTCCATCAAGGGCAGCCACTGTTTTTGCATGGCGCGGGCCCCGGCGAAATCGCCCTTCATTGCCAGATTCGTGAGCTTGGTCATCTCTGCGGGGATTTCGTTCGACGCCACCGAGATCAATCCACAGCCGCCGAGCGAAATGAGCGGAATCGTGAGCGCATCATCGCCCGACAGAATCGCGAAATTCGCGGGCATGTTATGACACACCGCCGCCATCTGCCCGATGTTGCCCGACGCTTCCTTAACGCCCACAATGTTGTCGATCTCCGACAAGCGCTTCAGTGTCGTTGTTTCCACGTTCACGCCGGTGCGTCCCTGCACGTTGTAAACAATCACAGGGACCTGCACGGCACCGGCGATTGCTTTGTAGTGCTGATACAGGCCTTCCTGCGTGGGCTTGTTGTAATACGGGGTCACCGAAAGGATCCCGTCGACGCCCATGCGCTGCAGTTCGTGCGCGAGCTCGATCACTTCCGACGTATTGTAGCCGCCGGCTCCGGCCACCACGGGGACTTTTCCTTTGGCAACTTCGAGCGTGATTTCGACCACGCGGAGATGTTCGGCGCGCGTCAGAGTCGGGCTTTCGCCCGTGGTACCGCAAGGGACCAGGAAATCGATACCGGCTTGCACCTGACGTTCGACTAAGCGCCGCATCGCGGCTTCGTCGAGCGAGAGATCCTTGCGAAACGGAGTAATGAGTGCGGTTCCACAACCCTTAAACATGACATCTACCTCTTGGGAAACAGTACGTCGCTAAATTCAAACACGCCTTGCTTGCCGACAATCCATTGTGCGGCCTTCAATGCCCCGCGCGCGAAACCCTCGCGGCTGCGCGCTGCATGCCGCAGCGTGATGGTATCGGCCGCGGAATCGAAACCAATTTCGTGCGTTCCAGGATGCCGGCCCGCGCGATTGCTGCTGACATCGATATTGCGCGGATACCCTGCGGCCTTCATATCTTCCACCAACTTCAACATGGTGCCCGAAGGAGCATCCTTCTTCGTATCGTGATGGATCTCCCAAGCCCACGCGCCGTAGCTGGGCTCATCGGCCATCAAGCGGGCCGCTTCCTGCACAAGGCGGAAGAACACGTTGACGCCGATGGAAAAATTCGGACTCCAGACCATGCCCGTTTTATTCCGCGCGATCGCCGCCTCCACGCGCTCCCGTTCCGCGAGCCACCCGGTTGTGCCCACGACTGTGGGCACTTTCAGCGCCGCCAGCTTTTCGATATTCGCGACGGCAGCCTCTGGAGTCGTGAACTCGATGGCGACGTCCGCCCCGGCGGCTTTGGTGATGTCGTCATCGACATCGACGCACGCATGGACCGTGAAGCCGTACTCCGGAGCAAGCTGTTCGATCAGCTTGCCCATCTTTCCGTAACCGACGAGCGCGAGTTTCATGCGATTACTTTGTTACTGCTTTGCCGAGCCAGCCGCGTTCGACCATTACTTCGGCGATCTGCACGGCGTTCAACGCCGCACCCTTCAACAACTGGTCGCCGGCCACAAACATACTGATCGATTTTCCGCTCGGATCGCTGAGATCCTGGCGAATGCGGCCAACAAGAACATCGCCCTGACCAGAGGCGTCCTTGGGCATGGGGAAGTAATTCTTTTCCATATCGTCGACCAGTTTGACGCCCGGCGCGTCCTTGAGAATCGCACGGACTTCGGCCGGAGTGATGGGGCGCTCGCATTCAAACGTCAGTGATTCGGAGTGCGCACGCAACACGGGAACGCGCACGCACGTCGCGCTGATGCGGATATCCGGATCGTTGAAAATCTTGCGCGTCTCCTTGATCATCTTCGTTTCTTCTTCGTTGTAGCCGGTCTCCGGATCAATCTTCGAGTTGTGGCTAAACAGGTTGAACGCGTAAGGATGAGGCAACACGGTATTTTTGTATTCGCGATTTTCCAGATGCGCACGCGTAGATTCGCGCAACTCTTCCATCGCCGCCGCGCCCGCGCCCGAGGCCGCCTGATAGGTCGATGCGATCAAGCGGTGCACGCGGTTTTTCTGATGAATGGGCCATATCGGCACGATGCCGATAATGGTGGAGCAATTCGGATTCGCGATGATACCCTTGTGCTGCAGGATCGCTTCAGGATTAATCTCGGGAATCACGAGCGGAACCGTCGGGTCCATGCGGAAGGCCGAGGAATTATCCACAACGACCGCTCCGGCCTTCGCCGCGATGGGACCGAACTTCTTGGAGATCGATCCGCCCGCGCTGAAGAAGGCGACGTCGACATTGTCGAAACTCTTCTCGGTAAGTTCTTCGACGACGATGTCGCGCCCTCGGAACTTCATCGTCTTGCCGGCGGAACGCGCCGAAGCTAGCAGCTTCAACTCAGAGATCGGGAAGTTGCGTTCCTCTAAACATTGCAAAAACTCAACGCCGACGGCGCCGGTGGCTCCGGCAATCGCTACTCGATAATGGTTGCTCATAGTGATAGTAATTTCCTTGCCAGGTCTTGATAGGTTTGGACCGCGGCCGCCAGTTCGCGTTTCGGAATGCGTTCCTCCGAAGTGTGCGCGACGTGGATCGATCCCGGTCCGAATAAATACGGTTGTCCCCAGGCGCCTTGAAACGCCGGGATATCGGTGGTGTAGGAAACGATGGACGTTTCGAATCCAGCTACTGCACCCAAATGCACGGCCGGGATACACAATACTTCGCGGGCCGTGGCTGACGACCCCGCCGCTTCTTCAATCGCTTTGCGTGTGGCGTTGCCGTCGTCCACCAAACGAATGAAGACTTCCGCTTTGGCGTGATCCGGGATCACGTTGGGGGCGCGGCCGCCCTGAATAGTTCCGATGTTGAGCGTACTCGCGCCAAGCACCGGATCCACAGGCAACGCGACCTTGCGAATGCGTTCTAGAGCATCGAGCAATCTTTCAATCGCCGATTCCCCGAGATGCGGATACGCCGAGTGCGCCATTTTTCCCGTGGCGACGATTTCGAAGCGCAGCGCGCCCTTCGAACCGAGCGCGAGCTTGCTTTCCGTGGGCTCGCCGTTAATCACAAAGCGGCTGCCGCGCGGATCTTTCCCTGCCGCGTAAGCACCCGCGCTGTTGCGTTCTTCTCCCACCACGAACAGCACGCCCACGCGACGCTCTCCGCTTTCGATCAACGCCTCGAGCGCCAGCAGCATGGCCGCGATGATGCCCTTCGTGTCACAGGCGCCGCGTCCCCAGATGAATTCGTCGTCTTCGCGGGATGCGAAAAAGGGAGGCACAGTGTCCATGTGAGTGGAGAAGGTGACGACCGGAGCGTCCCAATAGGCCAGCACATTGTAACGATGCGGCTCCACTTCTATGCGTTCGACGTGTCCGCCTGTGCGCGACGCGAGCTTCGCCAAATAGTCGGACAAAAACACGCCGACCTGCTCCTCGTTAGGAGTGACGGAGTCGATATCGACAAGTGCGCGCGTCAGCTCAAAGACGTTCATAAAACTGTATGGATAGAGGAGGCGCCGTGGCAGTTGTACATGCCCCCGGCCAGGAGGGTCAAACGCTGGTTTGTACCACTACCCGATAGCGCTCCACTCCTTCGACCAAACAGCTGCCGAAAGAATGACAGTGGACAGGTGTTAACCTTGCCCCCCAATCGCAACGCTCGAACCCATCGCAGCGATTTCGGCGAGGAAGCCCCTTTTACCCTGCGCTCCGGGATGTCGCCGGAACTACGCGCCGGGCTACTGATGGCCCCCGCTCCTCTACCAGAAATTCCAGGATAACACGACGCTGCTGTTTGGTCCTCACGGAGAGCGCGATTGCTAGGCATAATTGATAAAGATGAATACCGTTCCCCGGCTTTACGTCGGCGACACAGGATTTCTCGCGCGCTTTTGGAGCTTGCTGCAAGAAGCGTTCGTCGGGCTCTATAGCGACGGCTGCCTTGCCATCGCCAAAGGTGCCGCGTATTCTGCAGTACTGGCCTTCTTTCCGGTGCTGACGACGCTCGCGTCGCTGCTCGTGCAGGCGAATGCCGAAGCCGTATCCCGTATCGTGGTTCGCTTGCTGTACGATGTTGTCCCGCCGGGCACGGAAGACGTGGTGCGTGGATTATTCAACGTTCACGGAAAGCGCCCCACACTTCTGCCGATTGTCGCCGTCATCCTTGCAACGTGGGCCGGATCCGGCGTCATGATCAGCCTCATGGAAGGCTTCCGCGCCGTGTACCGAATCCCCAGCGGACGCTCCATCGTCCAGGAGCGCGTCGTCGCGATGCTGCTCGTCGTCGGCGCGTCCATCCCCTTACTAGGAGCCTCCACGTTGTTGGTTTTCGGAGGACGCGCGCAGACATGGCTGATGACAACGCTGGGATTCATGGAAGATTATCGCGACCTGCGCGGATGGGTACGGCTCCTGTGGCAGCTCCTGAGCTTCATCATTGCGGCCGGGGCCATGATCCTCACAACGTCTCTGATTTACCACGTGGGCCCGAATCGCAAGCATACGTTCGGCAGCGTTGTGCCCGGAGCGGTTCTGGCCACGGCACTTTGGTCCGCCGCAACCTTGGGCGTCGCCTGGTATTTCCGGCACATCACGGATTACAACGTGCTTTATGGCAGCGTCGGCGCAGGGCTCGCCTTGTTGGTCTGGAGCTATGTTCTTGCCGTGATTGCACTGTTCGGGTGCGAGTTCAATGCCGCAGTGGAACGAAACTCTCGCGACGACTCGTAAGGTCCTCCGTGGCCCTCGACTTGCTGGATAGTTCACTTATGACCGATCTTGTTCCGCATGTGACGTCCCTCGAGCTGAATCAAATCGACGCCTGGTGGCGCGCGGCCAACTATTTGTCCATCGGGCAGATTTATCTCTACGCGAATCCCTTGTTAACCGAGCCGTTACGCCGCGAACATATTAAGCCCCGATTGCTCGGCCACTGGGGTACCACTCCGGGCCTCAATTTCATTTACGCCCACGCGAATCGCCTGATTACGAAATACGATCTCAACATGATTTACGTCTGTGGCCCGGGCCACGGAGGTCCGGGCATGGTCGCAAATACATGGCTGGAGGGGACCTACAGCGAATTCTTCCCCAACATCACGCGCGATGCCGAGGGCATGGTGCGGCTGTTTACGCAGTTCTCCTTCCCCGGCGGTATCCCGAGCCACGCCGCGCCGGAAACTCCAGGATCCATCCACGAAGGCGGGGAGCTCGGCTATTCCCTGCTGCACGCCTACGGGGCCGTGTTTGATAATCCCGAACTCATTGCGTGCTGCGTGGTCGGCGATGGCGAGGCGGAAACCGGAGCGCTCGCCACCAGTTGGCATTCCAACAAGTTTCTCGATCCCGTCTGCGACGGCGCGGTGCTGCCCATTTTGCACTTGAATGGATACAAGATTGCCGGGCCCACCGTGCTGGCGCGCATTCCCCAGGAGGAATTGGCTTCCCTTCTCACGGGCTGCGGCTACCGACCATATTTCGTCGAAGGTCACGATCCAGAGCTGATGCACCATGTCATGGCGATGACGTTTGAAACCGCGATCCTCGAGATCCGTGAAATCCAGCGCAAAGCGCGCGCCGAAGGATTTGTGGAGCGCCCTGCGTGGCCGATGATCGTCTTGGTATCGCCCAAAGGATGGACCGGTCCGAAGACCGTCGATGGATTGCCGTCTGAGGGCAGCTTCCGTTCGCATCAGATTCCGCTCGACATGTCGAAGCCTGAGCATGTCCCCATGCTCGAAGCCTGGATGCGGAGCTATCGGCCCGACGAACTCTTCGACGACCTCGGCCGCCCCATACCCGAAGTGGTGGAGTTGGCTCCGCACGGCACGCGGCGCATGGGCGCGAATCCTCACGCCAACGGCGGCCAACTGCTGCGGGACTTGGACATGCCGGATTTCCGCAAATACGCAGTGTCGATTTCAGCGCCCGGTGCAGATAAGGCCGAAGCGACGCGCGTGCTGGGGTGTTTCTTGCGCGACGTGATGAGCGCAAATGCGAACGCGAACAACTTCCGCGTGTTCGGTCCGGATGAAACGGCATCGAACCGATTGACGGCGCTTTTCGAAGATACAAATCGCACATCCACGGCGGTGATCCTACCCACAGACGACCACATCGCGCCGGATGGCCGCGTAATGGAAGTTCTCAGCGAACACATGTGCGAAGGCTGGCTGGAGGGGTACCTGCTGACCGGCCGTCATGGATTCTTTTCCTGTTATGAAGCGTTCATCCACATCATCGATTCCATGTTCAACCAGCACGCCAAGTGGCTGAAGGTGTCGCGCGAAATCCCTTGGCGGAAGCCCATCGCGTCGTTGAACTATTTGCTGACGTCTCACGTGTGGCGCCAAGATCACAACGGCTTCAGTCATCAGGACCCCGGATTCATCGATCACGTCGTAAACAAGAAAGCCGACGTCGTGCGCGTGTATTTACCGCCGGATGCAAACACGCTCCTGGCCGTTGCGGATCATTGCTTGCGCAGCCGGCATTTTGTCAATGTGATCGTGGCCGGCAAGCAGCCCTCCCTGCAGTGGCTCGATATGGAGGCGGCAATTCGGCACTGCCAGGAAGGCCTGGGTGTGTGGGAATGGGCCAGCAACGACGCGGGCGATCCGGACGTGGTCATGGCCTGCTGCGGCGATGTGCCGACGCTTGAAACTTTGGCCGCAGTGGATCTACTCCGGACGCATTTGCCCGCTTTGAAAATTCGCGTCGTGAACGTCGTCGACTTGATGGCACTGCAGCCCACCAGCGAGCATCCTCATGGATTATCGAGCGACGCGTTCGACGCCGTTTTCACGAAAGATAAGCCCATCGTTTTCGCGTTTCACGGCTACCCTTGGTTGATCCATCGCCTGACCTACCGCCGCACGAATCATGACAACATGCACGTGCGCGGCTACAAGGAAGAGGGAACTACAACCACGCCATTTGACATGACCGTAATGAACGATCTGGATCGCTTCCACTTGGCGGGCGACGTTGTGGATCGCGTACCGGGCCTTGCGGCAACCGCAGCTCCCTTCAAAGCATTCCTGCGGAATCGTTTGATCGAACACAAACTCTATATCGCCAAACATGGCGACGACATGCCGGAGATCCGCGACTGGACGTGGCCCGGCGGAGGGCCCTCCCGCCCGTGAGAATCTTGACGCTCAACGCGGGATCCAGCAGCCTGAAGGCCCGCTGCGACCAGATCACCGGCCCGCCTCCGTCCGATGCTCCGCAGCCGGAGTGGGCGGCTTCGCTGGAGAGAACTGGTACGGAAGCGGAATACGGAGATACGCTCACAAAGCTTTTGGCGTCCATTCCGGGCGCGGTCGACGCCGTTGGACATCGCATCGTGCACGGTGGGCCAATCCACGAAACGTCGCTCTTGACCAGCGACGTTGTGGAAACGATTGCCTTGGCCTCGGCCTTCGCCCCCGAACACAATCGCCGGGCTTTAGAGGTCTTCGACGAAGCTCGCCGTTTTTTCGGCGAGAGCGTCCCGCAGGTCGCCGTGTTCGATACGGCGTTTCACGCGACGCTCACGCCCGCAGCCTACGTCTATCCGGGGCCCTATGCATGGCTCGAAGAAGGCATTCGTCGCTACGGATTTCACGGCATCAGTCATCGCTACGCGTCGCGAACGGCAGCGAAGCTCTTGGGCGGCGAATCCTCTTCCCTCAAGCTTGTGACCTGTCACCTCGGCAATGGTGCTTCGCTCTCGGCAGTGCGCGGAGGAATTTCGATCGACACCACCATGGGATTCACGCCGCTCGAAGGGCTCATGATGGGCTCGCGCAGCGGCAGCCTCGATCCCGGCATTCTCGTCCATTTGATGCGGCGGCACGGCTACACGGCGGATGAGCTCGATCATCTGCTCAACGAAGAATCGGGCCTGCTCGGCGTTTCGGGCGTTTCGTCGGACATGCGCGACGTTCTGGCGGCGATGGACCAGGGAAACCCGCGCGCACGCCTGGCCTTCGACATCTATGCGCATCGTCTGACGCGCGAAATCGGCGGGATGATTGCGGTGCTTGGTGGAGTAGATGCGCTGGTCTTCACCGGCGGCATCGGAGAACATTGCGCACTCTTGCGCGACCGGATCGCCGAACAATTCAAATTCCTGCACCCGCGGATTCTCGTGGTCCACGCGGAGGAGGAATGGGAAATCGCTCGCGAATGCTGGCTGCTCGTAAATGGGGAAACGCTTACTTCGGGACGTTGACGGTCTGCGTGCCGTCCACATAGCCGATGTATTCGGCGCCCTGCATCGCGGCCAGCGTTTTATTGCCGGTCTTGCCTAAATCTACCGCGCGTTCCGTGGCACCGTCGGCCCGGCGCGCCGAGAGCGCCCGAACATTCAACTCCACGCCGTTGCCGGTCGCCTTGCTCAACGTGAAGCTCAGCTTCGCGCCACCCACGACCAGGAATTTCTTCTTCTTCGCGGTTTCCGAAATTTCCCCGTTGACCGTTGCTCCCTTGGCGAGCACGACCACGCCACCGACCTTAAAATCCTCTTCCATCGTAAACTTCACGGGAACCCCAAGATCGACGGTCGCGGGGATATCCTGGCCCAGGATCATGCGAAAAGGTGTCGCGTCCTGAACGGTAACTGGTGTTGCTTGCACCTTCGGCATTGGAGCCTGAATCGGGGCCGGAGGCGGGGCTGCGGCAACGGTCGGCGGTAACGGTTCTGGAACAACCGCAGGTGCCGGCGCCGGCGTCGAAGTTGCTGCAGTAGCGCTTGTCCCGCCTGGCGCTGGGGTCGCTTGCTTGGTCCCAGGTTTAGCCGGAGCCGCCGCCGCCACAGGCGGCGCTGCTTTCTTAGGATTGCGCATTTGATCAATGACCAGCGGCGGCACGCCGCCCTTGCTCAACCGGATCAGTTCATTCGTCGACAGGTCGAACTTCGTGATTTGTGCCTCGCGGATATGATCCAGAATGACAGTGGTCGGGACTTTCCCCTGCACCAAATCGATGATGGAATCATTCGTGACAGTTTGGCTCGCCAATTCCGCGGCATGCGCCTCTTCGGCAGCCTTGTCCGCAGCCGCTTGTTGTGCGGCCTGTTGTTCGGCAGCGGCCTGTTGCGCCGCTTGTTCGGCAGCAGCTTTCTGCGCCGCCTGCTGTTTCATGTAAAGACCGCCGCCACCCGCGGCCAGCAACAGCACCACGCCTACCGCGATGGCGACCATCGAATTCGATTTCTTCGCACCGGCTGTCGTCGCACCGGAAACGACCGCATCCGGGCCGTTCGTCACGGCCGAAGCAGGAAGATTTATTGCCGAACCAGGAGGAGTTACAGCCGAACCAGGAGCATTTACAGCCGAGCCCGGAGACCTTACGCCAGACGCGACGCTCCCCTGACCCACGCCGATTGCCGAACGCGGCGACGAACTGATGCTCGAGGGCGGAACGGCGAGTCGGGTACCGTACAACGTTCCGGAATCCGATTCGCGCTTCAGCATCGCGAGAGCCGCCTGCACGTCGCGCATCGTTTGTAAGCGATCGTCCGGAAGTTTCCTCAGGCACTGATGAATAATTTCTTCAAGCTGCGGCGGCACATCCGGCGCGACCTCGATCATGGGCTTCACGTCGTCGCGCAAAATCGCGGAGAGTGTCGACAGGCTTGACTCGCCCTCGAACGCTCGCAGCCCCGTGAGCATTTCGTAGAACACCGCACCAAACGAAAAAATATCGGAGCGCGTGTCGATCTTCTTGCCCTGCGCTTGTTCCGGCGACATGTAGCTCACGGTCCCCAGAATGGATCCTTCGACGGTCAACGGAGTAGTGGCCGCGATGGTCTCCGCATCCTCTCCGATACTGGTCATCCCGCCTTGGTCGGTAAGCTTGGCGAGCCCGAAATCCAATACTTTTACGAGGCCAGACTCCGTCACCATGACGTTGGCCGGCTTCAGATCGCGATGCACGATTCCCGCCGCATGCGCGGCATGCAGCGCGTCGGACATTTGCAAGCCGTACTTCAGCGCCTGCGGCACGCGCAGGCCGCCTTTCGGAATAAGGTCGTTGAGCGTTCGCCCTGCGACGTATTCCATCACCATGAATTCGGTGTCGCCTTCCGAAACAATGTCGTGAATCGTGATGATGTTGGGGTGGTTTAGGCCTGAGGCCGCTTGCGCTTCCTGCAGAAAACGCCGACGCCGCTCCGGATCGCCGGATTTCGCGCTCGGGAGAACCTTGATCGCGACGATTCGGCCCAAGCGAGTGTCCTGGGCTTTGTAGATTTCGCCCATGCCTCCGGCACCCAGCTTTTCAAGGAATTGATATTGACCAACCTTGCGGCCTACCATAACGCTCCGCCTCCGGAATCTCCCTAGTTTGCCACATTTGGAGGGCCCAGGGAATCCCCCGTCGCCCTCTCCGTTCTACGGCAAAGGATAGTAAACTTGGGAACCAGAGGAACCGGGCATGAAAAAGATTTTGGGGATTCTGGCCGTCATCGTAGTAGTCCTGCTCGGCGTCGTTGTGGCGCTGCCATTTCTGATCGATCCCAACCAATTCCGTCCCCGCTTGGAGGCCGAACTCGGCAAAGCACTCGGGCGCGAAGTGAAAATGGGAGACCTCAAACTCGCCTTGCTATCCGGGTCCGTAACGGCCGCCGATTTGTCGATCTCCGACGATCCCGCGTTCAGCAAGACCACGTTTCTAACGGCCAAATCGTTGGGCGTGGGCGTAGACCTGAAAGAGCTGATTGTTTCGAAGAAGCTCATCGTCAATAGCATTGAGATACAGGAACCCGACATCGCGCTCATCCAGAGCGCGTCCGGTACTTGGAATTTCTCGAGCCTGGGCGCCGCGTCCACTGCCGCAAAGCCTGCCGAGCCGCCATCGTCTACCGCTCCGCCGGATCTATCGGTGAAGCTGCTCAAAATTGTCAACGGACGCGTCAGTCTGCAGCGCGGGAAATCCAAGCCCCAGGCACTCGAGAAAGTGAACATTGGGGTGACGGATTTTGCGGCCCATTCCGCGTTCCCCTTCACGTTTTCTGCCGGCGTGCAAGGCGGAGGACAAGTCACCATGGATGGCACGGCCGGTCCTATCGACACCACGGACGCCGCCCTCACGCCGTTCACTGCAAATTTGACGGTCGACAAACTGGACGTCGTGCACACTGGATTCGTCGCGGCCAGCACCGGATTCGCAGGGCTCATCTCCGTCAAAGGGACGGTCACTGCCGCAGCCAACAAGTTCGACACCAAGGGCGACATCAAGGCCGAACAGCTGAAGCTGGCAAAGAACGGAAAGCCCGCGAAAATTCCGGTGGATTTCAATTTCGCAATGGCGTACAACGCTTCCACTCACGCCGGAACGCTCAGCCATGGCGATGTTCACGTCGGCAAGGCGCAGGCATCCTTGACGGGTTCCTACGCGCTGAAAGAGACCGAAACGTTGCTGGACATGAAGCTGGCGGCTCCTGGCATGGAAATCGATCAGCTCACGGAAATGTTGCCCGCGCTCGCCGTGGAATTGCCCATGGGATCCTCGCTCCACGGAGGAAAGTTGATCGCGAATTTCACGGTTGTTGGTCCTGCCGACAAGCTCGATATCAAGGGTGCGCTTGCCATAAAGGGCACGCGCCTGGAGAATTTCGACTTGGGCTCCAAGATGACCACCGTGGCGAAGATCGCTGGTATCAAGCTAAGCCCCAATACGGACTTCGAAAACATCAGTTCCGACGTGCGCTCCAATCCGCAGGGCACGGAGTTGCCGAATATTTCCGTCATCGCCACAGATCTTGGCGAGATTTCCGGCGCAGGCACCATCAGCCCCACGAACATCCTGGATTTCAAACTGCACGCGAAACTGAAAGCCGGCGGGATGTTTTCGGCAATGGCCTCGAATGTCCCCTTCAGCATTCAAGGACCTGCCACCAATCCGAAATTCATACCGGACATAAAGGGCGCCGTTGGCAATGGGATAAAGACTCTGGTCCAAGATCCCGCGGCAATGGGCAAAGCGATCGACCAGGTGAAAGCCTTGAAAGACTCGCCCGCGGATATGGGCAAAGCAGCGACCGGCATCATGAATATGTTCAAGAAGAAGCCGGCTACCGACGGCGCCCCTGCGAACTGAAGCGAGACGCTTGGTGAATCCTACAGACGCTGCATCCTTTCAGACGGTTCGCACACAGAAGACGATCCTAGGCCATCCAGCCGGGCTGTTCGTGCTGTTCTTTACCGAAATGTGGGAGCGCTTCTCCTACTACGGCATGCGCGCGCTGCTCGTGCTGTACATGGTGAATCGCCTGATCGATGGCGTCCACAGCGGCGCGATTCACGTCGTCGGATTCCTCGGGCTGCAGCACGCCATTGAAAGCGTCTTCGGACCACTCAACGTCCAGCCGCTGGCCTCACAGATTTACGGTCTATACACAGCGTTCGTCTATTTCACTCCGTTCTTCGGCGGCATGCTGGCGGATCGCGTGCTGGGGCAACGCAAGACTGTCGTGGTCGGCGGCATCCTCATGGCGATCGGCCAATTCCTGCTCGCAACGGAGACCTTGTTCCTGTTCGGCCTGCTCTTCCTGATCGTCGGGAACGGCTGCTTTAAGCCGAATATTTCGACGCAAGTCGGCAGCCTGTATCCGCCCGGCGATCCGCGCCGCGACCGCGCGTTTACGATCTTCTACATGGGCGTGAATCTCGGCGCCTTCTTCTCGCCGCTGGTGTGCGGAACGCTTGGACAGGTCTACGGCTGGGGCTACGGCTTTGCTGCCGCCGGCGTCGGCATGATCGCGGGATTGATCTTCTACGTGTCCATGGGCCGCTATCTTGCGGAAGATCGCCTCGCGCGCTCGAAGCAGACAACACGGGAGAAGACGCCGATCACAGCGCAACAATGGCAGGGCATCTTCGGCCTGATTGCGCTGATTGTGCTCAATATTATTTTCTGGGGCGTTTACGAGCAGCAGGGCAACACCGTCCAGATCTTCGCCGATCGCAACACGGACTGGCACCTGTTCGGATGGGAGCTGCCTTCCACCTGGTTCCAGGCCGTCAATCCGATGTTCATCTTCCTGCTGACGCCGTTCCTCAATATGTTCTGGGGATGGCAATCGGCGCGCGGCAAGGAACCGGCCAGCGTTTCGAAAATGGCCCTGGGATGCATCCTCCTGGGCCTTGGATTTCTCCCGCTGATGTACATCACGAAGGGCCTCGGAGACACGCAGAAGATCAGTTTCTTGTGGCTAGTCGGCAGTACGTTGCTCTATACCGTAGGCGAGCTCTACTTATCGCCCGTGGGGCTTTCGCTGGTCACCAAAGTCGCTCCGCCGCAGCTCGTCAGCATGATGATGGGCATGTGGTACATGTCGAACTTTTTTGGCAATTATCTGACGGGCTATCTGGGAACGTTTTACGAAAAGATGTCGCGCGATTCGTTCTTCCTGCTACTCGGCGCACTGGCCGTGGGCGCCGGACTCGCAATGTTCGCGCTCAACAAGCCCTTGCAAAAGGCCGTCGGCAAGGACGCCTGACCGCGTGACGACCATCCTCAATTTGAAAACCGGCATCGGCGTGAAGACCGGCACATCGGACCCGAGCCGCGACCACAGGGAGCGGTCCAGCGCCAATGTTTTCACGCACACTCGCGAACCCGGGGATCCAAAACTGGAAATCGCGTCCCGTAGACTCGTATAATTATTCATATTGGTGAATAAATAACCATGCGTACCCCCATCGGCATTGTCGGATTCCGCGGCTACAGCGGAGCGGAACTCATCACGATCCTCGAGCGGCATCCCCATGCCGAGCCCGTGCTCCTGGAGCACCGCGAATCGGATGACAAACCGAGGCCCTTGGGGCATCCGAGCCCGCGCCGTGTCGCGCTGACGCCTGAGGCAGTTCGCGCCGAAGGCCTGGCCGCCGTGTTCCTGGCCACGCCTCCCGAGGTTTCCATCGATCTCACGCCAGAACTGCTGAAGGTCGGCACCAAGGTCATCGATCTTAGCGGTGCCTTCCGGCTCGGAACCGTGGAAAACTACAAGCGCTGGTATAAGGAAGCCCATGCGCAGCCCGAACTACTGGCCGAGGCCGTGTATAGCGTCCCCGAACTCCACCGGTCCCGCGTCCCTGGCTCCCGCCTGATTTCCAACCCCGGTTGCTATCCCACCGCGGCGAATTTGGCGATCAAGCCGTTGATCGACGCGGGAGTGGTGGTGCGCGAAGCCGGCATCATTTGCGACGCCAAGAGCGGCGTTAGCGGAGCGGGCCGCAAGCCGTCGCTCAAAACAAGCTTTTGCGAGGTCACCGAGAACTTCTCGGCCTACTCCATCCTGGAACATCGCCATGTACCCGAAGTCCTCCGCACGTCAGGAATCGAAGAAAGCGAATTCAGCTTTACCGCCCACTTGATTCCCGTAGACCGCGGCATCCTGGAAACCATCTATTTCCGGGCCAAGGGGCTGGGATCCGTCGAAGATCTGCTGGCCATCTACCAGAAGGCCTACGCCAACGAGCCGTTCGTTCGCTTGTATCCCGCGAAACAAGTGCCGGATTTACTGGCTGTCGCGCGTACGAATTTTTGCGATATTGGCGTCAATTACGATCCCAAAACCGGACGCGGCGTCGTCGTCTCCGCCATTGACAATCTCGTGAAGGGTGCCGCCGGTCAGGCCATGCAGAACATGAACCTCGTGCTCGGATACGCTGAAACGGCCGGGCTGCTCTAAAACACCACCAATTAAAGGAACGATTCGTGAAAATCCTCATCAAACTGGGCGGTACACTCCTGGACGCAGCCGATACTCGGGAAAGTCTGACGCGTGACATAACGGCCTTGGCACGCAATGAGGAAGTCGTCGTCGTGCACGGCGGCGGCAAGCAAATGACTCGATTTCTGGCCGAGCGCGGCGTCGAAAGCCAGTTCATCAACGGACTCCGTGTCACCACGCCCGACGTGATTGACGCCGTTGTAAAAGTATTCGCCGGTAGCGTTAACGCGCAATTAGTCACGGCTTTTCGTGTCGCCGGAGCACAGCCCGTAGGCTTGAGTGGCTTGAGCGCAGGCCTTGTGGATGCTGTCCAACTCGACCCCAAACTTGGGCAAGTGGGTAAGCCTGTACATTCCGACGGTCGGCTTCTGAACGTCCTTGTGGAATCCCAGTACCTACCCGTGGTGGCCTGCGTTGCGGGCGACGCAATGGGTGCGATTTACAACGTAAATGGCGATCAAATGGCCGTCGCCTGTGCTGTAGGATTTAACGCACAGGCGCTTGTATTTTTGACCGACGTCGAAGGAGTCATGGACCAGTCCAAGACGATCTTCCCAAAGTTAACCGCTGCCCAAGCCAGGCAATTAATTCAGGACGGCATAGCCACCGGAGGCATGCAGGCCAAGCTGGAAGCTGCATTATCCGCACTAGACCAAGGTATCGGTCAAGTACTGATCGCTCCCGGCGCTCGCCCCGGAATTATCCGATCCCTCGCCGCCGGCGAGCTCATCGGAACCAAAATGGTCCTCCAATAAATACCCTTCATTTAAAAAATGTTCTGGTGTTTCTGAGATCATTTAGGCATAATATCCGCTACTAATCCGAGGATGACCAGGAACTGCTGGTCCTTATTCTCGTTCGTACTTGTATCCACACGGGTCGCGAGTACTGCCCGAAATTGAAATGCGTTGAGCGCTAGCACGTTAGGTGCGCCAAGGATGGTACATCAATGAGAGCTCAGACCGTAGACGTCCGGGAATCGACCGGACGGATTCTCTGTTGCACGATTTTCCGCGCCGGTGGGCGCAAATTATTGGCTAAAGGACATGTCCTCAATGAGGAAGATGTCCGCCTTTTAGAAATCGAAGGATTAGGCCAGGTTTGGGTCACCGAGCTGGAGGATGGCGAAGTCGGAGAAGATGACGCCGTCCGGATGGCCGCCGCCGAAATTGGCTGCGGTTCCTTGGAAATTCGGCCCGCCGCCGGTGGCCGCGCCAACTTGCACACTACGGAGGACTCCAGCGTTCTGGTGGACGACGAGTTGCTAAAGCAGATCAATTGCGCCGCCAACGTCGTCATTGCGACCTCTCCTAATTTCAGTTTTGCTCGCGCGGGACAAAGAATTGCCACGGTAAAGAGTGCTCCATTTGCCGTACCGCAACCGCAATTGGAGGCGTTAATCGGCATCCTAAAGGAACGCGGCCCCATTCTGCAGGCGCGACCTGTGCGCAGCCCCTCTGTGGCAATCCTTTATACGGACGCGCAGCACGGAGATCGCGCTCGGACGATGTTCGAAGCGATCATGACGCAGCGACTGGAACGCCTGGGCACTTCCGCAACGTTCGCCCTATCCTGCACCGAAGAGGAAGAACCCGTCGCTCGCAGCCTGCAACACCTGTTACGCGCGAATCCTACAGTGGTTTTGGTGGCATCCACAACGGCTCCGGCAGGCCCGGAAGACGTGATCGGCCGCGCGATGACCAGGATCGGCTGCCACCTGGAGCGCTTTCTCGCTCCCGTGGAGCCGGGAAATCTCTTCATGCTCGGTTATAAAGAGGAAGTGCCGATCATATCCGCGCCCGGTTGTTTCCGGTCGGCCAAGTCGAATGTAGTGGACTTGGTGCTGCCGCCCTTGCTGGCCCGCTATCGCATCTCCGGCTGGGAAATCGCGGGACTCGGGCATGGAGGCCTGCTGCACTAAGCGTGTTTACTTCCTGGCCACGAGCCAATACGCCAGCAGCACCCACGCGGCAATAAACGAGAGCCCGCCGAACGGCGTCACGGCGCCCAGGATCCTCTGCCCGCTCACTGCCAATATGTAGAGGCTGCCCGAAAACAGCAGGATTCCGGCGGCCAGCAGCCAGCACACCGTCGATGCTCGATTCTCCGAAATCGCGCCGGTGCGCGGCAGGATTGAGACGATCAACATTCCCAGCGCGTGAAGGAAATGGTACATCACGCCCGTCTCGTAGACGCCCCGAGCATACGCATCCAAACGCCCTTGCAGCGCGTGTGCGCCGAACGCCCCGATGATGACGGCTAATGCCAGTGCGACCGCCGCGATTGCGCTCCAGTTCATGCGTCCAACGTAACACGACCTAGCCTCGGCTTCGGCGGAGAATCGCGCCTTCAGAAGTGAAGCTTCAGCGCAAACTCAAAATCGCGCGGATTCCCGGCCGACGTAATTGTGCCGAACGCCGCGGATCCGAACGATCCACTGGGATCATTAAACGGCGGCGTGTTGGTCACGTTAAACACTTCAGCGCGAAATTCAGCCGCGAATTTTTCCGTCATCTGAAATGTTTTTCCGATCATCACATCGGCGTTCTGGAGACCCGGCCCACGTACAGGATTGCGCGAACAGGTCCCCAACGTGTACTGCGACGCACCGGCAAACATTGCGGTATTGAAAAACTGCGCGGCGTTGCTGTTCACAAAAGCGTTTGGATTTCCGTTGCAATTCGGTCGCTGTGCGCCATATCCTAAACTCGAATTCGCATTGGTCGCTTGCGATACTGCAACCCGATCACCCGCTTGCACGCGAACCGCGCCGGCGATCTGCCAGCCCGAAATCCTCCACACGCGGGGAATCTTGTAAACCCACGACGCCGAGAAAACGCGCGGAATATCGCCGCTTGAAAGATCGCGTTCTAAGTGCAGATTATTCGCATCCGCGATGCCCGTGTTCACAACAGGACCCGTAAAGATCGTATTGGAGAAGACGCTCGACGCATCATCGATCAACTTCGAGAATGTATAGGCGGTCGAAAATGTCAGCCCTCGGGAAAATCGTTTTTCGAGCTTCGCCTGCATAGCTTCATAGCTTGAATTCCCGATATTGTCGCGGAACAAAGCCACGTTCGTGAATTCGGGAAAGGGCCGCAGCAACTGCTGTGCGCTCACCGTGGACTTGCCGATCGACGAAGACGCCGGTACGACTCCGAAATATGGATTCGACACGCTTTGCGACAGCGCCGAACCCATCGACAAGAAAACATCCGGCAACTGATTGATGTTCGGATCCGGAATGCCCAGATTCGTATTCTTCGACCCCAGATACCCGACCTCGAAATTCAGATTTTGGCCGAACGTCTTCTGCACCGTGAAGTTCCATTGCTGGGAGTATCCGGAATTGTGCCCTCGATCCGTTCCGAACACGCCCTGCCCCAAGCCGGAATTCGGATTTGGAGCCGTCACTTGCACTGAGGGCCCAGCCGACAGCACAAACGCGGCGTGTACATTGTCGAGCGATTGCTGCCCCACGCTCTGCACGAACGGGAACTGCGGCAGTGTAAAGGGCGTCGTGATGCCGGATTGCTCGAACCACACCATGCCGTAGCCGGAGCGAATCACCCAGCTTTCAGCAACGCGGTAGGCCACTCCCACGCGCGGACCGAAATCGCAGCACGCCAAATCGCGGCCCGTATTCGGAAACTCCAGCAATTGCGTATGCAGGTTGAACACAGCGCCTTGGCCGTTCACTTCGGTGGAGGGAAAGTTCAGCGTGTAGCGCGTGCCCATGTTGACTTGCAGGCGGTTCGTAACGCGCCATTCGTCGCCCACAAAAAACTCGGCGATGTGCGCGCGCTCCTGCAGCACGTTCTTCTGGATGTCGATCGTAAATGCGTTGACCTGACCAAGTAGGATCGACGCAATACTGTTTCCCGTCCCCGAAGTATTGAACGTGAACGAACCCGCGGGATTCGGCGGATTCAGAATATCCATCGCCTCGCGCCGGATGTCCGCGCCGAATTTAATCGTGTGCCGTCCGCGAATGATCGAGAACGTATCAAGGTGCTCCGTCACCGAAGTTGTGAAGTTGGAATTGGCACTCGGCGTCGGCCCGATCTGTTGAAAGCCCGCCACCGCGAACGTCGATAGCGCCGTCGAGAACGCATTGGCCGGGAGTCCGGGCACGCCGAGCGTCGCATTTTGCAACGACGTTTGCACCAGATCCCGCCGCGTGTAGCCAAAGCGCGCCTGATTCAGCATGGTGGGCGAGGCCGTCCAATCGTATTCGGACGCGATCGAATCTCCGCGCGTCACCGCATGCCCCGTAAATCCGCTCGTGATGCTCCCGCTACCGTCCGGCAAAGGCGTCACGGGATTGTCGTTGTCGTGATAGTACGAATAACGCGCAAACACGCGATTCTTGTCGTTGACATAGTGATCCACGCGGCCGTCGAACTGATCTTGATTGTCCGGCTCGGTACCCGTGCGCACGTAATTGTTCGCCGTTCCCGGCAAATTCGCATGAGGGTAGAGCGCCAGCACTTTCGCTCCCAGCGCGTCCCACTGCGCGGGAACAATCGTATTGTTCGCGAACGCCAGCCCCGTGTTCGGATCTTTCACCGTCGATGGGAACACGCCTGCGCGCTGCGCATCGGTCGGCACGGTACTGAAGCGCGTGATGCCCGTACGCAGTCTCGTGCCCTGCCAATCGCCGAAGAAGAAGGTCTTGTTTTTCTGAATCGGCCCGCCGAGCGCCACCCCGTACTGATTCCTGCGGAACTCCGGATTCGGGCCGGACTGCGCGAACACGTTGCGCGCGTTCAGCGCCTCGTTGCGGAAGAACTCGAACAGCGCGCCGTGAAATTGATTGCCGCCGGATTTCCCGATCACCATCACCGTGCCGCCGTTGGAGCGTCCGTATTCCGGCGAATACGCATTGATATTCAGACGGAATTCTTCAATCCCGTCGATCACCGGGTAAAACACAACCTGCCCCGGTTCCGGCTGCAGGACGCTAATGCCGTCATACATGTATTCGTTCGTGCGAGGACGGCTCCCATTGATCCTCGGCAGCAGCGAACCATTCGGCAGCGCGACCCCCGGAGAAAGCGCGACCAGAGGAATGAAGTTCCGCCCATCGAGCGGCAGCGTTTCCACCTTGATCCGATCGATGTCCGTGCTCACCGAGCCGCTGGCCGTTTGCAGCAGCGGGGCTTGTCCTGTAACGGTTACCGAATCCGACGCCGACCCGATCTCCAGCCGGACGTCCAGCGCCGTCTGATCGCCCAGCCGAAATGCCAGACCTGCTCTTCTATAGGTCCGGAACCCGGACTTCTCGATCACAAGACTGTATTCGTCAATCGGCAATCCCAGGAAATGGTATTCCCCGTTGGCGCCGGACTTTGCTGCAAAACGCGCGCCCGTAGACTGCTCCTGCAATACTACGCTTGCGTCTTTCACTGCCAAACCGGCTGGATCCAGGATCGTCCCGAACAGCTCCGCGCGCCCTGCCTGCCCGAAACAAGGCAGCGCTCCGCCCCCTATCAGCACAGTAAAAAGGGCGACTGCCCGCATGCATCGCATACAAGACACTGTACTCTATACAGGACAACTTCCGCAACGGACCAACAATGCCGCCAGCTGCCAGACCGTCTCTGCGAAAATCCGTGAAGTCGGCGTATCCTATAAGGAGTGAGCTCCACGACCATCCCGACGGCCCTTCCCGTGGCCAAGGACCGCACTGCATATCCCGTCCTTGCCACCATCAGCGTCTGTCATTTCTTAAATGACTTGATCCAATCGCTGCTCCCCGCAATTTATCCGCTGCTCAAGGACAACTATCACCTGGACTTCGGTCAAATCGGTCTCATCACGTTCACCACGCAATTCGTGGCGTCTGTATTGCAGCCGGTCGTAGGATTTTTCACCGACAAGCGCCCTCAGCCGTATTCTCTGCCCGTCGGCATGGGATTCTCGCTCAGCGGATTGTTGCTCCTCTCCACGGCCTCGAGCTTCCCCGCGATCCTCCTCGCCGTGGCGTTCGTCGGCGTCGGTTCTTCCGTGTTTCATCCCGAATCGTCGCGCGTGGCGCGCATGGCCGCAGGACCGAAACCGGGATTCGCGCAGGCGATCTTCCAAGTCGGCGGCAATGCGGGCACCGCCACCGGACCTCTGCTCGCGGCGTTCATCGTCATTAAACGCGGCCAGGGCAGCGTCGCCTGGTTTTCGATCGCCGCACTCGTTGCCATCATTCTGATGATTCGCATCAGCAACTGGGCCATCCAATATCGCCGCGCGAAAGCCAAGTCGCCGGTCGCGCACCACGAACGCCACAGCCACGGACTGCCTCCGAAAAAGGTCGCGCTCGCCGTCGGCGTCCTCGTCATGCTGATGTTCTCGAAGTTCATCTACATGGCTAGTTTGACCAGCTATTTCACGTTCTTCCTGATCAGCAAATTCCATGTCACGACGGAGAAGGCGGAGCTCTTCCTATTCCTCTTCCTGGGATCGGTCGCCGCCGGAACACTGCTCGGCGGGCCCTTTGGCGATCGCGTCGGCCGCAAGTACGTGATTTGGTTTTCGATTCTCGGCGCGCTGCCGTTTACTCTCGCGCTGCCTTATGTGGGCCTGTTCTGGACTGGCATCTTCTGCTCTCTTGTCGGCCTGATTCTGGGCTCGGCATTCCCCGCGATCGTGGTCTTCGCGCAGGAACTGATGCCCGGCAAAGTCGGCATGATCTCGGGCCTGTTCTTTGGACTCGCCTTTGGCACCGGAGGCATCGCCGCCGCCCTGCTCGGCGTGCTGGCCGATCACACCAGCATCAACTTCGTCTACAAAGTGTGTTCGTTCTTGCCGCTGCTCGGCCTTCTCACGGCGTTCCTGCCGAACGTGGAAGAACATCGGCGGCGCGAACAAGCACTGACCGCGAACGTTTTACGCCAGACCAGCTAGCGGTCTCCGCTTGGCGGCTTTCTTGATGTCCCGCGCGAGCCGCCGCACGCCCTTCTCCCAATCCGGAAACAAATCGACATATTGCAGTTGTTCGGCGATGCGCCGCGGCACGACGCATTCTTCCAAGCGCACCGGCATCACGAATGGATCGTCCAGCGGCCTTCGGCGCGCGCATTCCAGTGCGTGACGAATCTCCTGCTGGAACATTCCGCGTTTCCCCACCGACCGAGGAGAAAAGCACGCCAGGAACACGTCCGCGACGTCGATGGCGTGCTCCAAGGCCCGTGGCCAGTCCTGCCCTGCCAGGAGCTTATCTTTATCGAGCCACGGGGAGCATCCATGCTTGCGCAGCGATTCGCACAAGCGCCGCGCATACGGGAGATCCTCGACCGCGTAAGCCACAAACACCTGCGCGACTTCCTGTGGGGAAAACTGGTACGTCGTTTTCCCTTCGCTCACGTTTTTGCCGCCGGCATTCGATGCGCGAAACGTGCCGAGCCCTTCGATCTCCACCGCCTGCCCGTTGCCCAATGCCTCACGCACGATTTCGGCGATACGCTCCCGCGTCTCCAGCCTCGTCACGATCTCGGCTTCCCCGCCACCGCTTTTCCCTTCGCCGCGGACGACCTCGTAGCAGGAGCCTTGCTCCTGAGCGCGTTGTTCTTGAGTTCGCCCACGCCCGGCATCTCCGTTGCCCGCCCCTGGCGAAGGCTTGTCACGATCCCGTGAAAGAGGCGATCCAGCTCGTCCTGAGCCTGACTTTCACTCAAAGGACTGCGCTCCGCGAGCGTCCGCGCCAGATCCTCTCGTTTTAATTCTTGCGGCTTCATGTCTGGCTCAGCATAGCCCTGGCCGTGGTTCCCATCCCTCGCCAGTAATCGATAACCAATTGATTATGAGCTAGTTATATAATCCAGAGCTCTTGCATTCGCACCTCACTTTGCCCCGGAAACAGGCCCCTTCCAATTAAGCCATTTTAATCCCCGCTTAACCGTTCATTCATGTGCGGTTGCGATGATACTTTTGTACGACGGCCGCAGGTCGTCAGAACATTCCAAGGAGAAATACAACAATGAAGAAGCTCATGAGTGTTATGCTCGGCCTGACCCTTCTGATGGGTGTCGCCACCGTTTCGTTCGCCCAGGACAGCACGGACAAGAAGGAAGGCAAGAAAAAGAAGAAGGAAGACAAGAAGGACGTCCGCTAGTTTCCTTCCTGCTTTTGCTGGAAAGATTTTAAACCGCGCCTTGGCCCCATGGGTCTGGGCGCGGTTTGTATTTTCATCCCTCCTTTTCGCCGCCCCGCGTCTTTTTTCGTCTGCCTCTGAGATTTCCTAGCCCTTCAGGCAACTACCCCCTTAGCGACATCCGTGCGCCGCAACTCGCCAGCCCATGAACCACGCGACGATGAACCACCCGACGATGGATCACGCGACGATTCTCCGTTCTCCCGAGGCCTGCTAGTGCGCGAACCGCTCGTGTTGCCGTTGGTCGCCATCACAGCTGGCTTGTTCCTGTGCCGCTGGATGCCGTTCAGCGTCACTTCTGCCGCTTGGCCCATGGCGGCATTTTTCCTGCTGTGGATCGTGGCGGCATCCCGTGGGAGCCGGTGGCTTTCCCGGATCTGCGCGGCGCTGGCTCTTGTATGCCTTGGCGCGTTGAGCGAAGCATGGCACCGTCCCGGCCCCACTCCGGAAATCGACGCAGGATCGCGTGAAGTCGTGCTGCTCGATGGCTGCGTCGTCGAGCCCTCCGTTTTCTCTCCCGAACGGGAACAGTTCACACTGGAGCTGGCACCCGGCGCACGCGCGCGCGTCACGCAAATCATCCTGACGGACGACGAACTCCCCGAGCCGTTGCATTACGGCCAGATGGTAGAGATCGAAGCGCGCATTCGCCCGCCTCACAACTATCGCAATCCCGGAGCCTTCGACTACGCGACATATCTGGCACGGCAAAAGATCTATTGGACGGCTTCGATGGCACGGCATTCGTCAGCAAAGGTCTTGCCAGGACGCTGCGGATCGCGTTTCTGGGCGGCAATTTTTGCTCTGCGCGAGTCCGCGCTAATGCGGCTGGATCGCTTGTACCAAGGCAACGAATACGCCACCGGCATGATGGAAGCGGTTCTGCTGGGGGAGACTTCAAAGCTTGAAAAAATCTGGACGCAGGATTTCCGCCGCACCGGGACATTTCACGCCCTGGTGATCTCCGGCGCGCACGTGGCCGTGCTGGCAGGCGTGCTGCTGTTCTTGCTGCGCATCTGCGCCGTGCCCGAAATTCCCGCCCTCGCACTCACCGCCTGCGCTGCGTGGATCTATGCCCTGGTCACTGGATTTTCACCGCCCGTGGGTCGCGCGGCCGTGGGATTCACGCTCTACTTGATGGCCCGCTACTTCTTTCGCCGTGGACGCGTGATCAACCTGCTGGCGGCAGTCGCGATCGCCTACATCTTGACCGATCCGGAAGAGCTGTTTGACGCCAGCTTTCAGCTCTCCTTTCTTTCGGTTGCCGCAATTGGCGCTCTCGCCGCTCCGCTCCTCGAAGCCACGTCCGGCCCTTATTTTTCGGGCCTTCGCGGCATCTTTCACCTGGATGCGGACCCTCACATACCGCCACGGGTCGCCCAATGGCGCGTGGAAATTCGGCTCATCGCGGAAACGCTCGAGTTGTGGACGCGGCTTCCCGCACGTTGGACAGCCGAAGCCATCGCGGCAATCTTGCGGCTGTTCCTATTTGCTTGGGAGCTCGTTCTCATCTCGGCTGTGATGCAAGTCGGACTGGCCCTGCCCATGGCCGAGTATTTCCATCGCATCTCTTTTACGGGCCTCACCGCGAACCTGATCATCGTGCCATTGCTGAGCGCTGTCGTGCCGCTGGGATTTATTGCGATCTTCACGGGCTGGCACTGGATCGCGATGCTCGCTGGATGGCTGCTATCGGGCGCAGCAAAAACCGCAGCCTGGCACGCCAATCTCGAACCTTCGTGGCGCATCGCGAATCCGCCATTGTGGCTGGCCGCCGCGTTCGTTCTTTCCTTAATTACTCTCGCTGTGGTGATGAAGCGTCCCACGTGGCGCTGGATCGCAGCCACTGCGGCGCTCACGTGCTTCGCGATCTTGCTGTGGCAACCGTGGCCGAATCAAATCAGGCGCGGTGAACTGGAGCTCACCGCGCTCGACGTCGGCCAGGGCGATAGTCTCCTCGTCGTTTTCCCCGAAGGCAAGACGATGGTCGTCGATACCGGCGGTATTCTCACCTACGGCCCCAAGCGGCGGCGTCCGAATCTCGATACCGGCGAGGACGTCGTCTCCCCTTATCTATGGAGCCGCGGCATCCGGCGCATTGACGTTCTCGTCATCACGCACGCGCATGAGGATCACGCGGGCGGCGCCGAGGCGCTGATCCAGAATTTTCGGCCTGCGCGCATTTGGGTGGGCGCTCATCCATCCGAATCCCTTCTGGCTAATGCGGCGCGCTTGCACATTCCGGTCGATGCGCTGCACGCCGCCGATCCATTTTCCTTCGCGGGAGCCACGGTGCAGCCCCTTTCTCCTCCCGCCGATTACGACAACCCGCGTCCCGGAAACAACGATTCGCTGGCCTTCCGCCTCTCTTATGGCAGCCGCTCCTTTCTATTGACGGGCGACATGGAGCGCCCCATGGAATACCGTCTGCTGGGAGACGCGCGCCTCTCGCACGTCGACGTCCTTAAAGTGGGCCATCATGGCTCGAAGACTTCTACGACGCAGGCCTTCTTAGACGCCACCTCGCCTGCCATCGCCGTTATCTCCGCCGGGTTCGAAAACTCCTTCGGGCACCCGCATCCGGACACCGTCGCACGCCTCAATGAAAGGCACTCCACCATCCTCCGCACCGATCTTGACGGACTGGTTACAGTGCGGACCGACGGCGCGCACCTGTGGTTCGACGAAACCGCCTGGGAGAGCCCGGCGCAGTCCGACGTCTTCGATTGGGCGGTCTCCCTTGGACGTTGACAGTTCTACGGGAGAATCCTGCTAAACTATAGTCATGCAGAGCCCCGTCGCGCTGCATGGTACAAACCTTGAGAATCCCTTCCTCCAGTACCGCGGCCCTTCTTGCATTTCTCATGTTGCCCGGTGCGGCGGTGTCTTCGGACGCCCCGGATGCCCCCGAAGATCGCCTGCCTATCGTTATGAAATACGTGGACGCCACGCATACGCAGCAGGAAGCCATGAAGGGCGTCGAGATGCAAGTGGATATCGAGGCAAAGATCCCCAGCCTGGAAAAGCATGGCCGCCTGACGGCGCTGCGTAAAATTTCCCGCTTAGGCGTGATCACCTATAAGGCTCTGGGATTCTCCGGTGACAACACCGTGAAGCAGGAAGTCATTACCCGCTACCTGGCCGCCGAAAGCGAAGGCCGCGAAAACGGCAGCATTGCCATTTCGCCGGCGAATTACAAGTTCAAAGTAAAGTCCGAGCAGGAGCAGAAGGGCCGCCGCATCGTGGTGCTGCAAATCACGCCGCGCAAAAAAGCGATTGGCCTGTTCAAGGGCGAATTGTGGGTGGATGCCGAATCGGGAATGCCGGTGCGCGAATCCGGCCAGTTTGTGAAATCCCCCTCGGTCTTTCTCAAGAAGATCGCGTTTGTTCGCGATTACGACATTCAAAACGGCGTTTCGATTCCCGCTCACATCGAGAGCATGGTGGACACGCGCATTGCCGGACGCGCCGAACTTGAAATCAGTTTTAGCAACTTTATGAGGCAGGTAGGCGACGATGACGCCGCCGGGGCCCAGGCCAACCCCTAAGGAGACCGTTTGCCCAAGAAAACTTTATTCCTAAATCCCCCATCGTTTGAGGGATTCGACGGCGGTGCGAGCTCGCGCTGGCCTTCCACGCGCGAAATTGAGTCCTATTGGTATCCGGTGTGGCTGTGCTATCCGGCGGGCATGCTCGAAGGCAGCCGCGTTCTGGACGCGCCGCCGCACGGCATTTCCATTGAACAGACCGTCGAAATCGCCAAGGATTACGAACTCCTGGTGCTCTACACCTCGTCTCCGGGCTATAACGTCGACGTCAAGATCGCGGGCATGCTCAAGGACGCGAATCCGAAACTGGAAGTCGCATTCGTCGGACCGCCCGTCACCATCGAGCCCGACAAGGCGCTCAACGCCACCAAGGCCATCGATTTTGTCGTGCGCCGCGAGTTTGATTACCAGATCGCCAACTACGCCAAGGGCGTGCCGCTCGACCAGATCCCGTCGGTGAGCTTCCGCAAAAACGGCGAAAATATTCACAATCCGGAAGGCGGCCAGATCGAAAATCTGGACGAGCTCCCCTGGGTCAGCAAAGTCTACAAGCGCGACTTGGATTTCACGCGCTACAACGTCCCGTTCCTACTGAATCCCTACATTTCGATGTATACGTCGCGCGGATGCCCGGCGATGTGCACGTTCTGCCTGTGGCCGCAAACGCACTCGGGCCATCGCTGGAGACTGCGTTCCACCGACGACGTCGCCAACGAATGCAAGTATGTGCTCGAAAACTTCCCCGGCCTGCGGGAAATCTTCTTCGACGACGACACGTTTAACTACAAGAAGGAACGCACGCTCGAGCTGTGCGCCAAGCTGAAAAAACTGAACTTCACGTGGTCCTGCACGTCGCGCGTCACCACCGATTACGAAACGCTCAAGGCGATGAAAGACGCCGGAGCGCGCCTGCTCATCGTTGGCTACGAATCGGGCGATCCGCAAATCTTGAAGAACATCAAGAAGGGCGCTACGGTCGAAATGGCCAAGCGCTTTACGGAAAATTGCCACAAACTCGGCCTCATCATTCACGGCGACTTCATCGTCGGCCTGCCGGGTGAAACGCGCCAGACCATTCGCAATACGATCGACTACGCCAAGCGCCTCGATGTCGAAACCATCCAGGTTTCCATTGCACACGCTTATCCCGGAACCGAATTCTACGATTACGCCAAGAAGAACGCCTTGGTCAACATCGAGATGTCCGACGATCAAGGCCACCAGCTCCCCAACGTCATTTATCCCGGCATCCTGGATGAGGGCGAAATGGTGGAGTGGGTGGAACGTTTCTACGGCGAGTATTATTTCCGTCCCAAAGCCGCGTGGCGCATTGTTCGCAAAGCGATCTTCGACGGCAAGGAACGCAAACGCCTGACGAAGGAAGCCAAAGAGTATCTGGCCTTGCGCGCGAAACGTAAGATTTACGTCGCGGACAAGAAGGCGGAAGCGCTCACACAGGCCCGGGAGCGAGCCTAATCTCGTAAACCGATGGCGCCGGGTTCCAGCTCCACGACGCGCTGGAAGTGGAAGACTCCGCTTTTCGCGTTCGTCGTTATCTTTACGAACGCCTTTGGGAATTTTTTTATCGCCCGTGGGATGCGGGAAATTCCCGCCGTGGGCAACGCGACCGATCTCATCGTCGCCATCTTCACCCCGTGGGTGGGGCTGGGCATTCTCCTGCTGATCACGTGGCTCCTGAGCCGCATGATGTTTCTCAGCTTCGCCGATCTTAGCTACATGCTGCCTCTGACCTCGCTTGGCTATGTGCTCAGCGTCGTATTGGGCCGCTTCTTCCTCAACGAACAAATCACGCCGCAGCGTTGGGGCGGAACGGTG
The DNA here is from genome assembly GCA_903892565.1 of uncultured Acidobacteriia bacterium. Taxonomy (GTDB): domain Bacteria; phylum Acidobacteriota; class Terriglobia; order Bryobacterales; family Bryobacteraceae; genus Palsa-187. The sequence continues at coordinate 38,555 of CAITIX010000280.1, forward strand.
ATGATTATGATCGGGACACTTCTTGTGGGCGGCGGAAGTCCCGACACCACGCATGCGCTGGAGAGCACGAGCAAGCCCTCTGCCGCTGGAGGCGGAAGTCATCAATGACTCGGGCCTGGCTCCTGCTTGCCGTCGTCGTCGGCTCCACCGTCTTGAGCGATCTGCTCACCAGCCTGGAGATGAAGCGCCACGGCGAGATCCGCGATTTCGGCCCCTCTGGCATCGGCCGCGCCCTGAGCGCCATGGCGCGCAAGAAATTCTTGATCCTGGCAATCGTGTTTATGGCGTTTTCGTTTTTCGCCTTCATCACGCTGGTTCAATCGGCGGACCTGAGCTTCGCCGTTCCGGCCTCGGCCTTGAGCATCGTGTTTGAAACGATCCTCGCGCGCCTGGTCCTGAAAGAACGCGTCGATGCGCGGCGCTGGTGGGGCGTCTGCTTCGTCGCCTTCGGCGTGGGCCTCCTTTCCCAGTGAACCTCAGCGCACTAGCAGTGATCATCTTCGGGATCGCTGCGGCCTATCAGCTCCTCGCGATCTTTGCGTGCCTATTCCGCAAGCGCAAGACTGCTCCCGCAGGCGTTCGCGGACCGGTTTCCATCCTGAAGCCCGTCCATGGATCCGATCCTGCACTGCGCGCGGCCATCCTGTCTCACTCGAAATTCCCTCACTCGAAATTCCGCGGAGAGTACGAACTGCTGTGCGGCGTGCATGATCCAAACGACGCCGCGATTCCTCTGCTCGAGGAACTATCCCGCGAGTTTCCAAGCCTGCGCATCGTCGAATCTCGCACGAAGACGGCCAACGCAAAGGTCGGCGTGCTGCAAGATCTCGCCGCTGCCGCACGCTTCCCCATCCTCGTCGTCAACGACGCCGATATTCGCGTCGATCCCGATTATCTAGATCGTGTGGTCGCGCCGCTTGCCGATCCCAAAGTCGGTCTCGTCACGTGTCTGTATCGCCCCAACGGAACAAGCTTCGCTTCGCGCTTCGAGGGACTCGGCGTCTCCACCGATTTCGCCCCTTCTGCGCTCGTCGCACGGCTCGTTGGCGTCGACGAATTCGCCATGGGCTCCACGCTGGCGTTTCGAAAAACGGACCTCGAAAAAATCGGCGGCTTTGCGGCCATCGCCGATTATCTGGCCGACGACTATCAACTCGGCCACCGCATCCATCAACTCGGCTTGAAGTGCGTTCTGTCGGACGTCATCGTCGAAACCAGCCTTGGCGGAGGATGGCTCGATGTGTGGCGTCATCAAGTGCGCTGGGCGCGCACGATTCGCGTTTCGAAACCCGCCGGCTATGTCGGCTTGCCCGTCACGAACGCAATGTTGTGGATCGTCATCCTATGGCTCTTGGGCCGCTTCCAAATGGCGGGCATTGTCTTGGCGCTGCGCCTGTGGATGGCCATCCTCGCGGGATGGTTCGCACTCCGCAGCCGCGACGTCCTCAAATTCTGGTGGCTGGTTCCCGCGCGCGATCTCTTCGCCTTCGCCGTATGGATCGCCGGACTATTCGGCAACACCGTGATTTGGCGCGACCGCGAACTACGGCTCGACGCCGAAGGGCGGATTCAAAGCAAGCCACACTCGTCCTAAAATGACGGTTCCGTTACCCTGCACCCTGCGCAAAATAGCGGCTACAACGCCTATTTTTCGTGATATCCTTAGCCTAGATGTTCACCCTGCCTCCGCGCCTGCGGAAGTCCGGTCTAGCTGTAGCGATTCATCCCGCATCCCTGCTTTGCTCTGAAATCAAACTGTTCCCTGAAAATAAGCTGTTCCCTTCTGAGCGAAAACTACCCGATGAAATCTAGCGTCCAAATCACTCGCGGCATTGAGTCCCTGTTCGGGACACGTGATGAGAATATGCGCTTGCTCGAAACCGGACTCGGAATCCGCACCAGCGTCAAAAGCGATTCCATCGAAGTCGAGGGCACGCAGCCTGCGGTGGACCGCGCGATTTCCATTCTGTCCGACTACGCCACGCTGATGAACGAAGGATTCGTTTTCAACAACGGCGACTTGAACAGCTATTTACGCGTTGTAACAGCGGACCCCAGTGCGAGCCTCCGCCGCTTGGTGGACAGCGGCAAGCAGCGCAGTTTCGGCAAGAAAGTCATCGCGCCGAAAACCATGACGCAGCGGATGTACATGGAAGCGATCGACCGCAACGATCTCGTCTTTGGCATCGGCCCTGCCGGCACCGGAAAAACATATCTCGCCGTCGCGCAAGCCGTTGCGGCGCTGCTCTCGAAGCGTGTCAGCCGCATCATCCTGACGCGCCCTGCCGTTGAAGCCGGCGAACGTCTCGGATTCCTGCCCGGCACGCTGCAGGAAAAAGTCGATCCGTATTTGCGTCCGCTCTATGACGCCTTGTACGAAATGATCGACGTCGAAAAAATCGAAAAACTTTTGGAGCGCAACACCATCGAAGTCGCGCCGCTCGCCTTCATGCGCGGCCGCACGCTCAACGACAGCTTCATCATCATGGACGAGGCGCAGAACACGTCGCCCGAGCAGATGAAAATGATCCTGACGCGCCAGGGCTTCAATTCGAAAATGGTTGTGACAGGCGACGTGACACAAATCGACTTGCACCACGGACAGCGCAGCGGCCTGGTGGAAGTGATCGACGTTCTGCGCGGCGTCGAAGGCGTCAGCTTCGTGCAATTCGACGATCGCGACGTCGTGCGCCACACGCTGGTGCAGCGCATCGTGCGCGCCTACGAAAAATATAACGAGTCCATCGGAGCAAACCGCCAGCTATCGTTGAAGCTCACGGATCCCAACGCTCCCGACGCGCATGCCGAACCAGCGGCATCCCCAGTAGCGTCCCCCACTGCAATCGCCAGCACAACACAACCAGTTCCCGAAACGGCCGCCTGAGGCCGATCTCATGTCACCTTCCGCGCCTTCTACCGACGACATCCCGCTGCTATTCGATCCGCCCGTGCGGATGCGCAAGGCCGAGCTACGCGAGTTCCTCGCCGTGCTCTCGCGCCAAATCACAAGGGGCCGCGTGATTTCCTGCCTGGTGACGAGCGATACCGAACTGCGCCGCATGAACAAGCGATACCGCCGCAAAGATTACGCGACGGACGTTCTTTCTTTCCCCACCGGCGAAGAGCACGGCCTGGCAACAAGCAATGCGGGCGACCTCGCCATATCCATCGACCGCGCCCGCGCCCAAGCCGCCGAACACCGGCATTCGCTCAGCGTGGAGCTCCGCATCCTCATGCTGCATGGCGCGCTGCACCTTGCGGGCATGGATCACGAAGAAGACTCTGGCGAAATGGCCATAGCCGAAGCGCGCTGGCGCAAGAAATTCGGCCTTCCCACCGGATTGATCGAAAGAAGTTCTTCGACGAAACAATGATTTTGACACAGCAATGACTTTGACACAGCAATGACATTGATACTCATCATCGTCGATCTGCTCATGGCCGTTTTGGTCACGCTGGTCACCTGCATCCAGGTGTTGTATCTGGAATCGCAGCGCCTGCGCGCGCGCGATCTTCCTTCGCTCGAATTCTTCAAGGAAACGCTGGAATCGAAGATCGGCCTGGAGACGGAAAAAGGCGCTCAGGTGTTTTCGCTCATCAAGCACATCGGCTTGGCGATCATCGGCGTCGTCACGCTGGCCTGGACCTCAGCGAGCACCGACCCGTGGGAAGCGCTCGGCGTGGCGTGTTTGATCGTCGTCCTCTACGCGATTCTGGGAACGTTCCTCATCCCGCAGGTTGTGTATACGAAAACCAGCGGCGAAGGCTTGCTTCCGTTGGTCCCCTTGTATCGCGCGCTCGCGTTTGTGATGCGGCCGCTAACAGGCGCGCTCGGATTTCTGCAATCGCTGTTCGGCCTGAACGACACGCATCCTCCCGATCAGGAACCCACGCCCGAAGAGCACATCGACGCCCTCATCACGGCGGGCGAAGAAGAGGGGCTCATCGAAAAAGGCGACCGTGAGTTAATCCAATCCGTAGTGGCTTTCGGCGATAAAACAGTGCGCGAGGTGATGACACCGCGCCCGCGCATCGTCGCGATTTCGCGCGACGCCACGCTCGAAGATCTCCGCGATCTGGTGATCAACGAGCAGTATTCGCGCATTCCCGTCTACGAGGAATCCATCGATCAAATTACCGGCTTCATCCACGTCCGCGACATGTTCGAGATGGATGAGGATGAACGCGCCAAGCGCACGGTCCGTGAAATTATCCGCCCCATCCGCGCCGTTCCCGAGACGAAAGGCGTCAACGACTTGCTGCGTGAAATGCAGGAAGAGGGCGCCCACATGGCCGTCGTCGTCGACGAGTATGGAGCCACCGCGGGCATCGTGACCATGGAAGACATGGTTGAGGAGATCCTCGGCGAGATCCACGACGAACACGAGCCCGAGCGCGACTTCCGCCGCGAGCCCGACGGAAGCTACATCGTCTCCGGTAGCTTCGATCTCGGGCGTTTAGAAGATCTGCTGGATTTTCGTCCCGAAGAAGACACCGAATCCACGACAGTAGGCGGACTCGTAACAGAATGGCTGGGCCACGTGCCGTCGGCCGGGGAACAAACCGAACGCGATGGCATTGCCATTCAAGTGCTCGCGTCGAATCAGGTCCGCGTGGATCAAGTCCGCGTTTCGAAAACAGCGGCAAAGTGAAAAGGAACTCGTGAGAAAAAAATATCGCGCTGGCTTTGTTGCCATCCTCGGACGTCCCAACGCCGGAAAATCGACGTTGTTAAATGCGCTACTCGGGACGAAGCTCGCCATTATCGCATCAAAACCGCAGACCACGCGCACAGCGATTCAAGGCGTGCTCGCGGTTCCCGGAGCGCAGATGGTCTTCATCGACACGCCCGGGATCCACAAAGGCGACACGCTATTAAACCGCCGCATGATGGAAACCGTGCGCGCCGCGGCCGAAGCACCCGACGTGGTCCTCTTCGTCATTGATGCGTTGACGCCTCCGACAGATGAGGACACGCAAGCTCTCGATCTCGCCAAGAAGGCCGGCGTGCCGGTCATCGCGGTGTTGAATAAAATCGATTGGCTGGAGAAGAAGCCGGACCTGCTCGCGCGGATCGAACAATATCGGCAGTGGCACGATTTCGCCGCCTACATCCCGGTCTCGGCGCGGCGCGGCAGCGGTCTCGATGAATTGCGCGCGGAAATCATAAAACATTTGCCCGTGGGCTCGGCGATCTTCCCCGAAGACTATTTGACCGATCAACCCGAGCGCTTCCTGGCCGCCGAAATCATTCGCGAGAAAGTTCTGCATCACACGCAGAAGGAAGTTCCTCACGCCGTCGCCGTCGCCATCGATTCCTGGGAAGAAACGCCCAAGCTCCTGCGCACTGCCGCCACCATCTACGTGGAAAAACCCGGCCAGAAGGCCATCCTGATCGGCGCCGGCGGCAGCATGATGAAGAAGATCGGAACGCAGGCTCGCCACGATATGGAGCACACCTTCAATCGCAAGGTCTTCCTCGAAACCTTCGTCAAAATTCGCACCAATTGGCGCGAAGATCCGGGCTTTCTCTCCGTCACCGACTGGCGTACGTAGTTCCGCGTAGGCCGCCCGAGGTAGGCCGCACGTGGATAGAACCTCAGGCTCTTCCGAAGTACCGTTTTACTAGCCCTCACCTCAGGATGTCTCCGAACGAAGGCGATGAGAGAGGTAGATGTTCTGCCTATCTCATCGCTGCCTCGTCCCCTGGTTATTTTCCGTAGCGTGCTTGCAAGCGCAAGCTCCTTTGCAACTCAAGACGCGTTCGGTCTTCGCCGGGACCTCGTCCGTTCAGCAGATTTCTCCGAACGCCAGTGGACGAAGGCATTTCTTAGTGCAATTTTCCGCGCCTCCCTCGGCCGCAACCGTTGCCAAGTTGGGCCGTCGGGGCGTCCGCGTTCTGGGCGATGTTCCTACCAATGGGCTGCTTGCCGCAGTCAGCTCCCCAGTGGATGTCTCGGATCTGGGCGTCACCTATGCCGCTCCGCTTGCCCCGGCCAACAAGATTAGTCCGTTGATCACAACCGGAGATCCCGCAGCAGCTACCGGGTTTCTCCTGATCGAAATCTATTCCGACGTCCGCCTATTGGAGGCGCAGGCATTGCTCTTAAATTTGGGCATCCGGTTGCATCAAAATCCGGATCTCGGCCCCACGCACCTGATGGTGGTTGCCTCTCCGCAGCAGGCTTTAGCGACAGCCACGGCGATTGCCGCGCTCGACGACGTCTCGTACATCTTCCCCGCCTCAGCGGAACTTTCGAGCGGCACTCCCTCCGGAGCCTGCCTCGGCGCGCTCACCACAAATGGATCTGTCTCGCAGCTGATCCCCACGTATGGCTATGGATGGGATGGCCCCGGCCTTGGAGCCGCGAACGTGGGCTACGTCTATAGCCACCTTACGGCGCAGCTTGCCCCATCCGCCGCCGAGCAAGCCATCGAGCGAGCCATGGCGGAGTGGTCGAAAGCCGCCGCCATCACGTGGACGCAAACGACAGCCACCGCAGCGCGACAAACCATCAACGTCGTCTTCGCTTCCTACGACCATGGCGACGGCTATCCGTTTGACGGACCCGGAGGCGTGCTCGCCCACACGTTTTATCCAGCGCCGATCAACGCCGAGCCCATTGCGGGCGACATGCACTTCGACGATTCCGAACACTGGTCGCTCGGCGGAAGCACCGATCTGTTCAGCGTAGCGCTGCATGAGCTCGGCCATGCTCTCGGCCTCGGACATTCCGATAATCCGGCCGCTGCCATGTATCCGTACTACAAGGCCGCAACCGGCCTGTCGTCGCTGGATATCGCAACGGTACAAACGCTCTACGCGGCACCGAGCGCAGCCGACGTGATCCCGGCTCCGGTACCGACACCAACACCAACTCCAACACCTGTTCCCACGCCCGCACCAGTTCCGACTCCGACACCGACGCCAACACCGACTTCCTCAAGCGCTCCTCCCACCTTGACGATCACGTCATCCGTGACGTCCACGCTTGCGACATACGCAGCATTCGTCATCGTCTCGGGCACGGCATCAGACGCAGCAGGGATCACGTCCGTGAAATGGTCAACGAATTTTGGCACCTCAGGCACAGCGACGGGCACCACCACTTGGTCGGCGACCATTCCGTTGATCACCGGCTCCAACGCCATCACCATCACCGCAACGGATCGCGGAGGCCGAACATCCTGGCGCAGTCTGGTCGTCAGTCATTGAAAAGAAGTCATTGAAAAGTGTCGGTCATGAAACTGCTGGCCACGCGAAGTCCGCGGAACGCCTGAACTGGCAAGGAAATCGGCTTGTGAGACGTTCGCCATCCCCCCTCGTCTATAATCAGGAGGAGAACGCACTCACGCCTGCAACCACGGCGCGTAGCCCCGGAACAACAGGCCTTTACTATGGACGAGTTCGTACCAGCACCCGCCGCACGTGAGCCGGAACATCGCGCTTCGTACGCGCTGGCCGCGATTTCCTGGGCGCGTGATCTCTTCGTCAGTGTGCTGATCGCCGTCGTGATCATTCTTTTTCTGTATCAGCCCGTGAAGGTGGAAGGCACCAGCATGATGCCCGCGCTGGTGGATCAGGAACGCATTTTCATCAACAAGTTTGTGTACCGCTTCGGTATTTCTGAAATCCGTCGCGGCGACACAGTCGTGTTTTGGTATCCGGGCGATCCTTCGAAATCGTATATCAAGCGCATCGTCGGCATGCCCGGCGATCAGGTGCAAGTGGTCGAAGGTACGGTCTTCGTCAACGGCAAGACCCTGGATGAGCCCTACGTTCCCACCGATTATCGCGACGAAGTATCTACGCCTTTAGCCACGGTTCCTCCCAATGAATTTTTTGTGTTGGGGGATCATCGCAGCTCCTCGAACGATAGCCGCAGCTGGGGCACCGTCCCGCGGAAATTTATTTACGGCAAAGCGGTTTTCGTGTACTGGCCACTGGACCGCGTGGGCATCGTAAAATAGTCGCAAGCTAAGAATGCTTGTCCTTTGGGCTCCCCGATCTCGAGACCCGCAGCAGTGACACATAAGAGAGCCGATACATCGACATGAATAGCCTCGTCAATGGTTACCAACGTTTCCGCACCACCGGCTGGCCTGCGCAAAAGGATGCGTTTGAGAAGCTGGCGCAATCGGGTCAGTCGCCGAAAACACTCGTACTCGCGTGCGTCGATAGCCGAGTGGATCCCGCAATGATTTTCGACACCGCCCCCGGCGAAGTTCTCACCGTGCGCAACGTCGCGAATTTGGTTCCGCCCTACGCGCCGGACTCCGCTCATCACAGCACCAGCGCGGCACTCGAATTCGGCGTCCGCGTGCTGGAGGTGAAGCATGTGATGGTGCTCGGCCATGGCTCCTGCGGAGGCGTGAAAGCGCTGCTCGAAGGCGCGCCGCAGCAGGCGAATGAATTTGTGGCTCCCTGGATGTCCATTGCTGAAACCGCTCGGCTGCGCGCCATGAAGCAGGCCGCACCGGAAGACCGGCAACAATTCTGCGAGCACGAGGTCATCCGCGTTTCGCTTGAAAATCTAATGACATTTCCGTGGATTGCCGAGCGCGTGGCGACCGGGAAGTTACAGCTCCACGGCGCCTGGTTCGCCATTCATTCGGGGCTGTTGCTGCTGCGCCAACCCGATGGATCGTTCGCCCCTCCGAAACAGTAGCGTCGGCTAAGCGTGCCGCATTCCGCCGTGTTACCTTCTATCGAAGGAACACAAGCCTACGAAGATCAAGCGAAGGAGCACTAAGAATGTCCTCAAAAACCGCCGTCCTCTTGCCATTTGGAATCGTCGCCCTCTTGCTACCGTTGTCGCTCGCAGCGCAAGCACCGGACGCAGCGGCGCCCAAACCCGATTCACCAGCCGCCGCCGCGCACGTCGCGAAAGCCAAGCAAATCGCTGGCAAGGAATGGGCTACGGAGGCGCACTTCTTTTGCGAAGCTCCTGTCGTCACGGACGCCAACGCGCCCATGATTGAACCAGTCAAGCTGTTCGACAACGTTTATGCCATGGGCCGCGCCGCCACCGTCACCTACGCGATCACCACACCCGACGGCATTATCATGATCGACTCCGGCTACACGCGCGACGTCGAAACCATTCTTTTGCCCGCGTTCCAAAAGCTGGGGCTCGATCCAAAGACCATCAAATATTCCATCATCACGCACGGCCACGCCGATCATTTCGGAGGCGCGTTTTATCTGCAGGAACATTTCGGAACGCACATCGCCATGTCAGCCGAAGATTGGGACGTCGTGCTCGCGCCGCCCGCCGCCGGCAAGAAGGCCGACCCGCAGTTGCCCCGCAAAGAACAAATCATCAAAGAGGGCGAAGCCTTCACCTTCGGTGGCGAGACCCTCACGCCGGTCTTCATCCCTGGGCACACTCCCGGCTCCATGGGCCTGATTTTCCCCGTGAAGGATGGCGGCAAAACACACATCGCCGGAATGTTTGGAGGAACGATCCTCGCCGCCGCGCGCATCTCCGACGAAGGCTTGCAGCAGTACGTACGCTCCATCGCGCACTTCAAAGAGGAAACGAAGAAGATGAAAGTGGACGTGGAACTGCAGAATCATCCGACGTATGACAACATGCCGGAAAAGATCATGCAGTTGGCCACGCGCAAATCCGGCGCCCCGAATCCTTTTGTGGTGGGAGCGGCAAGCTACGGCAAATTCCTCGACGTGATGACCGAGTGCATCGAAGCGGACATCGCACGACGAGCGAAATAGCGCGCTCGCCGCAACTACTAGCGAAATCCTTACGACGTCCCTCTTTTAGATTCGAAGTTCGGCGCCAGTATTGCAAAAGGGCCGATTCGTTTACCGTCTTTAGCACCGAACCGCGACCGTCAGGGAGCGGACAGGATGATCACGTTTTTTTGCGACAGGCAACTACGCGCGCAATCGCGGAATCAACTTCTCCGCATATCCGCGCGCGATGTTCGTCGCACTCGCCGAACTCAGCTTCAGGCCCTTGAGCCCCAATTGCAGGCCATCCGCCACGTACGGATAATCGGAGCCGAACATAATGTGCGATGGCTCGGCGAATGCATTCAACGCGGCCCAGGCGCCCGGATTCACGGTGGTCTGCGCCGTATCCATATACAGCCGCTTCAATGCCGCAAGCTTTTCGGGTGATTTACCGGCCAGTCGTACAGCCACCGTCGGCAGCAACCCTGCGCCGTGCGAAAAGATAAATTTCACGTCGGGTAATTTCAATAGGATTCCCGAGCTCAGCATGCTCGAAATCGTGCGCGTCGTATTCTCCCAATTGCTGCCGAGAGCCTTGAGCGGATCATCGGCGTCGTTCATCGCGCTGATCACCATCGGATGCACGTACACCACCAGCTTGCGGCGGTTCAGCTCTTCGAGCACCGGCGCGAAGCCCGGATCGCCCAGAAAACGCGTGCCGTAGTTGGACCAC
>CAITIX010000281.1 GCA_903892565.1 uncultured Acidobacteriia bacterium
GAGCAGATCGAAGCTCTGTCGCGCCGATCGAATATCCCTGTGTCCCACATTCACGGGGTGGTGGATTTCTTTCCGCATTTTCATTTAGCCGCACCGGCCCGGGTCTGCGCAAATGTTTGCATGGATATGACGTGCCATCTGCGTGGGGCGGAAAATCTACAGGCCAGTCTGCAGCAGCGCTTCGGAGGAATGAGTGCTCGCGATGTTGCGGTTGGGCAAGTCTCTTGCCTAGGGCAATGCGACGGAGCCCCCGCGATGGCGGTGAATGATCAATCGTTCCGCAAGGTTTCGGTGGCGCAGGCGGAAGGGCTCATTCTTGCCGCACTGGGCGGCAGCGAGCTTCCGCATTTCCATGACGACGCCGCAACAGCGGTCGTCAGCCCGGAGATGGACCACAGTCCCGAGCCCTATAGCGTCGTACGAAATCTATTGGAGACTCGGGATTGGGACGGTGTGCTCGCGGAGTTGAAAGCTGCGGGCTTGCCCGGGCTTGGTGGCGCGGGCTTTCCCACCGGCTTGAAATGGGAGGCGGTTCGCAAGGCTCTGGGCGACGAAAAGTACGTCATCTGCAATGCCGATGAAAGCGAGCCGGGTACGATCAAGGATCGTTTTATCCTGGAGCGTTTTCCGCATCTTGTTGCAGAAGGTATGATCATCGCCGGTCTGGTGACCGGCGCGCGCAAAGGAATTCTGTACATCCGTCACGAATACCACGCGCAGGAGCAAATCTTCCGCGAGGAAATCGCACGCGTGAAGCGGCTGGGATTGCTGGGTAAGCAAGCGAACGGATCGGATCTGGTGTTCGACCTGGAAGTGTTCGTCAGTCCGGGAGGATACATCTGCGGCGAGGAGACCGCGTTGATTGAGGCGATCGAGGGAAATCGCGCGGAGCCGCGTAACAAGCCGCCGTTTCCGGTGCTGGAGGGTTTGTATCATAAGCCGACCGCGCTGAACAACGTGGAAACATTCGCCAATGTCACGCAGATTCTAGGGCGCGGAGTGGAGTGGTACAAATCCGTTGGACGAAATGGTTTTGCGGGTTTGAAGTTTGTCGGTGTCAGTGGCGACGTCAACAACCCCGGAGTGTTTCAAGTGCCGATGGGCACGCCGATTTCGGAGATCTTGCATCTTTACGCCGGTGGCGTTTTAGGCGGCAAGCGGCTCAAGGCGTTCGCACCGTCCGGGCCGTCCTCGGGATATCTTCCGGCGGCGATGGTGGATGTGCCGTTAAGTTTTAAATCGTTGGCTGAGGCGGGCTCCATGATGGGCTCGGGCGCAATCATCATGTATGCAGAAGGACGCTGCATGCTGGACAATGCGCTGAATGCCGTCAAATTCTTTCGCAACGAATCGTGCGGGAAATGCGTGCCGTGCCGGATCGGTTCGCAGAAAATGGTGGATCTGCTGAGCGGCTGGACGCAGGGCAAGGGAACGCCGCAGGATCTGGACTTGCTACAGGAGCTTTCGGAAGCCATGAAGCTTGCGTCGATTTGCGGCCTGGGACAATTCGCGCATTCACCGATTACATCCGTCATCAAGCATTTCCCCGACGAGCTTGCGATCCACATTCGTGAACACCGTTGCCCCGATGGTGTCTGTGCCATGAAAGAGGTGCGCGCGTGAGCGGTGCCGCTGCCTCCGACGTCCAACTGACCATTGACGGACTCGCCATCACCGTGCCTGCGGGAACAACGGTCTTCGATGCCGCGCGGCTGAACGGCATCGCGATTCCGACACTGTGCCATCAACAAAACGAAACACCCGTGGGCGTGTGTCGCGTGTGCGTGGTGGAAGCCGGAGGGCGCGTGCTGTCGGCGTCCTGCGTGCGTCCGGCGGAAAACAACATGGTGGTTTCCACCAATTCGCCGAGAGTGGTCAACGTACGCAAGACGGTGTTGGAGCTGCTGATGGCGGATCATCCTTCGCCCTGCACGCGCCAACAGCAATCTGGTGACTGCGAACTCGAAACGTTAGCCCGTTTGGACGGCGTCAGCCAGCCCCGTTTCCCCAAACGCCTTTCGCCGCGAGGCCAAGACGACTCTTCTTACGCGATTGCCGTGGATCACGAGGCCTGCATCCTGTGCGACCGCTGCATCCGTGGTTGCGGCGAGATTCGCCACAACGATGTCCTAGCGCGTCGCGGGAAAGGATACGAGGCGGGGATCGCGTTTGATCTGAATCGGCCCATGGGGAATTCGAGTTGCGTCTCCTGTGGCGAATGCATGGTTTCGTGCCCGACCGGTGCGTTGACCAACAAGACCGTGGTGCAATCTGTTTTGCCGGGCGAGCCTGTTCCTGTCGACGATCTGCAGCAGTTGCCTTACTTCCAGAAGGTGTCCGGCACTTTTCTGGAGTTGAACCAGCATTCCGTGGTGGAGCGCCGCTTCCGCGCCGGTGAAATTGTTTGCCGCGAGGGAGAGTACGGCTCCACCGCATTCTACATTGTGGAAGGCTCCGCCCAGGTATTTCTGGCGACGCCGATGGCCCACGTGAAGACCGAAGGCGGCGCGACGGGGTTCTTCCAGCGGCTGGGCAGTCGGCTCCTGGGAAGAAAGCAAGACCACCGCGAGGGTGAGCGTAACGGGAGCATGATCCCGATTGATGCGTCGGTGGACTTGCCGTATGAACGTCCCATGGCAGATCTCGGTCCCGGGGATTTGTTCGGCGAGATGACATGCATGAGTCTCTATCCGCGTTCCGCAACGGTGCGGGCGACGACGGATTGCGTCAGGTATGAGATGTTGCGCAACGTGCTTGACATCATGCAGCGCAACAAAAGCGTCAAAGGCCGCTTGGATGAGAATTACAAGATCCGCGCCATCGAGGGTCATCTCAAGGGCGTGCCGTTGTTTTCGTCGCTCACGTCGGAGTTCATCGACTCGCTGCGCGATTCGGTCGAATTGCTGCGCTTCGGCAAGGGCGACGTGATCTGCCGCCAGGGAGATATCGCCGATAGTTTTTATCTGATCCGCATCGGCTTTGTAAAGGTGACGGAGTCCCACCCTGAGGGAGATTTAGTGCTCGCCTATCTGGGGCGTGGTGGATATTTCGGCGAAATCGGCTTGATGATCGAGGACGGCCGCCGCACGGCGACGTGCACGGCGCTCGATCACGTTGAGGTTGTGCGCGTTGCGGCTGCCGATTTTCATCGCATGATGGACGCGTTCCCGGACGTACGGGAAAATCTTTCGCGGGTGGCTGCGGAACACTTGCAGCAAAACAAGGATCGCTTGGCGGCCTCCTCTAGTGTTCCGCTGGAAAGGTTTTTGGCACAAGGGTTGATGGA
>CAITIX010000282.1 GCA_903892565.1 uncultured Acidobacteriia bacterium
ATTATCACAGGGACGCCGGAGGGCGTGGGTCCGATTGAGCCGGGCGATACGCTGTTGTCTTATGTGCAAGGCGTGGGGGAGATGACGGTGGGTGTGGGCGCTGCTCCGGGGTTTGAAGATTCGGGTGTGGTGGCGTAGGAATGTCGCAGCGAGATGATTAGCATGTCCCCTCCTTGACAGTCGGGGTTCGGTGCTAGTCTTGCGAAAGGGCGATAGTGTTTCGCACCGAACCGCGACCGTCAGGAAGCGGACAGGGATGAGAACGTTTTCTTTGCAACAGGTGGCTAAGAGGCTTACATGAGCAGATCCATTCGCATCGGACAAATTGTCCCGAGCTCGAACACGACCATGGAGACGGAGATCCCGGCGATCTTCCAGGCCCGCCAGCGGCAGTTTCCGGATGAGGCGTCTTTTACGTTTCACTCCAGCCGCATGCGCATGAAAAAAGTCACGAAGGAAGAGCTCGAGGCCATGGATCGCGATAGCCTGCGTTGCGCGGCGGAGCTGGCCGATGCGCGCGTGGATGTCGCGGGCTACGCTTGCCTGGTCGCGATCATGTCCATGGGCAAGGGCTATCACTGCGAATCCGAAGCGCGGCTGACGAAAGTTATGCGCGAAGAAGGATGCAACGCGCCCGTGATCACTTCGGCAGGCGCTTTGGTCAATGAGTTGAAGCTCGCGGGCGTGAAATCGGTATCGGTAGTGACGCCTTACGTGCAGGTGCTGACGGACTTGGTGGTCGGTTACATTCGCCACGAAGGCATCGAAGTGGTGGATTCCATCGCGCTGTGTATTGCCGACAATCTGGAGGTAGGCCGCCGCAGTCCTTCGAATCTCTTGAGTGACGTGGGGAGATTGAACACGAAAGGCGTGGATGCCGTAGTGATTTCGGCGTGCGTGCAGATGCCCTCGCTTCCCGCGATTCCTCGCGTGGAAGATCAATTGGGATTGCCCGTGACGTCGGCTGCCGTGTGCACGGCGCGATCGATGATGCGCGCGCTGCAGCTGCGTCCTGTTGCGCCGGACGCAGGATATTTTCTTTCAGAGAAGAATCTAGTCGAGGGAAGCCTTGCGAAACAGGCTGTAGGCCGGGCTTAAGATCCCAAAAATGTAAGCCCCACGTTTACGCATGGGGCTGGTCCCAAAATGTAAGCCCCACGCTTACGCATGGGGCTCCGCGACTTCAAAAATATTCAGGCGGCGCGACCGGCCGACTGCTCGTTGCCTACTTCCACAGTTCTTTGGACGCGATGCGGGCGCCTTCGGCCATCGATTCCAGCTTGGCCCACATGATGGAAGGATGAACGCGGCGGTTCAGTTCTTCCTGCGCGAAGCCGCAGTCGGTTCCGGCGATCACGTTTTCGCGTCCCACGCAGCTGGCGAAATTCATGAGGCGCTCGGCGACCAGTTCCGGATGCTCCACCACGTTGGTTCCATGGCTGACGACGCCGGGCACCAGGATCTTGCCCTCGGGAAGTTTTACGTCCTTCCAAACTTTCCATTCGTGCGCGTGACGAGGATTGGCGGCTTCGATCAGATAGGCTCCGGCGTTGACTTTCAAGATTAGATCGACGATCTTGCGCAGAGGCACGTCGGAGACGTGCGGGCCGGGCCAGCTTCCCCAACACACGTGATAGCGAATCTTTTCCGAAGGGATTCCTTCGAGCGCATGGTTCAGCACTTCCACGTGGCGCGCGAGCCATTTGTAGTAATCGTCGAAGGATGCGGGAGGCACCATGCGGTCGTAGCTTACCGCTGCGCGCGCGTCATCCACCTGCAATAGGATGCCGGAATCGGCGATGGCTTTGTATTCCGTGCGCAAGGCTTCGGCTAGCGCAATGAGCAGCTCTTCGTCGCTCTTGTAGTATTCGTTCTTGCGGTCGGGGATCGCGCTGGAGGGAGCGGCGACCGGCAGAAAGCCTTCCTCGGCACCCGCGGCTTTCATCGCGGCCTTCAAGTTATCGATATCGCGCTGTACTTCCGCCTGGCCGCTGTAGCTGATGGGCCCGGTGCAAACGGCATCCTGTACCGTGACGTTCGACCAGGCTTTGCTGGAGCGCGAGCCTTCGAGCTCCTCGTAGAAGTCCTTGAATGTTTCGCGATCCACGCCCTTGGCGAAGGCGCTGGCTTGCGTGGTCCGCATTTCAAATCCATTCAGACGCTTCAGGATATACAGAGACCAACTGGTGGATTTGCCGAATTCGCCGTCGTTGATCACGTCGACGCCGGCTTTGAGCTGACGCTTGACGACGTCCGTAACCGAGTCCTGCAAGCACTGCTGATAGGCCGCTTCTTCGATCTTGCCGTTCTGCCGGGCCTGGATGGCTTCCGCCAATTGAGGAGGCCGGATCAGGCTGCCTACGTGTGTCGAGAGAATGCGGTTTGTGCTGCGCTTCATGGAGGGTCTACTTTCTGAAGAAGGTGAGTTGTCTCTGATATTGTAGTGACCGCTCCGTGCCTCGCGCAAGAGTCGCCGCGAGGTTCGCCGTTGCTGAGTCTTTATCTTGTCCTGCCTTTTTCACGTCCACGGCGGCGGGATGCGCGGAGTGGTCCATGCGTGCGATAACGCGCATTTGGACGCTTTAACGCGCCCGGATGCAGCTGGCGCAGGGGCAGGGCACAGCCGGTAGCCTTGACCCCCGCGTCGTGGAGACATATAATTTTAGAATCTCGTGTAAAAGTTGGACGTTAGTCGTATCTCGCTCGATTTTTCGCGTCAAGAAAGTGGGAGTAATAAAGTCCATGAAGACATTAGGGGTGTTTCTAAGAATTTCTCTGTTCATTTGCCTGAGCGCGATCGGTTGGTCGCAGGCTTTGACGCAAATACAGGGCAACGTCCAGGATTCGACGGGCGCGGCAGTTTCGGGCGCGTCCATTAAAGCATCGCAAACCGCCACCGGCGTGACGCGTACAACAACCAGCGGCGCGGATGGCGGCTACGTGCTGCCGAACCTTCCATTGGGCCCGTATTCCCTGGAAGTGACGAAGGACGGCTTCCAGAAATACACGCAGACCGGCATTACGCTGCAGGTCAACGTGGCGCCCACCGTGGACATCGCGTTGAAAGTCGGATCCGTGTCCGACTCGGTGCAGGTGGAAGCCAGCGCCAATCTAGTGGAAACACAAACCACCAGTGTCGGCAGCATCATGGAAACGGAGCGCGTGCTAGAGTTGCCGCTCAACGGTCGCAATTCGGCGGACTTGATCCAGATGGTAGGCGCCGCGGTGAACACCGGCGCAGCGGGTGGCGCGAGCAGCCGCAGCATGAACGGCGGCGTAGGATACTCGGTCGCCGGTGGACAGGCTTACGGCGTCTCGTATCAACTTGACGGTAGCCTGCACAATAATCCGTTCGACAATCTGAACTTGCCGCTTCCGTTCCCGGATGCGCTGCAGGAGTTCAAAGTAGAAACCAGTTCGCTCACCGCTCAGAACGGAATGCACGCGAGCGCCGCTGTGAATGCCGTGACCAAATCCGGTACCAATCAGTTGCACGGGGATGCGTTCGAATTCCTGCGCAACGGCGCGGTCAACGGACATCCGTATTTCTCGGCCCGGCCGGATAACCTGAAGCGCAACCAGTACGGCGGCACGATCGGCGGACCGATCAAGAAGAACAAAATTTTCGCGTTCGGCGCGTATGAAGGAACCAAGACGCGCGTGTTCAATCCGGATAATACGACGCAGTTGCCGACGGCCAAGATGCTGCTGGGCGATTTCAACGGCTGCGCGACATTGAAGGCAGTGGGAACGGATCCGCGGATCATCGGCGTGAACCAGATCGACCCGACCAAGTTCTCTCCGGCTGCTATGAAATTGTTGTCGAAGTTGAATCAGGTTGGTCCTGGCCCCTGCGGCGTGACGACGTTCGGCATCGCGACGGCCACCAACGAATATCAAATCGTGGGCCGTGTGGATTACCAGGTCAGCGACAAACAGACCCTGTTTGGCCGCTACATGGCAACCAGCTACAAGCAGACGCCTCCCTACGAATTGGACAAGAACCTGTTGAATACGATTCAGGGCGGCCGCGACAATCTGGCGCAGAGCTTCACGCTGGGCGATACATACCTGATCAGCCCCACCACAGTGAACTCCCTCCGCGCGACCGTAAATCGCACTGGCATCCAGCGCACGAACTCAGACTTCTTCTCCGCACCGGACCTGGGCGTTCCGATCTATAGCTATATGCCGCACTACATGATCATGACGATCACCAGCGGCTTCAACATCGGCGGTGGTACGGAAAACGCCGCGAACTTTAGAACGACGACGTATCAGTTGGGAGACGACGTGAGTCTGGTTCGCGGTGCGCATCAGATTGCGGTTGGTGTAACCACCAATCAGTGGCGCTCTGCCGGATACGCCAATGTGCGTTCGCCGGGAACGTTCACCTTCAGTGGTTCGTTGACCAACAACGGACTGGCGGATTTCCTGCTGGGCAACCTGAGCGGCGCAACGTCATCCTACCTGCAATCGGCCCCGAACACGCTGATCTCGCAGCAGTGGTACCTGGGCGCTTACGCGCAGGACACCTGGAAGCTGACGCCGCATTTGACCTTAAACTACGGCGTCCGCTGGGAACCGTGGTTCCCGCAGCAGGTCACCAACAACGCGATCTACAATTTCGATTTCGCAAAATTTGCAGCCGGCACAAAGAGCACCGTGTACAAGAACGCTCCCGCGGGATTCACGTTCCCCGGAGATGCGGGCTTTAACGGCCAGGCCGGTATGGATAAGAGATGGGGCAACTTCGGTCCCCGTGTTGGCATCGCTTGGGACCCGAAGGGTGACGGGCGACTTTCGATTCGCGCGTCCTATGGACTCTCCTACGATTTTGTGAACGGTCAGTTCTTT
Source organism: uncultured Acidobacteriia bacterium (assembly GCA_903892565.1). GTDB lineage: Bacteria > Acidobacteriota > Terriglobia > Bryobacterales > Bryobacteraceae > Palsa-187. The sequence goes on from CAITIX010000282.1 coordinate 4,858, forward strand.
ATCAACACGTCGAACGCTCCGCCATGGGGATCGGAAACGCGCCTCACCGGCAACATTCCGTTCGACAACCCGTTCGTGGGCAATCAGAGCGCAAATATTTTCCCGGTGTCTTTCGACCAGAACGCTCCGTTCTCGCTCACGGGTCCTTTTATCGCGCTGAAGCCGAACACGAAGAACAGCGGCGTGCATAGCTGGAACCTCACGATCCAGAAGCAGATTGGCACCTCGTGGTTGGTGTCGGCTAGCTACGTCGGCAATGAAACGCAGCACATTTGGGTTTCCACCGCAGGAAATCCAGGTGTGTTCACGCCCACGGCCACTGCCGCGAACCTGCAAGCTCGGCGAGTGCTCAGTCTCACGGGCAACCCGGACGCCAAGTACATCGGCTTCCTGGATTTCTTTGACGACGGTGGTACGCAAAGCTACAACGGAATGCTGCTCTCGGCGCAAAAGCGCATGGCGCGTGGCGTGAGCTTCAACGCGAACTACACGTGGTCGCACTGCATCGGAGACTTCACGCAGGGTGGCCAGACGCCCAACGTCGGCACTGGATTCATTGATCCCAATAACCGCCGTTATGACCGCGGCCCGTGCTCGGGCGCCACAACTTACTCGAGCGACCGCCGCCACATCTTCAACATGACGGCGGTTGTCGAGACGCCGAAGTTCAGCAACAACGCTGTCCGCATGGTGGGCAGTGGCTGGAAGTTGTCCGGTTACTATCGCGCCTATTCGGGAGCCCCGATCAACGTCACGACGACGGCTGACGTGCTGCAGAGCGGCGCCAGCGGTCAGCGTCCGAATATTACGGCGGACCCCTACGGGACGGATGCGATCAATCAGTATCTGATTCTCGGGTCGTTCTCAGCTGCTGCTCCGGGAACGCTCGGCAACCTCGGACGCTTCGCGCTGACCGGACCCACGTATTGGAACATCGATATGGCGTTGTCGCGTTCCTTCAGGATTCTGGAGCATCAAAGCATTGAAGTGCGCGCTGAGGCGTTCAATTTGAGCAACAGCCTGCATCTTGGGAACCCGACGACGAACTTCAACAGCACGTTGTTCGGGAAGATCACGTCGACGTATGCCAATTCGAACGGCACGGGCCCACAAGCCGGCGCCGGCTCGAACGATTCGCGCGTGATGCAGTTTGCACTGAAGTATACGTTCTAGGTTCAGTGCAGCTAGGTTCAGTGCAGCTAGGTTCAGTGCAGCTAGGTTCAGTGCAGCTAGGTTAAATGCGGTAAACGAAAAAGAGCCCCCGGGATGTTC
>CAITIX010000283.1 GCA_903892565.1 uncultured Acidobacteriia bacterium
ACCGGCACCACCTTCCGGGTTGTCTTCCCCCGCTGGTACCCGGCCGCCAATTTGACCTAATAAACCATTGCTGTTTCGTAATCAGTGTTCTAACTGATCCATCCCAGCGGGCAAGCAACCGAGCCGGGATGAAACTCGTTTTACGTCCACAACTGCCGATCCAGCGAACGGAATTGAATGGCTTCCGAAACGTGGTCGCTGGCGATGCTGGGGGATCCCGCGAGGTCGGCGATGGTGCGCGCGACTTTCAGGATGCGGTCGTAGGCGCGGGCGCTCAGGTTCATGTCTGTCAACAGCGCCCTCCTGCATTGGTCACTCTCTTTCGAAGCACAGTCCGTTCGCGCGGATCGCGAATACTTTCTGTCGCCCTGAATTCCCCCTGACCCGCTACCGATTCTTCACTTCGATTGAGGGAGAGCAATTGACGCGAACGCTTCAGCAAAAGACGTCGAGCAGTACTTAGCGGTTTCCATAATTTTCCAACTGTGGCATTCGTGTAATTCTAAAGTGGGGAAATACCCCCATACCAAAACGGCTTCCGCCCGCGCAGAATGAAGGTTGGTGCCCGTCAAAATCGCAGTGCCAACGCTTTCTCACACGCGCGTTCGCCAAGACGCCGAAAGCGAAAAATACCTTTAACAACGACCCGCGGCTGCGGAGAGTGAGACTGGCACAGAGTGGGGAAACCTGAAAACATGAACGACAAGGCAACGCCATCACAACACCAAGAATCCATGACGAGACTCAGCGAAATACACTTCACCCACCGTGTCGGCTGGCTGCGCGCCGCCGTGCTCGGCGCCAATGACGGCATTTTGTCCACCGCCAGTTTGATTGTCGGAGTGGCCGCCGCCGAAGCCAGCCGCAGCAGCGTGCTGGTCGCCGGGGTGGCCGGGCTGGTGGCAGGGGCAATGTCCATGGCCGCCGGTGAATATGTGTCCGTCAGTTCTCAATCCGACACCGAGCGCGCCGATTTGGAGCGGGAGCGAGCCGAGTTGGCCACGGACGGCGAAACCGAACACGCCGAACTCGCTGCCATCTATGTCACTCGCGGACTCGATGCCGAACTCGCCAAACAAGTGGCGACGCAGTTGATGGCCAAGGACGCATTGGGTGCACACGCCCGTGATGAACTCGGCATTTCCGACACGTTGAGCGCACGGCCGGTTCAGGCTGCCTTCGCATCGGCGGGCAGTTTTACCGTCGGCGCCGTCCTGCCGCTCCTGCTAGTTCTGGTCGTGCCGCGATCAGCCCTGGCTTGGACGGTTTCTGGAGGGTCGCTTCTGTTCCTCGCGCTGTTGGGCGCTACAGCGGCCCGAGCCGGAGGTTCACCCGTTTGGAAATCCGTTGCGCGCGTGACATTTTGGGGTGCCTTGGCGATGGCCCTGACGGCCGGGGTGGGAGCTTTATTTGGGGCGAAGCTATGAGTCAATCCAGCCGACGATCACGAGTCCGAGGAACATTTTGAATAGGCAGGATAATCACGAACCTGCAGGCCTTTTGCACAGTCGATTAACTGTGAGTTTTGTGAGCGCACCCGCCGGATTCCCTCAGAAAGGATTCGAAGAGCCCCCAAGACTGTTGATTTTCCAGCATTATTGGGTCCAACGAGGATATTGAAATTAGAAAGGCTTGCCGAATAATCCTTAAAAGCTTTGTAGTTCCAAAAGAAGATCGATTTAAGACGAATTCGTTCAGTCATATCTGAGCGTTTGGGGTTGCAATCGTTCGGAGATATTCTTTGACCTGAGCTTTCAGGTCCACAACTGCCGATCCAACGAACGGAATTGGATGGCTTCGGAGACGTGGTCGCTGGTGATGGCGGGGGAACCCGCGAGGTCGGCGATGGTGCGGGCGACTTTCA
>CAITIX010000284.1 GCA_903892565.1 uncultured Acidobacteriia bacterium
ATTCACATCGTTGGTTTCGATTTGGTTCATGCTCGACTTCACCATGAATGCCTCCGGTTGGACAAATCGGTGTCCAAAAAATCCGGGGGCAGCTCACAAAGATCAGACGATCTCCCCCTCAACTAGAGCCAGATCAATATGATAAGACTCGAATATTCGAAGTTGCTCTCGCCCGCTGATCGTTTGGTTTATCGGGACTGGCTCCGGCGCATCGTCGCATTCTACGCGGCTTGCGCGTTCATTGTCGGAGCTTTGGCGGCCACGATGTACACCGAGATCGCTCCGAGCGAAGCGAGCCGCACTAGCTCAGGCTCACACGACACGCCACTGGCACTCAAAGTGGTGAGTGCACCGTAAGCAGGGTCGTTTGATACGGGGCGATGTTGTTTAATGCGACGTGGCTGCCCCACAACGGAGGCGCTGGACCGCTGATGAGCCACGGGCGATTAGATTTCCGAGCCGGAGTCCAAGTCCAAATCCTGGTGCCGAGGGGCGACGCCGCGGTTTTCATCCAGCCATTTCTGTGCGTCCCGCAGTTGACGGAAGACCTTCAATGGCCGCCTGGCTGCAGTCAGTGCCTCGAAAGCCAGGGCATGCTCGTACATCTCGTCGGAGCCGACCACGATAGCCACCGCGCCCATCTGAGTTGTGCTGCTGCTCTTGTGTACCCATGCGGAGATTGACGTGAGGTCGCCTTCTCCCAGTTCGATCGTGGATTGCGTTGCGTCGAACAGCTTGCGGTACGAAAGCGTGGCGGCGATGGCAATGCCGTCCAGAAAGGCTTCGATATCAGGCCGACGAAGGATGTCGCGCGCCGTCGCCTCTACCAAACGCCTAGGATGATCGATCGCCCAGAGTATCGGCATCGTCCCTCTTTTTCGGTAAGCGCAATCCCGAGACTAGTCTTCGGGGGGGGGCAGAAGTCTGTTCAAGTAGCAGAATGTGCACCGCGATATTTAAGCTCCTGTGTCACTACCCGCTAACTCTTTGACTTCACGAGGACTTCTTCCTCCTGAACGACATGATATCCGACCGAATTGGTCAACTGCCGCGATACTAAGCCAGATCGTCCTCGACATGGGGCTTGCCAGGGGTCTGGAAGATTCGTCTGGTTTCGGCTACGGATTTCTTACAATGCCGCGTGTGTCCCTCAGCCCGCTCAAGAGCGCCCCCGGTACGATACGACTTTCAGTTCGGGGCCACCAAATTGTCGTCTGGCTCGATTTACCCGGCAGGCGGCGGAAGCGTATCGGAACCGTCAATCGGGATCTGGCGACCGATGCGCGTCGCTACGGGCAGGACCTGGTTGGCAAGCTGGCCGAGACGGCGCTGCAGGAAGCAGACCGTCGTCGATCAATGCTGTCCAATCAAGCGTGACTGAGCTGCCCCCGGATTTTTTGGACACCGATTTGTCCAACCGGAGGCATTCATGGTGAAGTCGAGCATGAACCAAATCGAAACCAACGATGTGAATGATGATCCTGAGGTCAGCAGGGTCGAGCGCAGTTCGTCCAGGCAG
>CAITIX010000285.1 GCA_903892565.1 uncultured Acidobacteriia bacterium
GGTTGAAAGGAGGCCACTGAATAGAAACAATGGATAGTCCACCGAACGGTTTGCAGGGCGGCGGTGTCTGAGTCGTCTACCGGAGGTTGGGATCGCGCATGACCGGATCGACGCACCTAACACTTGGTGCTGCGCATAATGCGCACTACGATGGCGTCAACGTAAGATCCTAGGTAGCAGCTCAGCCCGTCGCCCGCATCCATTTTTCACGCCCCTTCGTTCGTTCCTACCTCTGCGATTTCTCGCCTCGTCGCACTTGTTCGGCCCACTCCTTCGATTTACCCTTGGGCACACTGATGGATCTCCACTGCTCTCCCTGAAAATGTTTCGCCAGCATCACGATTTGCCCGCAATGATAGGCGCAATGCGTGACGGATCGGTTCAAGGCTTGCATCACCGAATGAGCCTCGCCGCGAATCGTGACGGTGCGCGTGAGATCCGCATCCGTTAATTTCCCGCACGTGGAATATACGCAAGCCCAACCTTCGTTCCACATCTTCATGAGTTCGTCGCGCGTCGCCGGCGGATTCAAAAACTCTCCGTCGCGATCGCGCTCCGGCTTCTCTCCGTCTGTCGTCAGAAAATCGGTCCAGCGCGATCGCAAGTTGCCTGCGATGTGCTTCACGATGAGCGCGATCGAGTTCGCTTCCGGATCGATCTGAACCAGCAGTTGTTCGTCCGTCGCCTGCGCCATGGCCTTCTCCGATAGCCTTTGGTACATGCGAAACAAGCTGACGACGTCTTCCAAATACGATGTTGTGTAGATCAGCGGCATGGGTCCATTCTCCTCTGTTATGTATGCCTCTTTCATGCCCGCCGCGCCAGCGGGTTTATCAATCAAAGACGACCGTCTTGTTCCCGTAGCACAGGATGCGATGCTCCAAATGCCAGGCCAACGCCCGGCCGAGCACAGTGCGTTCCAGGTCGCGGCCCTTTTTGACGAGGTCCTCGACTTGGTCGCGATGCGAAATACGCGCGACGTCCTGTTCGATGATCGGACCTTCGTCGAGCATTTCGGTGACGTAGTGGCTGGTCGCGCCGATCAGTTTCACGCCTCGCGCAAATGCGGCGTGATACGGCCGCGCTCCCGTAAAGGCGGGCAGGAACGAATGGTGCACGTTGATGATGCGCGCCGGGTATTGGGCCACAAAGTCCGGAGAAAGAATTTGCATGTAGCGTGCGAGCACAATGAGATCGATACGATGTTCGGTCAATAGGCGAAGCTGCTCCTGCTCGGCTTGCTGCCGTGTTGCCGCTGTGACCGGGATGTGGTGAAACGGGATGCCGTAGAAGCGCGCCAGACCCTCGCCGGTTTGGTGATTCGAAATAATGAGTGGGATCTCGCACGGCAGTTCCCGCGTTTGCTGCCGGTGCAGAATATCCACGTAGCAGTGCAGATACTGCGAAACAAACAACGCGACGCGCGGAGCACCGGACGAGGCCGCGTGTGACATGGTCTCCAAGCGGAAACGCATGTTCAATTCAGCGGCGGTGTTTTGGAATTCCGCGCGAAACGCGCCTAGATCGAAACCGTCCAGGGTCCACTCGACGCGCATAAAGAAGAGCCCGCCTTCATGATCCTGATGCTGGTCGGCGTGAATAATGTTCGCACCGAATCGATACAGCAGCGTCGAAACCGTGGCGACCAGCCCCTTGCGGTCGGGGCAGTCAATGAGCAGAACAGCAGTGGCGGACATGGGATCTCTACCACTTTATCGCGTACAGCGAAGCAGGGGCGCGCGCGTTCTGCTAGATCCAATGCTTTCGCAGAAGCCAGACCTTCACCAGTTGCGCCAAGAGCATATAGAGGAGCAGCGTCGCGAGTAGGATCGGCCAGTATAACCCAGGCAATGCGGCTAGACCCAAAGATGGTGCAAGCGGCGAGTAGGGCAGCCAAGCGCCAAACGCCATAATCGCAAGTGTTGTGAGAATCACTTGCCAGCTTGCGCGGCTCTGCAAGAAGGGTATCCGATTTGTCCGGATCACGTGGATGATCAGGGTCTGCGTCATCAACGATTCCACGAACCAGCCCGATTGAAACACCGAGGCGCGCGCGGGGTCCCAACAGTGAAACACCCACAACATCACGAAAAACGTCGTGTAATCGAAAATCGAACTGATGGGCCCGATGAATAAGATGAAGCGCGTAATTTCCCCGATGTTCCACGGACGCGGACGTGCAATTTGTTCGTCGTCTACTTCATCGGTTGGTATGGGCACCTGCGAAAAGTCGTACAGCAGGTTGTTCGTCAAAACTTGAATCGGGGCCATAGGGATGAACGGCAGAAACGCGCTCGCTCCCAGCACGCTGAACATGTTTCCGAAGTTGGAGCTCGCACCCATTCGAATATATTTCAGAATATTCGCGAATACTTTTCGACCCTCGGTGACGCCGCCTTCCAGCACCATGAGATCTTTTTCCAGCAGAATCAAATCCGCGGATTCCTTGGCGATATCCGTCGCCGTATCCACCGAAATGCCGATGTCTGCGGCGCGCAGCGCCGGGGCGTCGTTGATTCCATCGCCCAAAAATCCGACGACGTGTCCCTTGGCCCGCAGCACGCGAATCACGCGCTGTTTGTGCGCGGGCGAAAGGCGGGCCAGTAACGTTGCTTTTTCCGCAGCGTCTCCCAATTCCGCGTCCGACATCTTTTCGACATCGGCGCCCAGCAGCATGGGATCGGGCGATAGTCCGACGTCCTTGCAAACTTTTCTGCTGATGAGGTGGTTGTCGCCGGTAAGGATTTTGACCGAGACGCCTTTTTGATGCAGCGCCTCCAGCGCGCGGGCCGCGGTCACTTTCGGAGGATCCAGAAACGCGACATAGCCGCGGAGCACCAGATCTTTTTCATCGTCGCGCGAGCAGAGTAGCTTTCCCGTGAGGTCCTTGGTGGCGACGGCGAGAACGCGGAATCCATCTTCACTGAGGCTTTCGTACTGCTTCTTTAAATCGACGATGAGCGCGGGATCCATCGGCGATAGTTTGTCGTTCACCTCAAACTGCGAGCACTGATGAAAGATTTCTTCGGGAGCTCCCTTGGTGAGTAAAATCGTATTACCGCTGGGATTCTTCACCAGCACCGACATCATGCGCCGCGTGAAATCGAACGGGATCTCATCAAGCTTCTGGTATTGCTCCACGAGCGCCTGTTGATGGAAGTCCGAGCTTTCGAGAATCGCGCGATCCAGCAGGTTGCGCAGGCCGGTTTGGAAATGGCTGA
>CAITIX010000286.1 GCA_903892565.1 uncultured Acidobacteriia bacterium
CGCGTTCACCACAGGTGGAGAGCGGAAAGAACTCGACAAGCGGCTTGCGGCAGAGTTGATCGAAGCACAGCCCGTCCTGTTCCTGGACAACGCAAATGGCATTGCACTGCGGTCCGATACGCTAGCGTCGGTGTTAACCGAGCGACCAGCGAGGGTGCGCCTGCTGGGCCAGACGCGCATGGTGCCACTGAACAGTACCGCGTTCGTGGCTGTCACCGGCAACGGCCTGACCGTCACCGAAGACTTAGCCCGCCGATTCATTCCGTGTGAGCTGGACGCCCGTTGCGAGGATCCGGAAGTGCGTCCGTTCCCTGCGGGATTTCTCGAAGACATCGAACGCGGGCGGGCGGAACTCCTCGGCGCGGTGCTGACGATCTGGCGGTGGGGTCGCCAGAACGCGACTGGACTCACACGCGGTAAGCCTCTGGGGAGCTTTGAGCGCTGGGCAGAATGGTGCCGCGATCCAATTGTGACACTCGGATGTCGCGATCCCGTCGAACGCATCGAATCTCTAAAGGCCAACGATCCCCGCCGCCGGCGAATCGCGGACCTATTTCACACATGGTGGGAGCAGCACGGGGCAACTCCGGTAAAGGCCAATCAACTTGCCGAACCGGTGAAGGCCATCGCCGATCCACAGGGACGAGGGCGGCAGTATCTCGCGACCTTTCTTTCAGGACTCGCTGGCACTTACGCCGCCGGATTTGTCCTCGCCCGGCAAGAACCGGCCGGCAAGTGGGCCGCCGCCACGTACGCGCTCACCAAGGCCGAGCCAGCGGGCCCCATAAGGCATAGGACTCATAGGACGGATAAGCCCAACAGCGCGGAGCCTGTGGCACCTGTGAGGCCTATGGGTCCTATGCCCGATGACCTTGATGGTGGTGCCGTACCGGCCGGTGCAGAGGCTGAGATATGAGCACCGCCCGCGATCTCCTTGCCGACCTCGAACTGATCGGAGCAATGCTAGAGCCGGCGGGTGACCGGCTGATCCTACGCGCTGGACCAACGGCGATCCCCGGCGCCCTTGTCCGCCGTGTCCGCGATGCAAAGGCAGATCTTCTGGCGACACTCGCAGTCTATGCAGGCGGCGTCGTTCTCCGGGGCGATGAAGACAGGGAGCACAGTGGAAATTCACCCCGTTATCAAGCCAAGAAGCGGACCTTAGAGTCTCCCGTCGTCGAGTGGTTAAACCAGCATCCAGCTCCATCCACGCCGGAACGCTGCGCGTGGTGTTGCAGGCCCGAGTCGCCCAGCGCCGTGGTCCTACCGTTCGGGACCGAGCCGGGGACGCATGCATGGCTTCACGCCGAATGCTGGCGCGCTTGGCATGAGGCGCGAAGGCCCGGCGCTATTGCAGCGTTGCGCGCAACAGACCTCACGCTCGACGGAAAGCTATCAAACGAACATGACCGATAGCATTCCTCGACCCTCCCTCGCCGCAGAACGCATGCGCCGTCACCGTCAACGGCACCGTGATGGCCTTCGTTGCCTGAATATCGAGTTACGCGAAACAGAAATTGATGCCCTTGTACGCAGAGGATTGCTGAAATCAGAAACGCGCAACGATGCATACGCCATAATCGCGGCATTCTATGCATTTCTCGATCATGCTCTCGACGGAGAGGCGTGATGCGCAGGCACGGCACAGTGGAAAAGTTCAGTTCCTTTGATGTGAATGATCTCCATCGCAAGGGAGCATTGCGTGAATCGCTTGTATTATACGCATGGACCTCGTTCCGCTGGCCAGGACTGGTACAGGTAAAAGCCAATAAATGGCGGGTAGAGGTCAAGCACCGTTGCGGCGCGTTGCAGAGAATTGAAGTTGTTTGGACTCGGTGTCATTTTGGAGGTTGGCGGCCTTGGTTCAAATGCGTAGGCTGCAATCGGCGCGTCGGGAAATTATATAATACTGAAGCGTCCCTAGCCTGCCGGCAGTGCTTGGATCTACGATATGCGTCGCAACGCAGAGGCGCTAAAAGCCGGAGTTATCTCCAAGCACTCAAGCTGAGGCTGCGCCTCAACGGCAAAGCGTCGATCCTCGGACCATTTCCCGATCGGCCGCGAAGAATGCACA
>CAITIX010000287.1 GCA_903892565.1 uncultured Acidobacteriia bacterium
AGTGTTCCTAGCTTTGGGAGGTCGCGGCTGTCCTCGCCGCGCAAAACGAACTTCGCTATCCCAAAATCGCAGATTTTGACGTCGCCGTTGGGCAAAATCATCATGTTCTCGGGCTTCAGATCCCGGTGGACAATGCTCCGCTGATGAGCAAACCGTACGCCACAAACGGCCTGGATCATGACGTGCAGCGCGGCGGGCATCCGCAAGCGCCGATCTTCTGCTAGCTCAAGCTGCTCGCGTAGCGTTCGACCTGGAACGAAATCCATCACGAGATATAGCCGCCCGTCGTCGGCCATCCCGGCGTCTCGCAGGCCAACAATGTTCGGATGGACGAGCTGTGCGCCGATGCGCGCCTCGGTCTTCAGTCGCTGGGTCATGTCCCGTCGTTGCGAAAGGCCAGGAGCAAGAAGCTTGATCGCGACAAGGCTACCGGAGACCGTGTTTTCTCCGAGATAGACCTCGCTCATGCCACCGCGAGCCAAGAGGCGTACGATTCGGTGATTCCCGATGATTTCATCTGGCCTTCGTGAAGCCAGCGTCCGGTCAACGAACCGATATCCGGCATCGCCGGAGAATGGCAACCGGTCCTTGGCCGCGGGCTTGGTTACGACTGGGCTCACCTCTCAACCTCTACAATCTAAGTCACGCGTTCTGCCGAGATCGCCTCACGGAATCGTTTCAAGCTGCCGATTCTATTGAGAACACGTGAGACAATGTAGTACTTCTGCGAAAGTTTTCGATGGCGGTTCTTTTTGTGAGGCGCTAGGCATCCACCAGGTAACTATCCCTATGGGACCATGCGGCAAATATTGCCTGATGGACCACGGGAGGCACAATGGCGCAGAGACGCGACAACCACGACTCCGAGCAGTCAAACCGCGCCAATGGTGCCAGGCAGGACCAAGACGTTGAACGGCGCGTCGAACGGGCCCTCCTCCCATACGCTGGCGTACTTGCGCCTGACGATCTCAGTCTTATGCGCGATACGTTGCGCCTGTACGTCGGAAGCCATCCCGACGTAGCGTTACTTTTGAGTCAGCTTCGCTATCGCGCCCCCATGGCCGAGAGTGGCGAGGTTCCGACGACCGACGTCGCACATGGGCAACCGAATGGGTCGCAAGAGAAAACTGGATAGGCCATGCAGCAAATCTTGACGCGGGAGCAGTCTGCGCTTGCGGAGCTCTTCCTTTGGGTTGCAGAACGACTTGCGCGAAGCGCGGCTCGATGCTCCAGGCATCTCCCGTTTGACGATCTTTTGCAGATCGCTCGCACCGGCCTCCTAGAGGCCGCCTTGCGCTACGATGTCAACTCCGGAACGCCGTTTGATAAGTTCGCCTGGAAGCGGATATACGGTCGAATTGTTAGGGCCCTCGGCTACGAAAGCAAGCACCACCGGCGCGCCACGCTCGCGTTCCTAAGCATGCTTGACGCAGCGCCCGTTGACACCTCGACTCCCGAAACCGACGGCCAGGTGTCGGCGCTTATCGATGAGCGGTGCGACGATGCGGCTCTAACGCTTTTTCTAGCGTTGACGTCGAGTCGATTGGAGATCGCTGGCGAAGACGGAGATCG
>CAITIX010000288.1 GCA_903892565.1 uncultured Acidobacteriia bacterium
CGCGCTGCAGCCCGCGTCCATCGGCGTAGAAGAAGCTTCGCATTCGCTGCGTAATTATCTAGGCAAGTTGGAGTCCGACCCGGCGCGTTTGGATGAAATCGAGGCCCGCATGGCGGCGCTCGAAAAGCTGCGGCGCAAATACGGGCCGGCGCTCGAGGACGTGATTGCATTCGGGGAAAACGTCGCTACGCAACTTGCGGCCGTGGAGAATTCGGGCGAGCGACAGGAGTCTTTGCGGAAAGAGCTGCGGACGTTGACTGCCGCTTACGAATCCGCCGCTGGAGCGCTTTCGTCGCGTCGTAAAGAAGCCGCGCGCAAATTATCGAAACGCGTGGAGACGGAGTTGGCGGCGCTGGCGATGGAGCGTTCGCGCGTGGAAATTCGCGTGTCTCCGGCAGAGTGGTCGGCGAACGGCATCGATACGGTTGATTTTTTGCTCTCTCCGAACGTCGGCGAGGAACCCAAGCCGCTGGAGAAGATCGCATCGGGCGGCGAGCTTTCGCGCGTGGCTCTGGCGCTGAAAACCTGCACGGCTTCCGCGACGCGGGCGGCGATCCAACGCACGCTGGTGTTCGATGAGATCGACACGGGCGTGGGCGGCAGCGCGGCAGAGGCGGTGGGGCGCAAGCTCAAGAAGCTGGCCGGGAGCAGCCAAGTGTTGTGCGTCACGCATCTGGCGCAGATCGCGGGGTTTGCGGATCATCACTACTTCGTTGAAAAGCACGCCGAACGTGGCCGCACGGTTACGACCATCGAAGAGCTGAACGTTGCGGCGCGTACTCGCGAGATCGGGCGCATGCTTTCCGGAGAACGTGTCACGCCTGAAGCGCTGCGTCACGCCGAGCAGTTGATTAGAGCTGCGGCCGAATGAGGCAGTACAATATCCTCATGCGGGTCTTTGCGCCATCCGTTCGATTGCTGGTCATCCTTGCGTTGCTGCCTGCGCTGGCGGCCCCGGCCTGGGCCTGGAATTTCCCGGCGCACTGGATTGCGGCGGCTATCGCCTACCAGCGCCTGACGCCTGCCGTTCGAGCGAAGGTGGATGGCTTTCTGCGGCAGCATCCGGACTACGAAAAGATGAATTTCGTGGACGCTCCCACGGATCCCGAAAGTCGCGCACGGGCTGCCTTCATTCACGCCGCCAGTTGGCCGGACGAGATTCGCGACGATGCACGCCTTTACGACGACACGAAAGCGGACGCCGTGCCGACTCCGTTACTTCCGGGGTTCCCCGGGATGCAGCGGCACACAAATTGGCATTACATCAACATGCCGTTTTCGCAGGATGACAGCCGGCTGACGCCAACGCCGACGCCGAATGTTGGCACGGAACTCCGGCGGTTGCTCGACGAAATCTCGCCGACGGCGGATCCGGCGACCGTTGCATACGATCTTCCTTGGTTTATCCATCTTGTGGCCGATTCACACAATCCGATCCACGCGGGATCCAGGGTGACGAAAGACTTGCCGATGGGCGACGCCAATGGCAGCCTCGTGTTTGTCCCAGGAAAGAGCCTGCACGGCTACTGGGATGACGCGGCCTCCCCCAAGGAAATCAACTATGCCGGGATCCTCAAATATGCCAAAGATTATATGGCGCAGCAGCCTCCTCCGGTGTCATCTACTTTAAATCCAAAGACTTGGCTCGACGAAAGCTTCAAATTGGCGAAATCGGACGTGTATACGTTCGGTCCAGACAATGGAACGAAGGAAAAACCGATCACATTGCCGCCGGGTTACGCGCAAAACGCGCAAAAAATTGCAAAGCAAAGACTTATAAAATCCGGATACCTCTTAGGGACGGCTTTGAACCTTCGGCTCCGCTAGGCCAACCTGTAGAGGGCGTACCTTTTTGGGACGAAATCCCATTTCTGCTGTACAGATCCATTTCAGCGGTGTTAATATGATAGCGTCCAGTTGTGGAACGCTTTTGTGTTCCACCGCGTCTCTTTCTCTAGGGAAGGTGGATCGAGCCGGGTAACCGCGCTATGGTACGCCGCCCGAAAGTTCGGTAAACCGCCGCCTCACTGGTGGTGGCGAGCCGGCCGGTGAGTATCTTCCTCCGAGTACTCACCGGCTTTTTTCTTTGGCCACCCGATCCGCTTCCCTTGTAGACCACTGCTATACTGTGGGCAGATTGGTTAGGGATTTGATGCGCACGCTGGTCCCTCTTTTTCTCCTTACGACGATCCCGCTCGCAGTGTTTTCTGCGGATCAGGACAAAACTCCGACGGTTGGATCCGAGCCGAACGTCAGCATCACGCCGCGTGTTCGGACGCGCCCAGCGGATGCGGAATCCATTACGGATCGCGCGGCCGATATTCGTGTCGACACGACGCTGGTTCTGATTCCGGTTGCGGTTACCGATCCGATGAGCCGCTTCGTAACCGGTTTGGATCGCGAAAATTTCAAAGTTTACGAAGACAAAATCGAGCAGCAGATCAGCCAATTTTCGAGCGAAGACGCGCCGCTTTCTATCGGCATTGTCTTCGACACCAGCGGCAGCATGGGTGCGAAACTCACGCGATCGCGGCAAGCTGTCTCGCAGTTCATGAAGACGGCGAATCCGCAGGATGAATTTTTCCTGGTCGAGTTTAACGATCGTCCCGAGCTGGTGCAGGGCTTTACAAAGGAGACCGAGGAGATTCAGAATCGGCTCACGTTCACGCAGGCCAAGGGGCGGACCGCTCTGCTCGACGGCGTTTATATGGCGATGAGCCAGATGAAGAAGGCGCATAATCCGCGCAAGGCGATTCTCATCATCTCCGACGGCGGCGATAATTCCAGCCGCTATACGGAAACCGAGGTTCGGAACGCGGTACGTGAGGCCGATGTCCAGATCTACGCCATCGGCATCTTTGAGCCGATAAGTGGTCGTGGACGCACGACGGAGGAACTGAACGGTCCTGGTTTGCTCGCCGAGATTTCGGAGCAAACCGGCGGGCGTCACTTCGCGGTGGATAATCTGGCCGAGCTTCCCGACGTGGCGGCGAAGATCGGCATCGAGCTGAGGAATGAATACGTGCTGGGGTACACACCCAAAAATTTGACCCGCGATGGCAAATACCGCCGCGTTCAGGTGAAACTAGTAAAGACGGCAGGATTGCCGCCGCTCAAAGCGATGTTTCGCACCGGATATTATGCGCCTACTCAATAGGACTTTGGTCCTCACGCTTCTTGCTGCGTGCGCCGTGTTCGCACAGAAGCCCAATCCGCAGTCAGCCACGCCGCTGGCGGGAACCACGCCGCCGGTGCCGTTAAATGCCTCACAGGAGAGTGCGTCGGGGGACGACGTTCCGGTGTTCACGAGTGATACTCGGCTCGTCGTGGTGCATGCAAGTGTGCTCGACAACAAAGGTAAGCTGGTCACGACGCTTGCGCAGTCTGCGTTCAAGGTTCAGGAAAACGGCGTGGAGCAGGCGATCAAACTGTTTCGCCGCGAAGACATTCCCGTGTCGATGGGCATCATCATCGACAACAGCGGCAGCATGCGCGATAAGCGGGTGAAGGTCTCCGCTGCGTCGCTCGATTTGATCCGCGCGTCGAATCCCGATGACGAAGTGTTCGTGGTGAATTTCAACGATGACGCCTATCTGGATCAATCCTTCACCAACGACATCAAGAAACTGGAGACGGCGCTGGAACGCTACGATACCCGCGGCGGTACGGCGATGCGCGATGCGATCTCTATGTCCATTGACTACGTCAAGGATAAGGGCAAGAAAGACAAGAGAGTGCTGATCGTGGTCACGGACGGCAACGACAACACCAGCAATATTAGCCTGGAAGACACGGTTCGCAAGGCGCAACAGAATGACGTGCTGGTTTACTCCATCGGGATTTTGAGTGAGGAAGAGCCGCGCGAGGCCAAGGCGGCAAAGCGCGCGCTGCACGACCTTGCCGTGGCTTCGGGAGGCGTCGATTTCTATCCCAAGGATTTGGCGGAGATCGACCGCATTATCCCCGACGTCGCGCACGATATTCGCAACCAGTACACGCTCGCCTACACGCCCACAAATCTGGCGCTCGATGGAACGTTTCGCAGAATCAACGTGACGGTGAACGCTCCGGGCAAGCCGACGGTTCGTAGCCGCAACGGATATTACGCCACGGGATCGAATAAGTAGTGTTGACCGCTGCGTGGAGGCTCTCGAAAGGGTATCGCTTGTGCCCGTGGCGGAGTCCGTACTTGCGCTGGCGCATCGAGACGTATCAAGGGCTGCACGCCGAGCGCATCACTGCGGGCGATTTCTGGAGCTTTACGTGGACGCATTGGCGTGGGCTGGTGCGATTTCTGGAGTGGGCGGATCGCATGGACGCCAGATTTGGCGATCGATAGCGGGCGCGTTTCATAAGTCCATTTGACAGGCCCATTTGGCGAGCCCAAGTGTCAAGTTATGATGGTCGCTATGAAAGCCCTCGTCGCGCTCGTCGTTCTTTTCTTGCCGTTTGCGTTGCCTGCACAGACGTCGCCGCATTTTTCGAACTTGCAGCAGCTGACGCATGGAGATTCGAACGGGGAATCGTATTGGTCGCCGGATTCCAAGCACGTCATTTTTCAATCGACGCGCGGAACCGCGCAGTGCGATCAGGAATACATCATGAACGCCGACGGCAGCGACCAGCATCTGGTTTCGACAGGCAAGGGCGCCACCACGTGCGGCTACTTCGTCGACAACATGCACATCCTCTATGCCTCGACGCACGAGGGGAATCCGGCATGTCCCGCACCGCCCGATCATAGTAAAGGCTACGTGTGGGCGGTGCATCCGACGTTCGATATTTATCTCGCGACGCTCGATGGAAAGATCCAGAAGAAGCTGACCGATGCTCCCGGCTACGATGCCGAAGCGACGGTCAATTTCAAGACGCACAAGGTTATGTACACGTCGATGGCGGCGGGCGATCTGGATTTGTGGACCATGAACGCGGACGGCAGCAATAAAAAGCAGATCACGCATACCGAAGGCTACGACGGCGGCGGCGTGTTCTCGCACGACGGGAAGAAGATCGTGTGGCGCGCGTATCATCCCGACACGCCGGAGAAGAAGGCAGCCTACCAGGCGTTGTTGAAGGATAACCTCACGACGCCCATGAAAATGGAGCTGTGGGTCGCCAGCGCCGATGGCAGCAATGCCAAGCAGATCACGAATTTCGGTTGCGCGAGCTTCGCGCCGACGTTCACGCCTGACGACAAGAAGATTCTGTTTGCGACGAACAAAGACAAATGCGATTCCAGCACGTTTGAGTTGTATTTGATCAATCCAGACGGCTCGGGCTTGGAGCGCGTGACGGATTATGGCAAGTTCACGTCGTTCCCGGAATTCTCGCCCGATGGTAAGAAGCTGATTTTTTCGTCGAGCTACGGCAGCAAGAGTAACTACGAGTTCAATTTGTTCACCGTGGATTGGAAGAAGTAGAGCCTTTGCATCCCCGCCCTAACGGGACGGGGTTACACCGAGCTACGGTAGCCAGAGCAAGTGCGAGTTCAAATTCGCCGTGTATTGGGAGAAGCAGGCAGACGTCGACCAATCCAAAGCAAATACGTTCCCGATAGAGTCATGCCTAGAGCCAAGCCCAATCCCCAGTTGCCGTTAACGTGGTGGGCCTTTGCGATCTGGTCGCGGTCAGCCAAAGCCTCGCCGTTGACCTCGAGTCGCCAGATCTCGTGTTTCCTGCGAGTCGTACTTAATCGTACGGTCGCTCCTAGTGCTACGACCTCTTTAACGTGTTTGAAGTTCGGGAGAAATGAGCCGTAATAGTAGAATTTCTCTTCCTGTGGCAACCAAAACTTTACGCCAGTCACATAGCGATACTTGTCGTAGGTATAGTCGACGCGAATGACTGTTCCGTTGACTTGGATGAGATCGATCTGACGGGGGACGTCGTCGGATGTCAGCCACGCGTACACCCCGGCGATTGATATGACAAAAGCCACCAAGGCAACGGCTCGAATGACCATCATCGTCAGCCAATCTGCGTTAGTTCCATCCGCTTCAATTGTCCGCAGGCGGCGAAGACATCGAGGCCGCGGGGCTTGCGAATAAAGCAGGGCAGCGATTTCCTGATGATTGCCTGAAAAGCCGCGACGCGCTCGGGATCCGGTTTTACGAACGGAATCTCCGGCCCGGGATTCCACACGATCAGGTTCACCTTCGCGTCGAGATTCGCGAGCCAGCGAACGACACGCTTCGCGTCGGCATCCGTATCGTTGACGCCTCCGAGAAGGACGTATTCGAACGTTAGTTTCTCCCACGGACGCAGAGGATACCGCTTGCACGCTTCGATCAAATAGCGCAGATGATATTTGCGCGTGATCGGCATGATGGCCTGGCGCTGCTCCTCGTTCGATCCGTTCAAGGAGATGGCCAGCTTCGGGCGGATCTCTTCGCGCCCCAGTTCGGCGATTTTCGGAATGATGCCGGAAGTCGAAAGCGTAATCCGGCGCGGAGAAATGCCGATGCCGTTGGGATCGGTCAGCAGGCGCGTGGCTTTGAGCACGTTCGGCAAATTGAGTAGCGGCTCACCCTGGCCCATCATGACGATGTTCAGGCGATCCACCGGCGCGGTTCCGGCAGCGATCAAAACTTGCCCGACGATTTCGCCCGCCGTCAGATTGCGCTCGAATCCGAGCTTTGCCGTCATGCAGAACTGGCAATCCACCGCGCATCCCACTTGGCTGGAAATGCAAATCGTCGCGCGATCCCAATCGTGCTCGTCCGCTTCATCTCCTGCGTCTTCGCGCGCGCGGCTCTCCGGCATCCAGACAGTCTCTACCGTCCTCCCGTCGGCGAGCTTCAAAAGATAGCGCACGGTGCCGTCGATGGAGTCGTAACGGCGCTCGATGGTGGGCAGCCCAAGCGGAAATTCTTCGGCAAGGCGCGCGCGCAACGCTTTGGGTAAATTGGAGATCGCGTCGAGATCGGCGACCTTCTGTCGGTACACGGCGTCGTAGATTTGCTTGGCACGGAATGCGGGCTGATCTGCACCCAAGGCCGCGCGGATATCGCCAAGTTCCATGCCTACAATAGCTTGCGGCATGTCCTCAGTGTAGCACCCGGGCCGCTGCTGGCCGCGCGAAAATCGGTGCCCGGCAAATGCGCGCGGTACAATAGAGTTACATTCATGCCCCCCCGCAAAGTGGCCACTATCCGCAAAAATTCGGAAAGCAGAAATCGCGAAGTCGAACGCACGGTTCTCGGGAACGGCGTTCGCGTGATCACCGAAAAAATGCCGCACGTGAGAAGCGCGTCGGTCGGTATTTGGATCGGTACGGGCGCGCGTGAGGAATCCAAGGAACTGACCGGCATTTCGCACTTTATTGAACACATGCTGTTCAAGGGGACGAAGAATCGCACGGCGGAGCAGATTGCGCGCTCGGCGGATTCGGTGGGCGGAGGGCTCGACGCGTTCACGTCGAAGGAACTGGTTAGCTTCAACGTAAAGGTGTTGGACGAACACATTCCGCAAGCGTTCGATGTGATCTCCGATTTGGTGCGCAATCCTCTGTTCGAAAAGCAGGAGCTCGAAAAAGAGAAGGGCGTCATTCTGGAAGAGTTGAAGATGGAGGTGGATAATCCCGAATCGCTGGCGCACGAAATTTTCGCTAGCAACTTCTGGAAGGGACATCCTCTGGGGCGGTCGATTCTGGGTACGCAGGCGACGATCAAGAGTTTCACGCGCGAGATGGTGGAAAGCTACTATCACCACTACTACACGCCGAAAAACATCCTGGTGACGGCGGCGGGGAACTTAACGCACCGGCGAATCGTACAACTAGTAGAGGATCATCTGGGCGACCTGAAGCCGCATCGTTTTACGCGAACGGACAACACCCCCACTCCGCATGCGCCGATTGTGGTTCGCAACAAAAGTTCGATCGAGCAAGTGCATGTATTCGTCGGCGTTCCGGCGATCGCGCTGCCGCATCACGATCGTTACGCATGTTACATCCTGAATGCGATTTTGGGCGGCGGCATGAGCTCGCGCCTGTTCCAGAACATTCGCGAACGGCAAGGGTTGGCCTACACGGTTTATTCGGAACTGGCAATGTATCGCGACGCGGGGTGCTTGTTGGTGTACGCAGGGACGTCGCCGAAGTCGGCGGGGAAAGTGGTGGATTCCATCACGCGCGAACTGCGGCAACTGGCGACAGGGTTGGTCACGGAAGAGGAACTGCGTCGAGCGAAGGATCATCTGAAGGGATCGTTCGTGCTGGGCTTGGAATCATCGTCGAGCCGCATGGGAAATCTGGCGCGGCAAGAGCTGTATTTCAAGCGCTTTTATACGATCGACGAAATGCTGGAGAGTGTGGAGCGCGTTACCGCCGATCAGGTCTTGAAGCTCTCCGAGCAGTTCTTCGATCATCGCCGCATTGCGGTGGCCGCGCTCGGCAAATTAAACGGATTCCGCATTCGCCGGTCCGATTTGGCATGATGTTTTAGCCGTGCTGGCAGTAGTGGTTGGCGTTCCCGCATGAAACGATTTCTCAGCCTCGGAGTTTTGATCGCGTTGGCGGCAACGTGTGCCTGGGGCATCGATACGTTGAAGCTCAAGCCGACGGGCTACGTCAACGATTTCGCTCATAAGCTGGAGCCCGCGGGCCAACAGGCGCTGGAAGCCTATTGCGCCAACCTGGAGCGCGTGACGGGCGTGCAGATGTCCATCGTTCTGGTGGATACGCTCGACGGCGAACCGGTGGAGGACGTCGCGAACCGGCTGTATAAGCAATGGGGCATCGGCAACAAAGCGACGAACGAAGGACTGTTGATCCTGCTTTCGATCAACGATCGCAAGAGCCGTGCGGAAATCGGCTATGGTCTGGAGCCGATCATTACGGATGGCGACGCGGGCGGTGTGCTGCGCAATATTCGTCCGATTCTGCAGCAGGGCAACTACGCCGGCGCGCTGCTCGCTGCGGCGGAAGAATTCGGGAATCAAATTGCAAGGGCGAAAGGCGTTGCACTAGGTGACGTGCCCTTGCCGATCGGCACTCGGCGTCCTCCGGCGCACGTTGTCCAAATTCCGTTCCCTCTGATCGTTCTGGGGCTGATTTTCTTGTTCATGCTGCTGGGGCGTGGAGGCGGCGGTGGCTCGGGCGTGATTCCCGGGATCATCCTCGGCAATATGATGGGCGGCCGCGGCAATTGGGGTGGCGGTGGATTCGGCGACCACGATGGTGGCGGCGGTGGCGGAGGATTTGGGGGATTTGGCGGAGGAAGCTCGGGTGGCGGCGGGGCGTCGGGTGGTTGGTGATCGGGGAGGCTGGTAGCAAGATGAGCGACGAAATTCAGGAACTAGTCACGAAGCTCGAGCGGGCCTTCAATGACCGCCTGGTGTCCGTGATCCTCTATGGATCGATGGCGCTGGAAGGCCAGCACGATCGCTATTCGCATGTGGACGTGTTGTGTGTGCTGAAACAGGTGACGCCGCGGGAATTAGGGGATGGGGAGCCTGTCCTGCGTTGGTGGCGGGAGCGCGGGCATGGCTCGCCGTTGATGATGAGCGAGGAAGAGGCGCACAATTCCGCGGATTGTTTCCCGGTAGAGTTTTCGGACATGAAGGAGCGCCGTAAGGTGCTTTACGGGATAGATGTCATCGCGAACTTACAGGTGGACCCAAGACACTATCGCGTGCATCTGGAACATGAGTTGCGCTCGAAGTTATTTCGTTTGCGGCAGCAGGCTGCTGGGGTCCTTTCGGACAACGCCGCGCTGTTGAAGCTTTGTATGGATTCGGTGACGACATTTTGTTTGCTGGGTCGGCACGCGCTGGCCGTTGCCAAGCGCGATATCGGACACGACCGTCGCGTGGTGGTCGCGGGCCTAGGGAAAGCGCTAGCGTGCGATATGGCTCCTTTTACCACGCTCCTGAATTTGCGGGAGAACAAGCACGGAGCAGAGACCGCATCGGTAGAGCCGGCGGCGCTCTTTGCGGATTACCTGGAATGCGTGCGCAAATTGGTTGAGTTTGTGGATGGATTGGAAGACAAGAAGGCGCAGTCGTTGTAACGTGGGTAAATCCACGAAGGAGAAGAGAACATGAAAATCGCATTGATTGGTTTGGCTGTGATCGTACTGATCGCGCTGATGATTGGCGGTAGCCTGATGGGCGCTCGTAATGAATTGGTGACGGAGCGTGAGGCGGTCAATGGCGCGTGGTCCCAGGTGGACGTCGCACTCGAGCGCCGTGCCGATCTGATCCCGAACCTGGTGGAAACCGTGAAGGGTTTTGCCAAGCAAGAACAATCGGTGATGGATTCGGTGACCAGCGCTCGTGCGGCCCTCGGCGGCGCCAAGACGCCGGCCGATAAGATCGCCGCGAACACGCAACTGGATGGAGCGCTCTCTCGCCTGCTGGTGGTGGTTGAGAATTATCCCAATCTCAAATCGAACGAGAATTTTCTGCGCCTACAGGACGAGATCGCGGGCACGGAGAATCGCATCGCTGTCGAACGCCGCAACTACAATGAGATCGTCCAGAAATACAACACGGATATCGCGCTGTTCCCCAAGAACATCGCAGCATCGATGTTTGGCTTCCAGCGCAACGACGCTTATTTTAAGGCGGAAGGTGCCGAACGCGAAGTTCCCAAGGTAAAATTCTAGAAGGCAATCTCACAGAAGGATGAATTTGGAAGAGGGGCATGCCAATCTGTCCCGATTCCAGCAGTTGGTTTCAGCAGTATGCGACTAGGGCAAGTGAAGTGGAACGGAGCGGTTACGGCCGCGATTTTCGATGTCTGTTCGGCGCGTCCGATACCGGATTATACGCTGACCGACCTGATTCTGCGGGCAGAAAAAGAAGGCGAAGCTCTGCCGCACCTGGCTGCTGGGTTAGCGAGCAGGCATCCGGTTTCGGCAGTGCCGCTAATCCCTCTGCATCCGAAAGAAGTGTGGGCGGCGGGTGCGACGTACGCATCGTCGGCCATCGCGAGGGATGCAGGACTCGCAGGCGGCAACGCGTACCATCAGCAGTCGCATGCGGCTCATCGTCCGGAATTTGTGTTCAAAGGAACGTCGCGTGTGTGCGTCGGACCCGGCCAGGCGATTGGTATTCGTCCCGATTCGACGTTTACCGCGCCGGCGCCCGAATTGGCGGTGGTGCTCGGAGCCAAGGGACGTATCATTGGCTACACGCTGGCGAACGATGTTACGGCGCGCGATCTGGAATACGAGAATCCGTTCTACATGGCGCAAGCGAAGTCCTACAACGCAAGTTGTGCGCTTGGTCCTGTGATGATTACCGCCGACGAAATCCCGGATCCTCACGCGTTGGAGATGAGTGTTCACATCCATCGTGGCGGGGAGCAGATCTTCCAGGCGCAGGCTTCGACGTCCGATTTGATCCGCAAACTGGAAAACCTGATCGAATACCTGATGCGGGCGAATCCCGTGCCCGCGGGGTCTGTGTTGTTGACCGGCTCCGGTGTGATGGTGCATCGCGATGCGGCGCTCGCCGACGGCGATTCCGTGACGATCCGGATGCATCAGTTGGGCGAACTCACGAATACGGCGGCATTGCTGAATTAGGGCGGATGGACAGGGCGCTATTGGTCGGGGTCGGATGAGTCTTCCATATCCTCGAGCTTCTCTGCCTCCGCGGCGTGACGCTTCAATACCCGGATCGCGTTCCCCGAACTGAACCCCGCGAGCCGCAGTTTTCGGTACGCCGATGCAAGATGTTTCTGCTCGCCGAGCAGCGCTCCGAGATCCTTGCCTCGATATTTGCGCTCCAGGAACTTTTCGATCATCGCGATCTCATCCGTTTTCTGGAACGCGGCTTCGGCGGCTTGCTTGGCGACCGCGGGAGCGACGCGACGGGCCATCAAATCGCGCAGGACGCGTGTTTTGCCGAGTCCTTCGTTATCCCGGCGCCATGACGCGAAGGTTTCGGCGAAGCGCTCGTCGTTGAGATAGCCCATTTCTTTCAGGCGCTGGAGCACGTCGTCGACGTCGTCCGCCTGCGCGGCACGCCGCTTGAGTTTCTCGCGCAATTCCGAAATCGTCTGCGAACGAACGGAAAGGACCTTCGCCGAATAGGACATCAATCCCGCCCGATCGAGGGGTGTGGGTTTCTTGCGAGGTTTGCTTCCGTAGCTGGGACGCGTGGCCATATTGTATGTAGTCTGGGGAAAAATCAAAAGCCGCCCGCTACCTTACGGCGCGGACGGCCCCTGGGTTATTGCTAAGCCTATTGCAGAATTTGTACTGTCGAATCCCTGGTGAGATTAGGGGCGACCCACATTCTCCGCCTGCAGACCTTTCGGTCCGTGTTTGACCTCAAACTCCACCTCGGTGCCTTCCTCGAGGGTCCGGTAACCGGACATCTGAATGGCAGAAAAGTGGACAAAGACGTCCTCGCCGCTCGCGCGCTGGATAAATCCATAGCCTTTAGCGGCGTTAAACCATTTCACAACACCCTTTTCTCTCACTACTGGTATCTCCTATTCCATTCCCGGCTCTGTCCGGGACGTTCGTTCCGCGTCGTCCCCGCCCTCGGCTCGACAAAACCGAAAACCTTCGCGACGGTAAAACTTCCAGCAATTGTCGCATGCGAAATCCCCGTCTGCAAGAAAAAAACACTCTGGAATAGGCTAAAAAGTACAGCCTTGTCGAGGTCTGGACCCAGCTCGACAAGGCTACGGTGGTTGCACCACTTGTTATTTAGAATGAATAGGTTGTGTGGCTTCCGTCAGGCTGCCCGCAGTTCCCGTGGTACTACTTCGGCTTGCTCATGTCTCGGTAATAGCGGGCCAAGTCGAGCGATGGCGGGACCTTTCCCATGGCGCGCAAAAAGCCCGAGACCTGGCCGCGATGATGGGTGCCGTGGTTCACTACATGAAGCACGATTTGGTAGGCGGGGCTGGACTGGGTGTTGCCCTTTGCGTCCTTCCATGACACGTCGGCCATGGCGGATTCCGCCGTGAGCGAGGAGGTCCACGCGAGCCACTTGTCGAGCAAAGGCTTCCAATCAGA
>CAITIX010000289.1 GCA_903892565.1 uncultured Acidobacteriia bacterium
CCAGTTTCCGGACTCGCCAACCGCATCGGAGATCCCGGAAGTCGTCACTCGCGCGGACTATGAAACCGTCTTGACGATGGAGCACTTGGAGGTTTGGCTTTCGCGACTGCGAGCCGCGCCCTATTTTGCCTTTGATACGGAAACCACAAGCCTCAATTACATTGACGCTCGGATTGTGGGCGTCTCCTTTTCCTGTGAGCCAGGCATGGCGGCCTACGTGCCACTCGCGCATACCTATCTAGGCGTCCCCCCCCAGTTGCCCCGCGAGATCGTTCTCGACTTACTCAAGCCCCTCCTTGAAAATCCCGCCATCCTCAAGCTTGGGCATAATCTCAAATACGATAAAAGTGTACTGGCGAACCATGGGATCCAACTGCGCGGCATCCGCTATGACACGATGCTCGAATCTTATGTACTGAACAGCACGATAACCCGACACGATCTCGATTCGCTCGCACTCAAGTACCTCGGTCATACCACCATTCACTTCGAAGACGTGGCGGGTAAGGGCAGCAATCAGCTGTGTTTCGATCAGGTCTCCATCGAACAAGCGACCCCTTATGCCGCAGAAGACGCGGATATCTGTCTCAAACTGCACCAGAGTCTGTGGCCCCGTGTGCAACAAATACCGACGCTTAACCAGTTACTTGATGAAATAGAAATCCCACTGGTGTCCGTGCTTTCCCGCATCGAACGCCGGGGTGTTCTAATCAACACCACGATGCTCGCCGCACAGAGCGAAGAGCTCGCCTTCAAAATTCAGGTATTGGCCCGGGATGCCTACACGCTTGCCGGATGTGAGTTCAATATGAGCTCACCCAAACAGATTCAGGAGATCCTTTTCGAGCGCCTCGGGCTCCCGATAACCGCCAAGACCCCTACTGGCCAACCTTCGACGGCAGAATCGGCCCTGCAGGAATTAGCCGAATCCTATCCGTTGCCCCGCCTGATTCTGGAGTACCGTGGACTAACTAAGCTCAAATCCACCTACACAGATAAGTTGCCGCTCGAGGTCAATCCCGCTACCGGTCGGATCCACACCAGTTACCATCAGGCGATTGCGGCCACGGGGCGTTTGTCATCCTCCGATCCTAACTTGCAGAACATACCCGTCCGTACGCCGGAGGGTCGGCGCATCCGCCAAGCATTCATTGCGCCGCCCGGGTCGCGCTTGCTCGCCGCAGATTATTCGCAGATTGAATTGCGCATCATGGCCCATCTGTCGGGCGACGAGCGGCTGCTCGCCGCCTTTGCGATTGGGGCGGATATTCACAGGGCTACGGCCGCGGAAGTTTTTGGGATCGCCCTCGAGGCGGTGGGCGACGAGCAGCGAAGAGCCGCCAAGGCAATTAATTTCGGTCTGATCTACGGGATGTCTGCTTTCGGACTAGCCCGTCAACTGGGCATCGAACGCGGGGCAGCGCAGGCGTATGTGGATTTGTATTTCGCCCGCTACCCCGGGGTAAAGAAATACATGGAGGACACACGGGTGCGTGCCCGCGAACAGGGGTACGTTGAAACGGTGTTCGGACGGCGCCTGTATTTGCCGGACATCGATTCTCGTAACGTGCAGCGTCGACAGTATGCCGAGCGTACGGCGATCAATGCGCCCATGCAGGGCACGGCGGCCGATATTATCAAACGTGCGATGCTTGCCGTTGATGACTGGATGGTGCGCGAGCGGCCGCCCGCATCGCTCGTTATGCAGGTCCATGACGAGCTCGTTTTTGAAGTGGCGACTACCGCGCTTGAAGACGTCACGACGCAGGTTCGCCGCC
>CAITIX010000290.1 GCA_903892565.1 uncultured Acidobacteriia bacterium
CCGACGGCGCCGTGATCGACATCACCGTGGATGTTCGCGATAAGAAGCAGTTGGAAAAAGTAGTGTCGGCGTGCCGCCGCATACCGGGCATCCGCGACATTGAACGAGTCAATCCTTCGTAAAGGTTTTCGAAATTTTATTGTGAGTACATCTGTCCACGAACCCGAACACATTGCCGTCTCCAAGTCCCGAGGCATCCAAATCGATTGGAAAGACGGGCACCACAGCGACTATCCCCTTGGATATCTGCGCGACGAGTGCCCCTGTGCCACGTGCACCGGTGCGCACGGCACGGAGCCGCAGAAGACCAATTACGCGGCGGCTCCCGCGGATCTGTTTCCGATGTTTAAGCCGACGCTCAAAATGTTGTCCGTGGAATCGGTAGGTGGCTACGCGATTCGTATCGATTGGTCGGACGGGCATTCCACGGGAATCTACTCGTTTGATCACTTCCGCAAGATTTGTCCGTGCGACAGCTGTAAAGCGGCTCGAGCGTAAGCCGGCGTCAGGCCTGCCAAACGATTTGGCCGCCGACGATGGTGGCCACCGGGCCTCCGCGGAACTTCTTTCCGTCGAAAGGTGAATTGCGACTCTTCGACGGCGATTTGTTGACGTCGTAGGTCCAGTCGCGCTCTGTGGAAAACACGGTCACATCGCCCGCCGAACCGGGTGCGAGCGTTCCCCGGGCAGGGCCGCGGTCCGCGTGATTCAAGTTCAAAATCCATGCCGGATTTGCCGTGAACATGCGCACCAAATGCACTAGAGATATGCGTCCGGTGTGGACGAGTCGCTCGAGTGAAACGGCGATCGCGGTTTCCAGGCCCAAGATCCCAAACGGGCACTGCTCGAACTCCTGCATCTTCTCGCTGCCGGCGTGAGGAGCGTGATCGGTGGCGATGGCATCAATCGCGCCACTTACGACGCCTTCGATCATGCTTTCGACGTCCGCGACCGACCGCAGCGGCGGCTTCATTTTGTAATTGCTGTCGTACGGATGCATGTCCGTATCGGCAAGCGCGAAGTGATGCGGTGTGATCTCCGCCGTCACCGACAATCCACGCAACTTCGCGAAGCCCACCATCTCCACGGAATGTTTCGACGAAATATGCGCCACGTGGTAGCGCGCACCTGTCAATTCCGCGAGCAGGATGTCGCGGGCCACCATGACTTCTTCCGAAACTCCCGGAATCCCGCGCAGGCCAAGTCGAACGGATTCCAATCCTTCGTGCATGTCGCCGCCCGCGCTGAGGTGCAGGTCCTCGCAGTGGTTGATCACGGGGATGCCGAAACTGCGGGCGCATTCCATCGCCCGACGCATCACGCGAGCGTTCATCACGGGGCGGCCGTCGTCGGAGATCGCAACGGCGCCCGCTTCCTTCATGGAACCAATGGCCGCTAATTCCTCGCCCGCGCTGCCTTTGGTGATCGCTCCGATCGGAAACACGTTCACAATGGCGCGACGGCGCGCTTTCTCGACGATATAGCTCGTCACCGTGACGCTATCGTTCACCGGCGATGTATTCGGCATGGGGCAGATGCTGGTGAATCCGCCAGCGGCCGCGGCGCGAGAACCGGATTCGATGGTTTCGGCGTGTTCGAAGCCCGGCTCGCGCAAATGCACGTGCATGTCGATGAAGCCAGGCGCGACGATCATGCCGGTCGCATCGAATTCAGTGGCGTCGCTTGACGCGAGTCCTACGCCAACTCCTTTGACGAGTCCGTCTTCAATCCAAACGTCCGCGATTGCGTCGCGTCCCGAAGCCGGGTCGATAACACGTCCGTTCTTAATGAGCAGCGCCGACATGAGCCCCTCCCTCCGCTTGCTGCCCCGTCGCGCTTTCGCCCGATTCGTCTGCAACGTTTTTGTCGCCCAAGACACGCTCCAATACAGCCATGCGCACTGAAATTCCGTTCTCCACTTGATTCAAGATCGCGGAGCGTTGCGAATCGGCGACCTCGGAAGAAATCTCCCGGCCTCGATTAATCGGTCCGGGATGCATGACAACAACGTCTGGCTTCGCCAGCTTCAGGTGCTCCAGCCGTAGGCCGTAAAATCGGAAATATTCGCCTGCGGGAAACGCCGCTTCATGTTGCCGTTCCAGTTGCACGCGGAGCATCATGATGACGTCGGCGTCGCGAATCGCTTCGTCCATGTTTGTGGTGAGCGTCACGCCCGGAGCAAGGTTTCCAAGCTCACGAGGAAGCAGCGCGGCGGGTCCGCACAGGACGATCTGCGCGCCAAATTTCGACAGCAAATGAATGTTTGAGCGTGCGACCCGACTATGTGCGATGTCCCCAATGATTGCCACGCGCGAGCCATCCAATTGTTTGCCTCGATCGAGAATCGTTCGCGCATCGAGCAATGCCTGCGTCGGATGCTCATGGGTGCCATCGCCCGCATTTATGATGGGGATGCCAAGATGACGCTGCAGGAAGTGCGGCGCTCCGGAAGCCCCGTGCCGCATGACGATGGCATCCGGTCGCATCGCGCCGAGAGTATTCAGGGTATCGACTAGCGATTCTCCCTTTGAAACGCTGGAAGCCTGTGCCGTGATTGAAACCGCATCCGCGCCGAGGCGTTTGGCGGCGATTTCGAAACTCGTCCGGGTGCGGGTAGAGGCTTCGAAGAAAAGATTCACGACCGTGCGTCCGCGCAGCAGATCGAATCTCTTGAAGCTCTGCCCGGGTGCGGGCTGAAAATCGCGGGCACGATCCAGAATCGCCTGAATCTCTACGCGCGTTAAATGTTCAATTCCAAGAAGACCAGCCATGATGCGTTACTCGACTTTTTCCACGAGCAGAACTTTTTCCATGTCGTCAATCTCACGGAACTTCACTTCGATGATTTCGTTGGCGTCGGTTTGTTGCTTGCGGCCCACGAAGCTGGCCTCAATGGGCAATTCGCGCCACCCACGATCGACCAGTACCAGCAGTTGGACGCGCGAGGGACGGCCCTGATCGAACAGCGCGTCAAGCGCCGCGCGGATGGTTCGGCCGGTGTACAGCACATCGTCCGTCAGAATGACGTCCTTCCCGGTAACCGAAAACGGGATGTCCGTAGCATTGATAACGGGTTGGTTGGCGACGGTGGTGAGATCGTCACGATAAAGATTGATGTCCAGGGTGCCGACGGGGATCTTGCGTCCCTCGAGAGCTTCGATCTTTTGGGCCAGCCTCTGCGCGAGCGGGACGCCCCGACGGCGGACGCCGATAAAGACGAGCTTATCGAGATCTGCCGTGCGTTCCAGGACTTCGTGCGCCAGCCGGACCAGGGTCCGGTCGATTTCCGAGGCGCTCATGAGTTGGGATTTTTCGCGTGTCACAGCCATAAGGGTAGGTAAACGTTCTAGCGTAACATAACTTCGCTCAAAACGGACTTCGTTCAAAACGGCTTCAGTCGCCCGCGAATCTTTCTTGCGAGCTTCTCGATTTGTTCTGCCGTGCGGATGTCGTTCGCGTTGACGATATAGCTGCCATCGCGGGCGATGGACGCTTCGAGCGATTGGCTCAGTTTGACGAGCTCGGCCGCGTCGCGGACATTATTCTTGAAGTCTTCTTTCGAAAGCGCGTCGCTTTGCCGGCGCTTTGCTCCGCCGTAGCGAACGCGCCCCGGGGGCAAAGAGAGGTCGGGCGGGAAGCCAGGTTCTTGAGCCAGTGCGGCAATTGCTAGAAGCAGCGGGAGCCACGCATGTTTCATCACTTACTATGATACAAGTCGGTCTTATTCTTATATGCAGCCAGTCAATATTGGGATTATCGGACTGGGCAACGTCGGCTCCGGCGCGTTGACCATCCTTACGGAAAATGCTTCGCAGATCGCCGCGAAGCTTGGTTTTCCATTGCACGTCGCCGCGGTTTGCAGCCGTCACGTGGCTTCGGCGAAATTGCCCGCGGGACTCGAGGGCGCGCTGAAGACCGCTGACTGGCGCGAGGTCGTGAATCACCCGGACATCCACATCGTCGCCGAATTGATTGGCGGCACCGGCGTAGCACGCGAGATTATTGAAGCATCCGCGGCATGCGGGAAGTCCGTTGTCACGGCGAATAAAGAGCTGATGGCATTGCACGGTGCCGAACTGTGGGATCAAGCGATCGCCGCGCGCATCAATATCGCGATGGAGGCGAGTGTTGCCGGCGGCATCCCGATTCACACCGTGTTGCGCGAAGGCATTTCGGGCGATCGCATCACGACGCTCTACGGCATCCTGAACGGGACGTGCAATTTTATCCTGACGGAGATCGAGCAGCGCGGCGCGGATTTTGGTCACGTGCTGGCCGAGGCGCAGGCTGCTGGTTACGCGGAGGCAGATCCTTCCGCCGACGTGGATGGATTTGACGCGCGATCGAAACTCGCGATTCTTTCGGCACTCGCGTTTGGGGAACGGATCGTTCCGTCGGACATTTACACGGAAGGTATTCGCCGCATTTCGCCGATCGATTTTGAATACGCGCACATGCTGGATCATACGATCCGCCTGGTATGCGCGGCGCGTCAAACACCGAAGGGCTTGCTGCTTTCGGTGCGTCCTTCGCTGCTGCCTCGTTCGACCATTTTGGCGAGCGTTCGTGGAGCCTACAACGCCGCATGGGTGCGCGGCAAGTACGGGGCCGATACGTTCTACTACGGGCGCGGCGCGGGGCCTTTGCCCACGGGGGTCGCCGTGGTCAGTGATTTGATGCGCGTAGCTCGCGAGATTCGTTCTGGAAGTCCCGAGCGCGTTTCGCCGTTCGCGCACGCGCGTCTTGGGGAGTACAAGCCGTTGCCGATCGCACTCAATCATTCGGCGTATTACTTGCGTTTCCGGGTGAAGGATCGCCCGGGT
The DNA here is from genome assembly GCA_903892565.1 of uncultured Acidobacteriia bacterium. Taxonomy (GTDB): domain Bacteria; phylum Acidobacteriota; class Terriglobia; order Bryobacterales; family Bryobacteraceae; genus Palsa-187. The sequence goes on from CAITIX010000290.1 coordinate 4,824, forward strand.
ATCATCGCGTCGCTTGCCGCGGCACTCTCGGCGGAAAAGATTTCGCTCGACGCGGTGCTGCAGTTGCCGCAACCGAATGCCGATGATCTGCCGTTCGTGATTACGGTCGCGCCCACGACGGAACAATCCATTCAGGATGCGCTGCAGAGAATGGCGGGGATGGATTTCCTTGTCGAGCCTCCTCTGGCGTTACCCATGGAAGGATCGCTGTAGTTCGCTGTGGCGGTTGCTCTACGGTCGAAAGAAATCGACTGGTTCGAGCGCGACGATCTTCCAGCGTTTGCCGCGCAGCTCTAACCGGCACTTCACGATACTCCGCCGCGTTTCCTTGCGACTGCCCGAGTGATCTTTGTCGTTGATCGCAAGGAGCCAATCGAGTTCGACCGTTTGTTGCTGTGCGTCGCCATCGTTTGTGACGGATTCGATCGTGGAGACCGGCTGGCTTGCGCCGGTAAGCGCTTCCACATTCGCACGCAACGCGGCATAGCCTGGCATGTCGCGATCGAACTGCTCGAGGAATGCCGAACTGTCTTCGCTGGCGAGCGCCGACGCGGCGTCGGTGATCGGGCGCAGCGCCTCTGTCGGCAGATCGGCCGCTAGCGCAAACGGTGCGGTCAGCAATGCGATGAGGGCGGCCAGTACGCGCATGGTTAGGTCCGATAGCTGGCGTTGATGCGGATGTAGTCGTAGGTGAAATCGCACGTCCAGAAACGCGCCTTGCCGCGACCGGTGCCGCGAATCGAAAGCCGGATGTGGCAGTCGCGCTCGTCCAGCTTCTTCTTTAGTGCGTCTTCGCTGAAGTTGGCGGCGAGTCCAGCGCGGCACACGGCCATGCCCTGCATATCGATGTCCGTCTTGCGTGGATCGAACTTCACGCCGGAATATCCCGCCGCCGCGATGATGCGTCCCCAGTTCGGATCCGATCCCGCGATGGCCGTTTTCACGAGCGGTGAGTTTGCAATGGACCGCGCGATCTTGGCGGCGTCCGCTTCATTGCGCGCGCCCTCGACGTCGATGGTGACCAGTTTTTTTGCACCTTCGCCGTCGCGTGCGATCTGCGTCGCCAAAGATTCCAGGACGCTGGTGAGAGCCGTTTCGAAAGCCTTGGCCGAAGGTTTGATGCCCGACGCACCGTTGGCCATCACGGCGACCATATCGTTCGTGGAGGTGTCCCCATCCACGGAAATGCGATTGTAGCTGCGATCTATCGCTTTCTTCAACGCGGCCTTGAGCACTGCGGGAGAAACGACGGCATCGGTGACCACGAATCCCAGGGTGGTCGCCATGTTGGGCTGAATCATGCCGGAGCCTTTGGTCATGCCCGCGATCCTTGCGCCTTTTACTTCGGCGTATGCCGTTTTCGGCACAAGGTCCGTCGTCATGATGGCATTTGCGGCTGCGTCGAAATTCGCGGCGTCGAGCGAAGCGACAAGCTTCGGCAGGGCATTGACGATCTTGCCGCCATCCATTTCTACGCCGATGACGCCGGTGGACGCGGGCAGGATTTGCTCGGGCTTCACGCCGAGGCTCTTGGCTGCGGCTTTCACCGTTTGCAATGCGACCTTTTCGCCGGTGCGCGTGGCGCAGTTGGCGTTGCCTGCGTTGACCAAAATTGCGCGAGCCGTGCCGCGTGACGTTTTCAGATTGGCTTTGGCGACGACGACTGGCGCGGCGGCAACCAGATTTTGCGTGAACACGGCGGCGGCCACTGCCGGACGATCCGACACGATCAGCGCAACGTCATCTTTCGCGACTTTCCGGATTCCCGCATACGTGGCGGCGAATCGAAATCCTACAGGTATGTTCATCCCAGCACCTCGACACCTAAAGTTTCATCCGCGGAAGGCGTGAATCCATTGAGGAATGCTGCCACAGCCATCCGCTTTTTTCCTTCTAACTGAATCTCCATCAATTCGATGGATTCTCCGGCACCGCATCCAACGTAGAGTTTCTTGTGGGCCACGCGCAGCGCCCCTGGCGAGAGCTTCGCGTCTCCGATAGCTGCCTTCCATACTTGAAACTTCTGGCCGCGCAAGGTGGAATACGCGCCGGGCCACGGATCAAAACCGCGCATGCGATTCAAAATTTCGCGCGCAGGCTTGGTCCAATCGATGCGCCCGTCTTCCTTCTTGAGGATCGGCGCAAGTGTTGCGTCAGCGTCAACCTGCGGCTCCGGTACGATGGTGTCGATCTCGGCCATCGTGCGCACGGCGAGATCCGCACCGGCGTCCGCCAGGCGTTTGCTGAGCTCCGGCGCGGTTTCTTCCGGGCCGATCTCCGTCTCCCATTTGAGAAGCATGTCGCCGGTATCGAGACCTTCGTTGATTCGCATCGTCGTGACGCCTGTGCGCGTTTCGCCGCGCGCGATGGCCCACTGAATCGGTGCCGCTCCGCGATATTTCGGCAGCAGAGACGCGTGAACGTTGATGATGCCCTTGGGCGGAATATCCAAAATTGATTTGGGGATGATTTGTCCGTAGCCGACCACAACGATGGACTCGGCCGCTATTGCGCGAATTTGTTCGACGACTTCGGGACGCCGGACGCGTTCTGGCTGATGTACGGGGAGCCCCAGGCGCAATGAGGCTTCTTTCACCGGAGGCATCGCATCATGTTGGCCGCGCCCCTTCGGGCGATCCGGTTGCGTGAACACGGCGACGATATCATGCCCGTTGCTGTGGAGCCGCTCGAGTGTGGGAACCGCAAAGGCGGGCGTGCCCATAAAGATCAGCTTCATTTTACGTTTGCCTGCGCCGTTGTTGGGTGATTATTCCCACTCGCCGGCTTTTTGCAGTTTGCGCACTTTGCGACGGATGAGGTCGCGCTTCAACGGGCTGACGTGGCTGATGTAGAGCTTGCCGTGCAGGTGGTCGATTTCATGCAGGAACGCGCGCGCCAGAAGATCCTCGCCCGTCATTTCAAACGTTGCGCCAGTCGCATCCTGCGCCTTGATGGTCACGACGCGCGGCCGAGTCACTAATTCACGAAACGTCGGTAGGCTGAGGCAACCTTCTTCGCTTCGCTGTGAGCCTTCGACTTTTACGACGACAGGATTTGCCAGCACGATCTTCTGTGCAGGATCCTCACCGCTGGTGACGTCGATCACGGCGAGACGCTTGCTGATGCCGATTTGCGGAGCCGCGAGACCGACGCCTTTGGCCGCGTACATCGATTCGAACATGTCTTCGATCAACTTATTGAGCTCGTCGGAGCCGAAGTTGTCTACATCCGCGCCATTCTGTTCTAAAACGGGCTGCCCGTATTTTACGATCGGATAAACCATCAGAATTCTTTCACCTGGGCGAGATATCCCTCGTAGTTGCGCTTGGCCTCACGCATGGAATCGCCGCCAAATTTCTCAATCATCGCGCCTGCGAGCACTAGCGCCACCATGGCCTCGGCAATCACGCCCGCAGCCGGAACCACCGCTACGTCGCTACGTTCGTAGGCCGCCTGCACGGTTTCACGCGTGTTCAGGTCGACGCTTTCGAGGGGGCGTCGCAAAGTGGAGATGGGCTTCAGCATCCCGCGAACCAGGATGTCCTGGCCATTGGTGATGCCGCCTTCCAAGCCGCCGGCGCGATTGGCGCCACGCGTGAACGCGTGATGCTCCGTATCGTAGTGGATCGTGTCCTGCACTTTCGATCCAAACGCCGCCGCGCCTTCTGCTGCGAAGCCGACCTCCACGCCCTTCACGGCCTGCATGGAAACGATTGCCTGCGCAAGTCTTCCGTCCAGCCGCGTGTCCCACGCGATGTGCGATCCCAAACCCGCCGGCACGCCGCGCGCGACCACTTCGAATACGCCGCCGACGGTGTCACCGGTTTTGTAAACCTGATCGACCACGGCCTTCATTCGCTGCTCGGCCTCGGGATCCACGCAGCCCAGGAGAACTTCGTCACGTTTACTGAGCTCAACGAGCTCTTCCCAGCTTGCCGGACGCTCTAGCCGGGCTTCGCCAACCGCAATCACGTGGCTGAGCACCTGAATTCCGAATTCCGCAAGATATGCCTTGGCGAGCGCGCCGAGCGCCACGCGGGCCGTGGTCTCACGCGCACTTGCTCGTTCCAGGATGTAGCGCGCATCGTGGAAATCGTACTTGATGCAGCCGGCCAGATCGGCGTGACCCGGACGAGGACGCGTCACGGGTTTCTTCTTTTCTTCGCCGCCTTCGATATCTTCGACTGGGAGCGCTTCGGTCCAATTCTTCCAGTCCTTATTTTCGAGCAGGATGGCGATGGGTGAGCCGATTGTCGCCGAATGGCGCACGCCGCTGACAATGTGGGCCTTATCCGTTTCGATCTTCATGCGTCCGCCGCGGCCGAAGCCCTGCTGCCGGCGCCACAATTCACGATCAATGGCCGCAATGGAAATGGGAACACCGGCGGGCAAACCGGTTAACGTCGCGACAAGGCACTCCCCGTGCGACTCTCCCGCTGTTTCAAACCTAAGCATGGGAAATGGAAACTTCTATGGTAGCAATAACTGCCGCTCGCTCTCGCGGTGGCGATTCCAACGTGTCGCGAGTCCCGTGCGGGTTTCCGCATCCACGCACCGCCCGCCGCGCTAAACTGGGAAACGCATGCCTAAACAATACAGCGCTCCGCCCGCGATGGCGATTGACTCGAATAAAAAGTACACCGCGACGTTCACCACGTCACGCGGCGAAATCGTCTGCGAGCTTTTCGCGAAGGAAGCTCCGAAGACGGTTAATAATTTTGTGTTCCTGGCTCGCGAGAAATTCTACGATGGAACGAAGTTTCACCGCGTCATCAACGATTTCATGATCCAGGGCGGCTGCCCGGAAGGCAGTGGCCGCGGTGGTCCGGGCTATCGTTTCGAAGACGAGTTCAAGGGCAATCCCCATGTTCACCAGGTGGGATCGCTTTCGATGGCGAATGCCGGACCCGGCACTAACGGCAGCCAGTTCTTCATCACGCACATTGCGACGGACTGGCTCAACGGCAAGCACACTGTTTTCGGAAAGGTGCTGAAGGGGCAGGATATCGTCAACGCCACCAAGCAGGGTGACGACCTGAAGAGCGTCGTTATTTCCGAAGAGTAATCGCTAGGCCCTCCCGATTGCCGCTGGATTCACCACGTTGATGGGCGCTCCGCGTTCGTAAGCGAGGATCTGGTCGAAGATTTTCGTAAACATTCGATTTAGATCCTCGCGTGCAACGTAGCCGAGGTGCGGCGTGCACACGACGTTGTCCATCTTCAACAGAGGGTGTTGACCGCCGATGATGGGCTCGTCTTCATACACGTCCACCGCCGCCATTCCCGGATGCCCCGCGCGCAACGCAGTTTCCAATGCTCCAGGCTCGATCAACCCTGCGCGGCTTGTGTTCACAAGAAGCGCGTCGGGTTTCATGCAGGCGAGATCTGCGGAAGTCACGGTGTTTCGTGTTTCCGGAACTAGGCGCACATGGAGTGAGACGACGTCACACTTCGAAAACAATTCCTGCTTTGTCGCTGCGGTCTCGTATCCATCCGCGCGTGCCTTCACCAGCGTTGATTCGCGTCCCCACACCAGCACCTGCATTCCAAATGCGCGCCCGTAATTCGCGACCATTTTTCCGATCCGCCCGTAGCCAAAGATGCCGAGCGATTTTCCGTGCAGCCCAAGTCCGCCGCTGCAGGTTTGCCAGCCGCCCCTCTTTAGCGAAGCCATCTCTTGCGGGATTCTCCGAAACGAGGCGATGACCAGGCCCCAAGTCAGTTCAGCTGTGGCGTAGGAGAGATGCGACGCGGTTTCAGAACAGACCAGGATTCCGCGCCGCGTGCACGCGTCCACGTCGATGTGCGGATAAACGCTCACCTGGCTGATGATGCGGAGCTTGTCGAGGCGATCGATGAGCGCCGCGCGGATGGGCGTTCGCTCGCGCAGCAGGCAAAGCGCCTCGGTGTCGCGCAAACGTTCGGCGAGTTCGTCGATGTCCTTGGTGTGATCGCGCCAGATCGTAACGTTGTGGTGCGCGATGGTCTGAAAGCACGGTAACGTGCGCAGAGTGTCCTGGTAATCGTCGAGCAGTGTGATATTCATGGCGCGGCTTTGCGGAGGCGATCATTTTATCGCGTTCGCCGTGCCGAAGACCACAGGCCTATATGTAAGGCCAATATCTAAGCGAGAAAGTTGAATAGCGTCTGCCGCGGGATCTGCGCTTCCGATTGCACTGCCGCCTGCTGTTGCGTCTGTGCTTGGGTCATCTCGAGAATTGCCTGTGAGACGTCGGCATCTTGCAATCCGCTCACCTGCGTCTGCTGTTGCAGTTGGACGCTTTGGGCATAGGTGGTCGCCGAAGATAGTTGTTTTTGCACGTTTCCGTAAAACGCGAGCTGCGTGTTCAGATATTGGCTCACTGCCGGAAGTCCATTGAGCGCCGCCTGAATGGCGGGTTGATTGTTGCTGGATAGCGCGGTGCTCAAGTTCTGAAGCGTTGTGAAGACGTTCGTCGTGGGATCTGTCGAGTCGAAGATTTGCTGCGCGGTCAACGCCACTGGGAATGCGGTGCCGTTCACATCCTGCGCGACGCGGGTCGACGTCGATCCTCCATAGGCGCTTACGGGCGGGTTCTGCCCAGCCGTGTAGGTATAGGGGATCTGTTGATCTTGATCTCCCGCGAAAATATAGCGTCCTTCGTTTTTCGAGTCGGCAAGGCCCACGAACTGCTGCAGTAACGTATCCACCTGCTTGGCGAGCATGGCGTTTCCGGTCGCCGTTTGAGTGAATGTCGCGCCTGTGGCTGCTAGCGTCTGCACCTGATCGAAGGTTGTAACGGCAGATTGCAATGCTTGTTCGCCTGCATTCACTTCGGTCGTGAAGCGGCCCAGATTCGTTAGTGTTTGCCCGGTGGCGGCCAGTCCTGCATGCGCCTCGAGCAGGATCGAAATCGAATCCGGCGCATCGGAGACCTGCGTGACTTTGAGCCCGGACGTCACTTCGAGCTGCGCCCGATTTAAGGTATCGCTGATCTGGTTCAAGTTGTCGAGGAACTGCTGCCGCTGTGGTGTGAGGTTGGAAATCATTGGGTCCTCCTTTTTACTTGACCGTCTTTTACTTGACCATGTTGATCACGGTCTGCGTCAGCTGATTCAACGTCGTCACTAACTGCCCTACGGCTTGGTACGCCTGCTGCAATTGCAGGAGCTGTGCCGCCTCCGCATCCAAGGAAACGCCGGTTGCGGATTGGCGCTGCTGCTGGACTTGATCTACCAGATTCTGCTGCGTCGTCTGCTCTTGTTTTGCATTGGCGACGTCCTGGCCCACCTGTCCCGCAAGATTTCCGTAGGCCTGCGTAACGGTGCTGCCGCCGACAATCGACTGCTTCGCGATATTGGCCACTGCCAGCGCATTGCCGTTGCCGCCCGGTGCACTGGCCGATGCCGCCGCAATTTGCGCGGGAGTGATGTTCGTGAGGCTCAGGGTAGCCGCGGCGCCCGTCAATGCGTTGTACTGGAAGAGATTCACCGCCGGCGCATTGCCGCTGCTATCCACGCCCTGCGAAAGAGTGGTGTTCACCGTGTCCGCAAACGTCTGCGCGATATTGTTCAGTGAAGTCAAATATCCCGGCAAATTGACATTGGATGTCTGCAGTTCGGCGCCTAATGCGCCACCGCCGTTGTTGGATCCGGTGTTCTGCAACTGCGCTGTGATGTCGTTGCCTTGCGCATCGGTGATTGACGTCCCGGAAGACGTCGATTGCGCCGAGATTGCATAGGATTGGGCGCCCGTCACAAGCGACGTCTGACCGCCAATGAGTACGTTATAGCTGCCGTCGGGATTGGCGATGGTCGTGTAGCTCACATACTGCGAGAGCTGATCCAGTGCGGAATTCAACTGTGCCTGCAACCCGCCGTCCTGTGTACGATTCGGCGTGGCCTGATATTCCCGGTTGATGTTCGCGATCTGCGTGGCCAGTTGATTGATCGCGTCAACGGTGCCGGTCGTCTCGCTCTGCACGTTCGCCTGCGCGCGCTGGATTCCCGACGCATTCGCGTTGAATTGTTGGGCCAGGTTTTGTGCGGCAGTGATGGCGTTCTGCCGGCTCGGCTGATCGTTTGGATTCACGCTGAGCTGAGAAAAGCTATTGAAAAAGGCGTTGAGTGCTCCTGGCACAAGCGCCTGCCCGCTGGTGTCAAACAAGGGTTGGATCTGCGATAAATCGGATGCCTGCTGCCGCGCGCTGCCTAATTGCTGTGTTTGGTTGCGCACCGCGCGATCCAGAAACGGCGAATCGGCGCTGGTTACAGGCCCGGCGCGAAGTCCACCGAGTAGGCCTGTGCCTTGTTCGAACGGTGCCGCCACCAGTGTTTGCCGCTGCGCGGAATATCCCGGCGTATTGGCGTTCGTAACGTTGTTTTCGATGACGTTGAAGCCTTGCTGGAAAACCTGCACGCTCCGGCGGAATTCAATAGCGCAGTGGTCAAGCTGCCCATAGATGGTTTCTCCTGACGTTATCCTTCGATCTTGATGCTGGATCCCGGCCGTAGCTCCGCCGGTTTGCCAGATGCGCCGTAGCCGCCCGCAGCCGTCGCGACTAAGATTGAACGCGCCGCGCACAGCTCGCGGCCGCGATCTAATAGTTGCTGGGCCACGTCCAACTCCTGGCAAAGCGTCTCTATGTCCTTGCGAAGCGCGGCATCCGGGACTTCTCCGCGCGCCAGTGCTCGTTCCAGTTCCTGGGCGGACGCTTCCATCGCTGCAATGGATTCTTCGAAGCCGGGCATCACCGCCACAAGCTCCTGCGGTGATGCCGACTTTAGAGCTTCGCGGAGATGGTCCAAATGGTGGCGTGTTTCCTGCACGCAGGCTTGCATTTACGCCCCCTTGGTTGCGTCGTCGATGATCGCTCCAGCTGTAGCCTGGGGATCCACCGTGTAATTGCCGCTCGCATAGGTTCGCGCGAGCTGCTCGATCTTGCTTTGCCGCTCCGGCGAATCCGCCGCGAGCGAACGAAGGCTGCGTACCAGTTCCGATAAATTGACATCGTCGGAGGAAGAAGACGAACTCGCGGACGACGTTCCGTTCGCATTGCCGCCCACTTGTGTGGAACGTTGTGTTTGCTGGGCCCCGGCCGTACCGGCGGAACCGAGCGGAGTCAGATTAGGATCATTTACCTTCATACGTTTTTACTCACCGGGCGACACGCGCCCTTGAACTCAGTATCGACCCCTGGAGCTTTATTTTTAGCGCCCGAGTCGATTTTAACGTCTAGGTTATGCCCGTATGTTGTGCCCGACAATGGCTACTCCAGGGGACTATTCCCTCCCTGGCGCCGCAGTTTCCTGTGCGCCTGGAATGGCGCGACCCGCAATGGAACATAAAGCATCGGACTGAAACATAAAACATTTGTAGCGGGCATTGTATACTGAAGCTCGAATGAGCACCCCCGCGCGCAGACCGCGAAGGCGCTGGACCGGCGACTATCGATATCTCTTCGAAAACCTTGTAATGAAGGATTTTCGCGTGCGGTACCGCACGATGTCGCTGGGCGTTCTGTGGTCGCTGATTAATCCCTTGGTAATGATGACGGTGCTCACGTTCATCTTTGGGCGCGTCTTCGGTGGCGATCGCCCTCCGCTGTTTCCTGTGTTTGTCCTCTGCGGATTGGTGCCCTATAACTTTTTCACGCTGGCGTTTCTTTCCGGGACGCTTTCCATTGTGGACAACGCTCCGCTCGTGAAGCGCGTTCCCGTGCCGCGCGAAATCGTACCCATTGTTGCCGTGTTATCACACGTGGTGCATTTGTTGATCCAGATTGCCCTGCTCATCGGTTTCACGCTGGCCTTCGGACTTCGGCCCACCGCGGCGTGGGTCTGGCTGCCCGTTGTGTGGATCTTCTACATCATTTTTATCTGCGGACTTTCGCTGGGCGCGAGCGCCCTGAATGTGTACATTCGGGACACGCGGTACTTGGTGGAATCGTTCAACATGATTCTGTTTTACTTGGTGCCGATTTTCTACTCGTTTGAAATCATTCCGGCACGGTACGCGGCCCTTTATCAATTCAATCCCGTGGCGGCGATGGTGCTGGCCACGCGCAATATTTTATTGGATGGCAAGGCACCGCCCGGGTCCTTGATTTCGAATTTGATGGTCGCCGCGGCGTTCACCGTGGGGCTCGGCGCGCTGATTTTTTCAAAGTTGAAATTGCGGTTTTACGAGCATATTTGATGACTGCCGAACGTATTCCTCCTGGAACCGTCCGCTTCGATCGCGTCACCAAAAGCTTTGCTAAGCAGGGCGGACCAAAGCTCTTACGCGAGCGCCTCGGAGATCTCTTCGCGTCATCGAAGGGACGCCGCATTGAGGTGCTCAAAGATACGTCCTTTGCGCTGGCGCCCGGCGAGAGCCTTGGGCTTGTGGGATCCAATGGGGCGGGGAAGAGCACGCTTCTAAACCTTGCCACCGGACTGCTGGAGCCCGACAGCGGGACCATCGACGTTGGCGGACGCGTCGGCGCTCTGCTTGAGCTTGGCGCTGGATTTCACCACGATCTCACCGGCGCGGAAAACCTGCGGATTCAGGCTGCGCTGATGGGCCTCTCGCGAAAAGACATGGAGACGAAGTTCGACGAGATCGCCGAATTTTCCGGCGTTCGCGAATTTATCCATGAGCCGTTGCGGACGTATTCGCAGGGCATGATCCTGCGGCTCGCGTTTTCCGTCGCCGTCTGCGCGGCTCCCGATGTTCTTTTGATCGATGAAATGATCGGCGTCGGCGATCAGGCGTTTAAGGAGCTATCGCATCGCAAGGTACAAGAAATGCGCAAGGCCGGGCATACGATTCTTCTCGCCTCGCATTCGGAGGAACTGCTGACCTCGTTGTGTGATCGCGCCTTGTGGCTAGAACGAGGCCGCGTGAGGATGCTTGGGAACGTGGACGAAGTGCTCGCCGCCTATCGCGCATCATGACGTTTTGTGGCGCACGCACTTTGCGTGCCGCGTCGACAATCGTGTCGACGCCTGCCGCTTGTTTCCGAAACGCCGGAACTTCTAAGCGACAGCGTCCTCCGCATGATACGAGCTCCGCACCAGCGGGCCGCTCTCGACATGCTTGAAGCCCATCTCGTAGCCGAGGCGTTTCAAGTCTGCGAACTCATCCGGTGTCACGTGACGAATCACCGGCAGATGCTTCAAGGACGGCCGCAGATACTGGCCCATCGTCAGAACATCCACCTTCGAGCCTCGCAGATCGCGCATCACTTGATGGACTTCGTCGATGGTTTCGCCCAGCCCCAGCATGATGCCGGACTTTGTCGGGATCTCCGGATTCCTGCGCTTCACGTGCGCCAGCATATCGAGCGACCGTTCATAGCGTGCGCCTAGGCGCACCATGCGATACAAACGCGGCACGGTTTCGGTGTTGTGATTCAACACGTCGGGCCTTGCGGCGAGCACGATATCCATCGCCTCATGCGAGCCTTGAAAATCCGGGACCAGCACTTCGATGCCGCACTCGGGCACGCGTTCGCGAATTGCACGAATCGTCATGGCGAACAATTCCGCGCCGCCGTCTTTGCGGTCGTCGCGATTCACGCTCGTGATCACCGCGAACTTCAAGCCCAGGAGCGACACGGCTTCGGCCACACGGCGGGGTTCGTCGTAGTCCACTTCCATCGGGCCGCCCTTTTGCACGGCACAGAATCCGCAGCGGCGCGTGCAGACGTTACCCAGGATCATAAACGTCGCGGTGCGGCGGTTCCAGCATTCGCCAATGTTTGGACACGCCGCGCTCTCGCAGACGGTGTGCAAATCCAGACGCCGGACCAGCTTTTTCAGCTTGTCGTAATTTTCTCCAACGGGCGCAGGCGCGCGCAGCCAGGCGGGGCGAGGTCCGGATTTAGGTTCAATGCTAACGAGCACGGTAATTCGATTGTATCAGTGGGCTGTGCGCGGCTCATTGCAGCGTTAGACATCCCCACCCGTCGTTCCGGCCCCCGCGATCAGAAGCCATCTCCTCCAGCAACTCTTCGAATCGAGTAATCTCACCATGCTCTGGGACGATGTCCCTGGCGACGACGACGTCCCAAGGCAATTCGGCCGCAGTATTCGTCTCTTCGATCGCGCACTCGAAGCCTCGCCGCCGTATCTCGCCGGCAAAGGCCTCCGCTGACTGCTGATTTGGAAAAACAACGACAAAATCGAGTTTCCTGGGCCTCGTGAGATCGTCTCCTCGCTCGATCATCCGGCGGAGGACATCGCCATTTAGGTCGTTGGGGATATCTGACACGAAGCCATGTGACTACGCGGCCCTCGGCGTATCTGGTGTACACTTGTGCACAGATGGCGTTCGAGTGGGATCCCCGGAAAGCGGCGAGCAACTTTCGCAAACACGGAATCCGTTTTGCCGACGCGGTTGCCGTGCTAGAAGATGATCGCGCCATGACGCAGCGGGATGACGATGCCGAAGAAGAACGCTGGGTGACGGTCGGCATGGACGCGTTAGGGCGCACGCTTGTTGTCGCCTATACGTGGCGCGGTAAGCATATTCGAATCATTTCGGCCCGGCAGGCGACACCGAACGAATCTCGGCATTATTTGGAGGACTTATGAAGCAAGAATACGATTTCAGCAAAGCCAAGCGAGGCGCGGTGGTTCCGGTTCCGACGGGAAAAACTCGGGTGACGATTCGGCTGGATTCAGATCTCCTCGATTGGTTTCGCGATGAAGTGGAAAAGGCCGGTGGCGGCAACTACCAGACGCTGATCAATCTTGCACTGAGGGAGTTCGTGAGCCGCAGACGCGAACCTTTGGAGAATACACTTCGACGAGTGATCCGCGAAGAGCTCAAGCGCGCCGTGTGAGTTCATTCTCAATAATCCGTAACTCCTCAAACCCTCGCGTCCTCCGGAAAAATTCTGGGGCTTTCTCGAACGCGGCCTTGGGAACAAATCCGATCAACTCGCTTTCGGCGATGGATGTTCCGAGGCGCGCGGCTTCGGCCTCA
>CAITIX010000291.1 GCA_903892565.1 uncultured Acidobacteriia bacterium
CCACATATGCCGGATTATCGGCCTTGGTCGCATAAGAAGGCCTGTCGTTGTTTTGTCCGTCTCCATTAAAATCCTGGCCGATCAGGATGTTGTAGGGCATGGGCGTATAGTAGTTGATCGAAGGCGCCAGCCGGATTGCATATGGAAGTTCCACGCTCCCGCCGAACAAGACGCGATGGCGCACCTCGTAAAGCGATCGGCCCCACTCACTGGACGCATCGTAGCTGTTCGCGGCGAAGCTATTGACCCCGTCCGTATTCGTGCTGGCCCGCGCCCACATATAGTAACCGAATAGGTTGAATTTGGCATTCAGGCGCAGGTTCAAATTCGCCACCACTTGCGTCTGCTTAAACACTCCACTTGATTCGTATAAGTTCAAGGGATCTCGTTTCCCCAGCGGATAATCGCCGCTCGTAGGATCCCCGAACACATAAGTCCCCGGCAGCGGAGCATTGATATTCCGCGTGCGAAGTTCGTGCACGCCGCGCGCCACCACATACGTGATCGCTGTCGTGATATTCCGCGGCCACTGCCTCTCTAGCGCGATCATGCTTTCGTAGGCGCGTGGGGCTGCCAGATGGGAATCGACACCATACGTAGTCACCGGTTGAGCGACCGGCAACGGAAGAGTGGCGGGCGTGTTTACCCAATAGAAATTTGGATTTGGGATCACGTAGCGCCGCTGATTGATTCCGTTTAGGCGCTCCGCGTTCAGTGCCTGCGCGATCCCGAAGCGGTCGAAAAATGTTCCAAATCCGGCGCGAAGCACGTACCGCGGCGTCTGCGTGCCAGGCTTTTTTCCGAAGCCCCAGGCGAATCCCACGCGCGGAGAGATATCCGCTTCATCGGAAATCTGATTCTGGATCTCGTAGCGCACGCCCATGCTCAGCGTCACATTCGGACGCAGGCGCCAATCATCTTGGAAAAAAGGCGCAAAGTCCACTTGTCCCGCGGAAGCGAACGGCGTGCCCGTCGTAATCGCGTATTGAAACGCACCGCCGCCATTGGCGATGGTTTCGAGCCACGGCAACCCCTGCGAAACGCCGGCAAGGGTTGCCGCGTAAGCGTCCAGCGACGAGAAATAGAACGTGCCATTGAAATTCTGGTCCGTTCCCGTGTTTTGCAATGTCCCTCGCAACCGCGCGCCGAAGCGCATCAGATGCGCCCCTCGCGTCCTCGTCGTGTAGTTCTGCAATTCGTACGCGTCTTGATCGGTGAAGGAACTCCCCGTTGTTGCGGCTCCTCCCGCGAATGCCCCCGCTACATTGATCACGGGAGCGTTACTTATCCCCGACGTCGCCATATCCGATCGCGTAAATTGAAAACGCGTCTCGTTGACCGTCGCATGGTTTACCAGCCAGGTTGCCGTGGCCTGCGCCGAATAGTTGTTGCTGCGCGACGTGGTCCCCGTGATGGGTAGGTTGAATTGCCCAATGCCGACGCCGTCGTTGCCATTTCGTGCGTATGTGAATCGCGCTTGCAGCGTGACGTTGGGGCTGAATTGATAATCCACGCGCGGGCTGACCGAAAGCCGCGTATTCGGCATCGGCGCAGCTTGAATCAACCGGGTCGGCACAAGAGAGGCATTCAGGATGCGGGCGTTGACCAACGCATGATCGTCCTGTCGGCGATATGTGTAATCCAGGAACAGGGAAGTCTTTGCGTTGATGGGCCCACTTACATCGCCGTCATACTGTTGCGATAAGAACGAGGGCTTCATGGTTCCAAATGGATTTCGGGCATCTAAAGTTGAGGTGTCGAATTGAGCGAAGTCCGATCCATGCAGTTTGTCGGTTCCCGGCTTCGTAAGTATTTCGATTTTTCCGTAACCGATTTTGTCGAATTCCGCGGAGAACGGATTCGAATTCACGCGTACTTCCCGGATCGAGCCTTTGGGCGGAAGCTGACCATTGCTGAATCCATCGACGTAAAGCTGGCCGCCGTCCGGGCCCGCCATCGGACCCGCCAGCGCCATCAGATCGCTGCGCAAATCCTCTGGATCGTCAGACAGCGCATCCAACACCTGCCCCTGCAACACCGTTGCGTTCGCGTTCTGCGATGGATCTACATCCACCTGATTCGCATCCGCCACTGTGATTTCCTGTTGTGAGGATCCCAGCCGCAGCCTTACATCGAACGTCGAACTGCTAGCCGCCTTGATGTTTAATGTCGGGCTCTCGTAGGGAGCGAAACCTGCAGCGGAAATGCGGATCGTATACGTGCCGGCCGGCAAATTCGCAAAGAAATAGGTTCCGATTTCGCCGGTTTCCGAAGTTGCCGCGGTTCCGCCCGAAGTGCGGAGCGAAATCTGCGCTGCCGGAATTGCCGCGCCCGAAGGATCCGTGACCTGTCCGCGCAGGCCGCCTGTGTCCTGGCCATGCAGGCATGCGCTCATCGTCCACAACGCGAGCGTCCCCCAAAGCACTGTCTTCCGCCTCTTGGTCATGGCCTCGATATCCGAAGGCCTGATCCTTTCGCCCCGGAATTCCCTTTATGCTTCATTTTAGAGTACCGTTTAAGGCGGATATATGCCAGTAAGGGATAAACAGTATTGCCGAATAAGATTTCAATTACCGGCGGCCGCACGCAGGCCCACGGGAGGCAGATATTCCCGTTTCAATTGCCGGGTCCACCAGGCTCCCGTTCGGCTTTTTGTGTCGAACGTCGAGAATGTGTACTCGTACAGCATCGCTCGCACGTAGCGTGGAGGCTGCCCCGGAAAGGGATTGGTCGCCAGCAGATCCTGCACCGGCTGCGAGCCTTCTAACAGGCGCACAACACAGCTCACGAGCCATGGATTCGACTGGTAATTACTCAGCGCAGCGAACCACATTTGCCAATCCAGGCGCGGCTGGAACGGAGCCACCCAGCGCGGCGCCACCCCTTCATTGCCTGGCTTATACGGAAACTCGTAAGGCTTCCAAGTTTCGCCATCGGCCGATCCTTCGATTTGCAGTTCCAGTCGAGTTGTCGTCATTACGGCGAAAAGACCGTACGAATTTACGATTTGCAGTGGCCCGATATACTTCATTGCCACCGCAAATGGAGCGGGAACCGTTCCCCGAAACGTCTGCCAAAAGTGAGCGACGCCCAAATACAGAATCATCGCCGCAACGGCCATTGCGATCCGACTTTCCAGCCGCCGCGTCGCCGACCCAAAGTGTTCCACAACATGCTCCGGAACCCACCGCGCCACCAATTGGTCGTCCAACGCGAACAGCAGGATCGCGACAGCCAGCAGATTGAAGAACGTATAGTTTCCGGTCAGCGCGATCAGAACCTGCAATCCGATCATGAACCCGGCGCTGGCCAGTCGAATCCTGCGGGGAAAGAACAGCAAAAAGGGCCCTACAAGCTCGATCGCCAAAACCATTCCCGTTGAAAAAGGTTGCACTCCAGCGGGTAGCTTGTCGGCGTACCATGCGAGCATCGTAGGCAGCGGTTGCGTGTGGTAATGGAACGAGAGCGCGCTGAGGTTGTGCCACGACGCATCTCCGCTCAACAGTTTCACGGCCCCGGAAAGAAAATATAGCCGGAACGCCAGCCACCGGAACATCCACGGGATGATCCGATTGCGACCCAGAAAGATCGCCAAAAAGCCTGTCTCCAAAAGCAGCGAATCCCACTGAAACGATAAAAAGTCCTGACCAATAGCACTGAAAGAAAGGTACAGCAGAAAGAGCAATACCAGCAGAAACCGTTCGAATCGTCCGCGGATGAACCCCGTGATGAATAGCGCGCCACCCAGCACTCCTCCGCACCAAGCCATCCCCGTTAGCGTTCGATCGTCAACGCCAAACCAAAATATGGATGGGATCGCCAGGTATCGAATCGCGCCCGCACGTTGCGCCAGGCTCGTCAAAAGCTGTATTGCCGGAGAAATTCCTCGCGAGCCAATCAATCCCTCGACTTGCGGAGCCAGCGACGCAAACGCGACCGCATAAATCAGCCCCAGCAGCCGCAAGAAGATCCACTGGATCCCCTCGAACCGCGTCGGCTCAATTTGCGTTCCGAACGTGAACCGCGTTGCTTGATACGCAAAATCACGATGGCCCGCAATCCAGCGATACAGAGCCTCGCTCGGCGCCGCGAACAGTCCATAAACGCGCAGCAGCCCCAATGTTCCCGCCACCGCCTCCGCCCCGCTCGTGACCGATCCATCCGGCTGCACGAGTTGCACCGCTTGCTTGTACGCCTCCTGCGGGATCTGCGGAAACCGATCTCCCACTTCTTGCGATGCCAGGTAGTCGACGCGCGGTCCCGTCAATTGCCGCCAGTAGTTCATCCAAATGCGGCAGAATCCGCAGTTTCCGTCGTAAATCAGAATCGGAACTGCGGAGGACGTCGGCTCATTCATGCAAGTCCATTATGCGTCAGTCTCACAACAGGCGTTCGCACCGGAGTACAATCTTCTAGACCCCAAAGCAGTTAAAGAAATTGCCGAATCGGTTCGCGCACCATCATCCGTACCTGGCGATGCAAAGGAGATTGACATGCGAAGTGTTTTTAGAAATGTCTGGATTGGAACAATGTTGCTCGCGGCCACAAGTGTGTTGTCCGCGCAGGCGCTGCTCGACGTGGAGACCCGCGCCAACGTGACCTACGCCACCCACGACGGCACCGAACTGAAGGGCGATTATTACGTTCCCAAAGCGCCCGGCAAATATCCCGTCATCGTTGCCGTTCACGGTGGAGGCTGGGTCGGCGGCAGCAAGTCCGGCTACACCTATTGGGGACCCTACCTCGCCCAGCGCGGCATCGCGCTCTTTGCCGTTGATTACCGCCTCGCTAGTCCCGCCCATCCCACCTATCCCGGAGCCATCCAGGATATTCGCGCCGCCATCCAATTTGTAAAAGCCAAGGCAGCCGATCTCAAAACCGATCCCGAGCACGTCGGCCTGATGGGCGATTCCGCAGGTGGCCATCTTGTAGCGTTAACCGGACTCGCTGCCGACAAGCCGCCCTTTTCCACCGGCTATCCCGGCGATCCCTATGCGAACGTGAGCGCCTCGGTGAAAGCTGTCGTCGCGGCGTACGGCATTTACGATATGGCGCAGCAATGGAATCACGATCAGCTATCGCGTCCCCGCAACAACATCTCCTCGACCTTCCTCGGCAAGTTTCCTTATGAGGACCGCAAGATCTATTTCGAATCTTCGCCCATGAGCTACGCCACGCGTGAAAACAGCAATGTGTCGTTCCTGCTCACGTGGGGCACCGGAGATGACATCGTGGATCCCAAACAGTCCGAGGATTTCATGCTCGCGCTGAAGCAAGCCGACTTCTTCGTGCGCCCCGTGCCCGTCGTCGCCGCGCCGCACTTCTGGATGGCCGACCCCCTCGACGACCCTCGCGGCAACGTCACGTTTGCCGCACCACAAATTCTGCGCTTCCTGAAAACGCGTTTGTAAAAAGAAAAATCCCCGCCCACGTGGACGGGGATTCATGACCTGCTCTCGCGATTAATGCGCCGGCGCGGCCACTTCCGGCGCCTTCGTCTTTTTGAACACGCGGTTGAATATCGTAATCGCACGATCCACATCCTGCTCCGTCAGAATGTACGGAGGCAGCATGCGCAGCGTGACTTCATGCGTGCAATTGATCAGCATTCCCTCGGCGATGCAATCGAGCACCACTTGCTTGCCGGGGAATTCCAACTCCACGCCGATCATCAGCCCCGCGCCGCGGACTTCCTTGATAAACGAATGCTTGCGTGACAACTCCGTCAGCTTCATGCGGAAATAACTGCCCACGCTCGTGATCTGCGGCATCAGTTCTTCCATCACGTCAAAGAACTCCAGCGCCACGCGGCACGCCAGCGGATTTCCGCCAAACGTGGTGCCATGCTTTCCCGGTCCAATCGATGACGCGGCCTTCTCGTTCGCCGCCAGCACGCCAATCGGAATGCCGCAGCCCATCGGCTTGGCGGTCACCGTAACGTCCGGCATCACCGCCGGTTCAAATTGCTGATACGCAAAATACGTTCCTGTGCGGCCCACGCCGCATTGGATTTCGTCGAAGATCAACAGCGCATTGTAGCGATCCGCCAACTCACGCGCTTTGCGCGCGTACTCTTCCGTGAGAGGATAGATGCCGCCCTCGCCCTGCACCATTTCCAACACGATGCCTGCCGTTTTTTCAGAAACCAGTTGCTCCAGTGCTGTGATGTCGTTGCGCTTTACGAAATGTACGCCCGGAATCAGCGGCTCGAAGTCGCGGCGATAACTCTCCTGGCCGGTGATCGAAAGCGCTCCCAGCGTGCGCCCATGGAACGAATTGTCCAGCGAGATCAGCTCGATCTTCTCAGGGGAGATCTTGCGTCCATGCGCCTTCGCCATTTTCAGTGCCGCTTCAATCGCCTCGGTTCCGGAGTTGCAGAAGAACGCGCGATCCATGCCGCTCAACCGGCAGAATCGTTCGGCCAGCGGTCCTGTGTATTCGTGATAGTACAGGTTCGACGTATGCATCAGCCGGCCCGCCTGTTCGCGGATCACTTTCGTGATGCGCGGATGCGCGTAGCCCAGCGAATTCACACCGATGCCCGAAATCAGGTCCAGGTAGCGTTTGCCGGACGTGTCGTAAACGTAAACGCCTTTGCCCCTCTGCAGCACTACCGGAAAGCGGGCGTAATTCTGCAACAGGTACTGTTTCTCTAAGTCAATGGTCGATGCAACGCTCACGGTTTCCATTTTTCCATTCTACCGGGAAGCCTTCCGCAACCCAAACAGGGCATCCAAACAGGCCACGGGTATCCGCCAAATTTCGCGGATCAGAAAAGCACACATGTTATGATGACGGTTTCCCGTAAACGCGGAGCTTATACGATGAAGGCCAACATCGCAGCCATGATCGATCACACATTGCTCAAGCCGGACGCCACCTCGTCCGACATCCGCAAATTGTGCGCCGAAGCGCGTAAATATGTCTTCGCCTCCGTCTGCGTCAATCCTTGTTGGGTAAAGCTGGCCGTCGCCGAACTCGAAGGCGCGGAAGTCAGCGTGTGCACCGTCATTGGATTTCCTCTCGGCGCGAACGCCACCGAAACGAAAGTCTTCGAGACCAAGCTCGCCCTCGATCAGGGAGCCCGCGAAGTGGACATGGTCCTCAACATCGGCGAGCTCAAGAGCCAGAACGAAGCGTACGTCGCTGCCGATATCCGCGCCGTCGTGGAAGCGGCGCATGCGAAGGGCGTCATCGTGAAAGTCATCCTGGAAACGGCGCTCCTGCACGATACCGAAAAAGCCGCGGCCTGCCGCCTCGCCAAATTGGCTGACGCCGATTTCGTAAAAACTTCTACGGGATTTGGCCCGTCGGGCGCCACCGTTGCCGATGTCTCACTCATGCGACGCGCCGTAGGAAATCAAATGGGTGTCAAAGCCTCGGGCGGGATTCGCACACTCGAGGATTTACAGAACATGGTCGCAGCGGGCGCCACCAGAATTGGCGCAAGCGCCAGCGTCCGTATCGTCGAATCGAGTCAGTAACTCGCAGGCATGGCCACCACACGCAGAGCCCCCGTCAGTTTCCGCGAGCGAGCCGAAGTGCTCGACTTTCTGCTCGAAGTGTCTCGAGTCACCGCCGAGACGCTCGATCTCGATGAACTCCTCGCGTCCGTTGCCTCCATCGTCAAGCAGGTCGTGCCTTACGATCTCTTCGCCATCCTGCTCTATTTCGAAAAGAGTAAGGGATTGCGGATTCGCTATGCCATCGGCCACCGCGAGGAACTCGTTCGCGGTTTGGAACTGAAGCTCGACGAAGGCATCGTCGGTTCCGCAGCCCGCACGCGCGAGCCCGTATTGGTCGATGATGTGCGCGGCGATCCGCGGTATCTGAATGCGCTGGACGCGGTGCGCAGCGAACTTGCCGTGCCCATGATCTCGCGCCAGAAACTCGTCGGCGTAATCGATTTGCAATCCACGCGCGAACGCGCGTTCAGCGATAACGACCGCACGATGATTCGCTTAATCGCGAGCCGCGTCGCCGCATCGATCGAAAACGCGCGCCTCTATCGCCGCCTCGATCGTCAGAATCGCACTCTGCAAACGCTCGCTCAGCTGTCCCAGCGTTTCAGTTTGATTCTCGATCTCGATGAACTGCTCAGCAAGATCGCGGAATCCGTCCGCACGCTCGCCAACTACGATGCCTTCAGCATCTATCTCGTCGATCCCGAGCAAAAAGTTCTCCGTCATCGCTTCAGCGTGCGTTATGACCAACGCGTGAAGCTTGATAACATCCCGCTCGGAAAGGGAATTACCGGCGCGTCCGCCGAATCCCGCATCGCCGTGCGCGTCCGCAATACGGCGGAGGATCCCCGCTACATCGCCTCGCACCCCGACATCATTTCCGAAATCGCCGTGCCGCTGATCGTGCAGGATCGGGTCGTTGGCGTGCTCGATCTGGAAAGCGAACGCCTCGGCTTTTTCACCGAAGATCACCAGCAGGCGCTCACCCTGCTTGCTCCGCAGATCGCCAGCTCTATCGAAAACGCGCGTTTATATGAAGAACTCACGCAGCGCGAACAGCGAATGGAGACCGATCTCAAGGCCGCCCGTAAACTGCAGCGCATCTTGCTTCCGCGCGACGTGGAAATTCACGGCATGGATGTGGCCATTCGTTCACGTCCTGCGCGCGAAATTTCGGGCGACGTCTACGAGTTCTTCGAACATGGCGAAGATGCCGTGATCGCGTTTGGCGATGTCAGCGGCAAAGGCGCCGCCGCCGCCCTCTATGGAGCGCTCGTCAGTGGATTGCTGCGCACGCTTGCGCCACGCCGCCGCAGCCCCGCTCTGCTCATGCAGTCTTTGAATGAAGCGTTGATGGAACGTCGTGTCGACGCACAATACGCCACGCTAACCGTCATGCTGTGGGAGCCTCGCTGGAGCCGTCTCACCGTCGTCAATGCGGGCGGGGAAGCGCCCATCGTCTACCGTCGCGGCGAACTGATTCCGCTGCGCGGCACGGGCGTTCCCATCGGATTGCTCGAAGGCCGCGACTATGAAGAGGAAGTGTTCGAGGTCGAGTCCGGCGATAACATCCTTCTTTACTCCGACGGCATCGTCGATCAAGTGAACGAACAGGAAAAAGAATTCGGGCACACACGCGTCCGCCACTTCCTGGAGAAGCACGGCAAAGATACGCCCCGTATTGCCGTGGATGCCTTGATCACGCAAATGGATGAGTATCGCGGATCTATGCCTCTGACCGACGATCAAACCGCCGTGATGATGAAAATCCGCTAGGAGCTTGCTGAAAACTGTTTATGCAAACATTCCACTACCAGGAGCACGCACTCCACTGTGACGGAGTCCCTCTAGCCGAAATCGCCGCGCGCGCCGGAACTCCCAGCTACATCTACTCTGCCACTGCGATTCGCGACAACTTCCGCGCGTACGATAAAGCGTTTGGCGATCAGCCCCACACCGTCTGCTACGCCGTCAAAGCCAACGGCAATCTCGCCGTTCTCCGCTTGCTTGCCGCGGAAGGCGCAGGCTTCGATATCGTTTCCGGAGGCGAACTTTTCCGCGTATTAAAAGCCGGCGGAGATCCCGCGAAAATTGTTTTCTCTGGCGTCGGCAAAACGGCCACTGAAATTGACGAAGCTCTCAAAGCCGGCATCTTGAACTTCAACTGCGAGTCCGAGCCCGAGCTCGCCCTGATCGACGCTCTCGCGCATCGCCTCGGCAAAAAGGCGCGTGTCGCCCTGCGCGTGAATCCTGACGTCGAAGCTGACACGCATCATTACATTTCCACCGGCAAGCTCGCCCACAAATTCGGCATGGATATCGCCGACGCGGAAGCCGTGTACGAACGTGCGCGCCAGTTCCCGAACCTGCTGCTCGAAGGCGTCAGCTGCCACATCGGATCCCAATTGATGGATCCTGAACCCGTGATGGAAGCCGTCGATCGCGTCCTCGACTTGATCGCCCGCTTGCGCGCCAAAGGTTTCGATATCCGCATCGGCGATTTCGGCGGAGGCCTCGGCGTTGCCTATCATGCTGATCAAGCCACGCCTTCCATTTCGGATTTCGTCACCAAACTAAAAGCGCGCGTGGTGGGCCACAATTTACACGTGCTGATCGAACCCGGCCGCTCCATCGTCGGACAAGCGGGAGTCCTGCTCACGAAGGTGCTCTATCGCAAAACCACCGGCGACAAGGAATTCGTCATCGTGGACGCCGCCATGAACGATCTCATTCGTCCCGCGCTCTATCAAGCGCATCACGAAATCCTGCCCGTGCGTTCCCGCGAAGGCGCGACCATCACGGCGGACGTCGTCGGCCCCGTCTGCGAAACCGGCGACTTCCTCGCCCGCGATCGCGAAATGCCAACAGCTCTTCCCGGAGACGTGTTAGCCGTCTGCACCGCCGGAGCCTACGGTTTCGCACAGGCCTGCACGTACAACGCACTCCGAAGGCCCGCCGAAGTGATGGTAGATGGCAAAGAGTGGAAGATTATCCGCGAACGCGAAACCTACG
>CAITIX010000292.1 GCA_903892565.1 uncultured Acidobacteriia bacterium
CCAAGCAAAACTAGGTCCTGTTGAAAAAGGATGGCAGCCAGAGCTGTGAATCGGCGTGGGGTCAATTTGCTCGAGGTTTTGGTAGCAACGCTCTGAAGGAAAATAAGAAAGAGCAATTGGGGTGGGGTCAAGATCGGCGCCTGTCGTGACCCCACCCCGACGCAGAATTGGTCAACTGCGACAAGGAATTGCCGCTGTTAGTTCAAGGGGCCAAGTTCGGCGCCGATTTACAGCATGATCTCATTGGTGCCGGTGCCGTCCGCGCTCAAAAGGACGATCTCAGCCCGCCAGACATGCTTGTGCGGGGTGTTCCGATCCCGCGCGAGCGTCTTCAGGCGGCGGCGATCCGCAGGCTTGAGGGTGATGGAAATTCCTGTTCGCATGCGCCAGACTCGCATGCATACAATGAGTTGGGAATCCCTTCCAGGATTCAAGTGTCAGACGTGATCCACTAGCGCCAGGATGACCAATCGTGCCGCGCAACGCTATCCGGTCGTTGATGGCTCAGCATTTTGGTCCGCATTTTGTTAGTCGATTCTTGCCATTCTGCCGGCTGTTGGTCCTCAGGGACGCCGGGCAGCTTGCGGCGATCGAGCAAGTTCTTGGCGGTGTGCAGGTCAATCGCCGTGCGTGCTTCATCGATCGGGTTGAGCCCACTCCCGATGAGCGCCGCTACGAAGGGCCCAGCTTCCGCGATGGCCTCCGCCATCACGTTTGCTGGCAGCTCGCCGTTGTCAACGCGCCTCTGATAGGCATCGGCCAGTTGGCGGACAATCTGCGCGCGTACACCGCTTGCGGTGACAAGGACTTCTCTGCCGACGTGATCGCGATTGAGCAAACGTAGCGCACGAATCGCTGCGGTCTGGAATTTCGCCTCGGAGCCAAAGTCGCGCTCAAATGAAAACAGCGTGCTGTAAAAGCCCGACAAAGTCATGACCGTCGCAAGATCGAGCGGGACGTCGTCCGGGATCGATTGTTCAATAGTGTGTAGTCTGCCAAGCCGCGCAATCCCGGCCGCACGGTCTTTTGGCGTGACATTTTCATCGAGCAGCGCCCGCATTGCATGTGCCGTCGGTCCAATCGGACTGTCGGCAAGCAACTCGTCGATCAGCTTCAGGTGCCGCGTCCAGGCGGCTGCGACTTCCTTTAACTGCTGCGGATCGAGATATCCTTTTTTGTTGGTCATTTGCACCATCAACGACCACCCAAGATGGGCGAGGGCGAGTTTGGGATTTACGGCACCGCCGAGATCCTCCATTAGAGGATCGGTTGGATCCTGCAGCGTTGCTGCATGTGCAAACACGTCGACGGCTTCCGTCGGGAACATCCAGATCGCGGAGCCGACGATCGCGCCCACAGCAAAAACACTGGGCCAGGTCGGATGAGCCGCCATCAGCCTCTTAGTTTCCTGCTTGGCCTCCATGGCCAACCTTCCCGCCTCCATTATCGGTATGGCGGACAGCTGAAGAAGGTAGGCTATTGTGCAGCGGTCGCCCATGACAAGGATTGGCGGTGCAGAATCGACTAGCTCGTCGACGAGCGTCCGGCACGCTTGCAGCCGCTCCAATGCGGGGTTCGGCTGCCCGCGCTGCGTCAGCAACACGCCGTCTGTATATGCTTCGGCGATGCGAAGCGGCACTCGACGCCATTGCTCCAGTCGCGTGAGTGTGCGCTCGCGTCCGAGGCGGTAGATCAAATCAATTTCCCCGAGCGTTCCGGAGGTCGCCAGATCGAGCGGCGCGAGATCGTTGGCTTGCTGCGCGACGCGCTCCGCGCCAGGGAGATCGAGTGCAAAGATCCTCGCGATTGCAATGGTCGAAAGCATGGCCTCGTCGCCCTCGGCCAAGGTCTCTGAAAGATCCGCGTCAATCTTGGCGCCGGCATAGTCGCCGACATAGGCGCGGATCAGTGCGCGCACTGCCATCAGCTTAGGATTGTCGGCAGCTGCGCGCTCGACGTCCGGTACGGCCCGCTCGGGTTGCCCAAGGTGAAGCAGCACGACCGCACGCAGCGCATTAGCGCTGGTCAGACCCGGGTCAACATCGAGCGCGCGGTCGAGCCGCGCCAGAGCCATCGCAAGACGCCCTTCGGCTAGGTCGCGCGCGGCAGCTTCGGCCAGAATGAGAGCGATGGCGCTACTCGCTTGCGATGCGTCGAGTGGCAGCGCCACAGGGAAGAGGACCTCGTCGGCGTCTTGCGGGCCGCTCACCGCGGCTTTGACCGCGCCAATCAGTGGCACCAGCCGATCGGTCGCGACGACACTCCTATTTGAAAAGCGCGTCTCCGTCACCGCGCCGCCTGAAGCCATCGCCTTGAACTGGCCGGCCTTGGTGACGAGGCCGGGGTATTCGCGCTTGATCGTGAAGGGTTCCGGCGTTCGAGCAGCAATCGCCTCAATCATGTCGCTTGAGACGCCGCGAGTGCGCCAGATGGCGCTCAACTTCGCAACATCGAAGATAACGCGAAGCCTTTTGAATTCCGGAAATAGGACCTCCAACTGGTCGTAATAGACCGTCATGTTGCGTGCCGTTTCCTCGTGAATTGGGTCGAGGGCGGCAGACGAGAGTTGTATTCCGACGCGCCGCATCGTGTCGCTCAGCACCTGCACGCGACTCTCGAACAGAACCGCGTTGGCGCCATTCAATTTCGTTTCGAACACGTCAGCAGCTGAGGTAGCGAGGGGAGACAGCCACGCGCGGAGATATTCCTCCTTTAGGTCGGCAGGGTTTGCCGCCGACAGCAAGGCGATCCACGACCGAAAGCCGTCGATCTTGGCCGTTGCATGGCCGATGTTGACCGCCTTCATGACATAGTCCGCCTCGACCATCGCATGCACGAATGTACTGTCTTCGAGTTCGCGCGGTATTCCGCCGATGCGAACGCGATGGGGTGCGGTAAGATCGCTGATATTAGTCGGATCGAGTGAAATGAACGGCCACTTGCCGTCTTTCCAGATCGTGCGCAGGGCAACGGTAAGGAAGTCGACGGGGACCGGTTCTTCGCCTGGCTCGACCATGCCGACAATCGAAATGCCGCCGTTTGGATCGATCACGTAGCCGAGCACGCGCGTGAGTGGCCCGAGCGTTAGCTGGTCGGTATCGACCATCCACTTCAGCGAGACTACATTGAGATTGTAGCGCTGTTCCTCCGGACGGAGTACGATGCCGCCGTTGTTAGCGCGGCTTAGAAATTGTTCGAGTCTTGCCTCCAAATTCTCGGTCTGGACCTGCGTCAGGGGAGTATCGGATTCGAAGTCGAACTGAAGCGAGACGCCACCTATATCGTTCATCACGGCTTCGACTTTGGACACGTAGCGATTAGCGGACCATCGCTGAATGTCCTTACGAAAGGCGGTGCGCGCGGCGATAACGGCCTTCTGATGTTCCGGATGTCTCAACACCCATCGCGTGATGTTGTCGATGGCCACTGCGCCGCGGATGACTCCTGGATAAGTGATCACGTAGTCAGTCCCAGTCGCGGTATAAGAAACTTGGCGAAACGGCGGGACCGAAAATCTTGCTGACATCCCACGCTCGGCCAGCACGCGATTCATGTAGCCGTTGACGCTGCCGTTAATCTCGGTCATCACGCGTGGCGAAATTTCACGAAAGTCGCGTTTGACCGTCTGCGATTTGGCGGGGTTCATTGGTGAATATTGGGGGTCATAGCCGGTGGCGATGGAGTCGACCAAGCCGCGCACGAATTTCTTTTCCTGACGTGGTGTGTCGAACTGCAG
>CAITIX010000293.1 GCA_903892565.1 uncultured Acidobacteriia bacterium
ACGCGATACGTCGGCTTCTTCTTCGAACCGAACCGCGCTAAACGAATCATCAACATGTACGTGAACTCCTCACCTAATCTTCTATTGTGTATAATTTAGGGCCCAAATGGCAAGCGAGGAACTCGCATACGCGTCGTCAGTACGCCGGACCCACGTTTCCCGGCCTCTTGGGCGGCGCAAAGCTTGTGGCCTCCGGACCAAAGCCGAGCGCTTTATAGCGCGCTTCCGTCTTGGTGATGAAATCGTCGATCACGCCCGGGATATCGGACAACATCTCATACGCGCGGAAGGGGCCCGATTCCGGTACTTCCGCATGCAGGATCTGTTTATCGAACGTGGCACCGGTGGTGGCTTCGGCGCAGTAATGCTCCGGCGTCGGGATGAGCGTGCCGCCCGTCAACTGCGCGTACTGTTCGGAACGGTCCCGCCGATGCTGCGGCGCTTCCGGGCAACCTTGCGTGATCGCAACCGGTGTTCCGTTGGCTTTGATCTGGCGCAACTCATCGGCCGTGATACCGATCATGGGGTCGCTGGAGCGCATGGCCGTGCCATAGCGGCGCATCACGCGCGCGAATTCTTTTGGATCCATCGACAGCAATTTCTGTTCGTTCTCCGGATTCAGTTTGATGCGCTCCGCCCAGAACGGCGTTTTCGCGACGGCGGCCATGCCGCTTTTTTCGGCCAGATCCGCGTAGTCGAAATAGTATTGCTTGGCGAGGTTCTCGCCGATGGTGCCGCCGCCCGTCGTCAGATACGTCAGCAATCCGCGGCAGTAATCGGGATAGCGCGACGCCATAATGTAAGCCGTACGCCCGCCGGACGACGCTCCGATCAAATACGCAGGACGCGCGTTGAGCTGCGTCATCAGGCCGGCTTGTTGATCGGTCCAAATATCAATATCGCGAGCGCCCTTCAGCACCAGGTCGGAACGACCCATGTTGGCGCGATCCCAGGTAATCACGCGATATTTCGCCGCGAGCTTTTCGGCCAGCGGGCGCATGGTTTCCAGGCGATTCTGTCCACCGGCGCTCATCACGATCGGGATGCCGCGACCGCGTTCTTCGATCCAGATGCGATTGCCCTCAACCGTGATGAATCGTCCGACCGTGCTGGAGGACTGGGCACGTGCCGAGATCCCGGCGAGCACCACACCGGCGCCCACCGACGCTTGAAAGAAGCTCCTGCGGGAGAGGGGCTTCGCTACAGAAATATCTTCAGGAGAAAGAACGGTCCGCGTTTGCATGATGAGTTTTGGATGAGGCTGTCCCAAGAAACAACCCTTGGGAACAACCCTGGCGAAAAGTATGAGCAACGGGCTTGAAATTGTCAAGGCCAGCAGTGGTCTTGTCAACGGTTGTTATGAACGATGCTCGTGTGTCCAGGGCGCTCGGTGCGCCGCTCGGACGAAATCAGCGATATAAGTGGTGGGCCTGAGAGAACTCGAATCTCTGACCTCTACCGTGTCAAGGTAGCGCTCTAACCAACTGAGCTACAGGCCCGGAACCTCGTCTGGTATCAGCATCTGCTATCAGAGAGGACTCGCTTGCGCGATCTTTGCCGCCACAATCCCGTTTCGCAACGCTCACGACACAGAATGCGACGGACAATTGTCTAGTTTAACACACGGCTCCCCTGCTGCCAAACAAGAATGCGCGTTGCGATGGACTTTCCGATTGACAAGAATGGCAAAATCTCCGCACCCCTACCTTATAGATTAGAATTGCAGTACACTGTGATGCAGTGGTTTGCGTCTTATTCCAGTGATACGCGGTGGAATGAGGAGAGGTGGCCGGCCGAAGCAAGGCTGCTGCTCGCCAACGTCTCACAATTGTTAAGGAGAGCCATTCGATATGAAACGGCAAGTCTCAGGGATTGTCTTTTTCGCTATTTTAGGCGCATGGAGCGCATACGGGCAGCAAATGTCGCCCGCGAAGTTACCCGCTTCGAGTGGCTGCGCACTGCCTTCGGCATCCACCACCATCACGTGCCTCACGTTTGGGACGTCGTACACTGCGCAGCTGACAGTCTCTCCCGTGCCCAGCGCGAATGCTCCCTCCTGGAGCGTTTCAAGCGGCTACATGCCGCAGGGATTGTTTCTCAATCAGAACGGCACGATTAGCGGGACACCTTCCTCCAACGGAGTGTACTCGTTCACGATCTCCGCCGTATACGCCGACGTCAATACGATCGTCACTTCGCCGACCTATACCGTCGCGATCCAGTCCCGCTCGCTGAGCGTGCTGCAACTGTCGCTTCCGCCCGCGCAAACAGGCGTTCCCATCACCCCCGTGGCCTACACCGCATCCGGCGGATTTCCTTTTATTGATAACTACGGGAACGCATATTACCAGTGGAGCTTCGGACCGGGCTCAAACCCCGACGGACTCGTGATTGATCCAAACACCGGTATCGTCACAGGGACTCCCGTCAATCCGGGCACGTTTACCATCACCATCGGCGCGATCGACGCCCTGGGGCAAGGCGCAATCTTTCGGACGGCCATCACCGTGAGCGGCACCAGCGTCATCTCGATTACGACCAACGCAACGCTACCCGCCGGATCGGTGGGCACCCTGTACTCACAAACCTTGACGGCCACCGGCGGCGTCACTCCCTATACTTGGACGCTGACTTCCGGCGCACTGCCCCCAGGCCTGAACTTGAACAACGCCGGAGTCATTTCCAGCACCCCAACGTCGGCCGGCTCGCTATCGTTCGTGATCAATGTAACCGACGCGAACGGATCGGGGAGATCGCAAGCCTTCAGCCTCACCATCGGGACGAGCAGCAACAACTTCAGCAGCGGGCTCCGCATCGGACAAGTAGTGGATGGCGGCGGCTGGACAACACTCTTCGCCATTTTGAACCTGGATGCCACCTCTGTGAACTACTCGTTCAATTTCTGGGGCGATGCCGGGGGAGCGTGGGCAATTCCGATGTTAAACGGAGCTCCCGGTGTGGTGGTTGGTACGCTCGCGCCGGGCTCTGTGGCTTATGCGCAAACGCAAGGCGTGGCGGCTGCGGCCACACAAGGCTGGGCGGAAATTGCCAGCAGCGGACGCATCGGAGTGGAAGCGATTTTCAAATACAGCCCAACGGCAACGTTGAATTCGCAAGGCACGTTCAATGCGATTCCATCCGGCGGCAGCATCTATATGCCGTATGACAACACGGCCGGATACACCACGGGCGTCGCCGTGGCGAATACCAATGCAACGCAGGCGCTGCAGGTGACACTGACGATCGTGACCGACACCGGCTCCGCATCGTCCCAAACGATCAATCTCGCACCGCACGCGCACACGGCGTTCGTCCTGTCGACGCAATATCCGGGGACAGCGGGCACGCGCGGATCGATCCGTTTCACGGCTCCGACGGCGGACATCACGGTATCCGGGTTCCGCTATACGCCGAGCCTTTCGTTCACATCGCTCAACCCGCTGCAGTAGGGCGGGTTCGGCTCGGGGCGGGTGGATCCGCGCAAAAGGCAGTGCTGGCGCGGTAAACTCACATCATGTCAGTTTTTACGCCCCCGTCCCGGCTATTGTTCGGACCCGGTCCGTCCCAAGTTCCCGAACGCGTCTATCAGGCGATGGCTCAGCCCATCGTCGGCCATCTCGATCCGTTTCTGTTTGAACAGTTCGAGCACATTCGCGCTGCATTGCGCGAGTTGTTCGGAACCAAGAATCAGTTCGTCCACGCGCTTTCCGGCACGGGCAGCGCCGGCATGGAAGCATCGCTCTCGAATTTCGTTTTGCCCGGACAGAAGCTCGCCGTGTTCTCCGCAGGATACTTCTCCGAGCGCATCATTGATATGGGCAAGCGCCACGGCGCGAACGTCGTCGTGCTGAACAAGCCTTGGGGCGAGACGTTTACCGAAGCCGAAGCCACGGAGTTCCTGAACAAAGAGAAGCCCGCCGTCGCGGCATTCGTGCACGCCGAAACGTCCACCGGAGCCCTGCAGGAACCCAAGGCCATCACCGGCCCCGCGCACGCCGTGGGAGCTTTGACCATCGCCGATTGCGTCACCTCGCTCGGCGCGCTTCCTATTAATGTGGATGAGAACGGCATCGACATCGCCTACAGCTGCACGCAGAAGGGACTGAGCTGCCCTCCGGGAATGTCTCCCGTGACGGCGTCGCCCGCGGCCATCGAGCGCCTGCGCGCGCGCACGGCTCCCTGCCCCATCTGGTACTTGGATTACGGCCTGCTGCTGGAATATTACGAAGGCAGCCACCGCTATCACCACACGGCTCCTGTATCCAGCATCTACGCGTTGCGCGAAGGCCTGGCCGCGATCATGGAAGAAGGCGTCAACAAGCGCTTTGCTCGTCATCAAAATGCTCACCAATATTTCGTGAAGCGTGCCGCGAAAGAAGGACTCAGCCTGCTGGTTCCCGAAGGCCGCCGCGTGCCGAACCTTAACACCCTATGCGTCCCCGAAGGCGTGGACGATCCCAAAACGCGCAAGCGCCTGCTCACGGAAAAGGGTATCGAGATCGCCGGTGGCTTTGGCCCCCTCGCGGGAAAAATCTTCCGCATCGGCGTCATGGGACCGCTCGCCACGGAGCCGAACGTCGACCTGCTGTTCGATTCTCTGCTCGAGTGCATGAAGTAGCGGGAAGCAGAAGACAGAAGACAGGAGTCAGGAGCCAGAATGGCTTCTGTGTTGCAGCCTTTTTCTGGATAGCGGAAATCCAGCACCGAACCGCGAATGTCAATGAGCGGGCACGAGCCCCATGCGCCGACTGTTTCACTACAGCGGATGCCATGGGGCTTCTTCACGTTTGAAGCCCGGGCGTCCGCTTGGGGATCCATCCGCCTCCGTCGCACTTGCAAATGGATCCCCGCACTCACGTGCGGGATTGTACCGAACCGCAGATCCTTGCTATTTTGTCTCGTGAGTCCTCCCTTTTCCCCGAATCAATCCCTTACCGCTCAATCATTTGAGCTTCACTCATACCTGGGCATCGAGCACTCAGACCGCTAGATCTAGGGGCTCTCTAAAATATACCCCGAGATTTGGTGGTGGGGTGCTTTACTTTCGTTTCGAATCGGTTTAGCATTGAATTCACCCCCGAGAACGTCTGTAATGGTGGAGGAGTTGTTGTGCTCAAGCTAAAACGCGTCGACATCCAGGGATTCAAGTCGTTTTACGACCGGACGGAGATGCGGTTCCACGGCTCTGGTGTGGCGGCCATTGTCGGCCCCAACGGCTGTGGAAAATCGAATCTCAGCGATGCCATTTCCTGGGTTCTCGGCGAGCAATCCGCCAAGAGCCTGCGCGGTACCCGTATGGAAGATGTGATCTTCGCCGGTACGCGCGATCGCAAGCCGCTCGGCATGGCGCAAGTTACGCTGACCATGGTGGATCCCGCGGCGAGGTTTCTCCCGGCCACTCCTTTGGAGACAGCCGTCACGGATATCGTCAAACCGGATAGCCCGGCGATCGGCGTCGAGGGCGTTCACGAAGTCGAAGGAATCGCCAACGGATCCAGCAATGGTCACGCCAATGGACACAACGGCCATGCGAACGGCAACGGGACGAATGGCCACAGCAATGGACATACTAATGGACACACCAATGGCCACGCCAGCGGCGTCGGGCACCACGCGCACGGGCACAACGGCGAAGTGACCATCACACGCCGCCTGTATCGTTCGGGCGAGAGCGAATATCTCATTGATGGAAAGTCCGCGCGACTACGCGATATTCAGGATCTGTTCTCGGGCACGGGCCTGGGACCGGAAAGCTACGCCATCATCGAGCAGGGCCGCATCGGCCAGATTCTATCGAACAAGCCAGCGGATCGCCGCGCCATTATTGAGGAAGCTGCCGGCGTCGGGAAATACAAAACGCGCAAGCGTCTGGCCGAAGCCAAGCTGGAATCCGCGAAACAAAACCTATCGCGCGTGTTCGACATTTTGGAAGAGGTCGGACGGCAGGTCAATTCGTTGAAGCGTCAGGCATCCAAGGCCAAGCGCTATGAAGAGTTGCGTACAGAGATGTTGGGCTACTTGCGCAGCGCCGTTTCCGGACGCTTCCGCATGCTGGAACGCGAATCGGCCAAGCTGGCGCTCGATCTTGGACAGGCGCAAACCAACGTCCTCAACCTGACCAATGAAGTGCAGGCCAAAGAGCAGGAGCACGCGCAGACCAAGGAATCCTGTTACGTGGTGGAAGCGCAGCTGACGGCAGCGCGGGCACGCGTCGCCGAACTGAACGTGGAAGTGGAGCGCACGCGCGGACGCCTGGAATCGCAGGCACGGCAGATCGGCACGATTGAAGATCGCCTGGCGGGCAGCGAAGCGGAAATCATCAACCTGGATGCGCGCCATGAACGGGAATCGGCGGATCTGGTGGCATGCGCGGAATCGCTCGCGGCAGTGGAGCGCGAAAACGCGGAAGCCCGACTGCATCTGGAATCAAAAGCGGCAGAGCGCGATGCCCTGCAGGGACAACTGCGCGAGCAGGAGCGCTCGCTCGAGGCGTCCCGCCAGCAGGTTTTGCGCTTGATGAGCGAAGCCTCGCACTTGCGGAATCAGTTGGCGCAAGCCGACGAATACCTGGCGTCGATGGAGCGCGATGCAACTCGCGCACGCAAGGAAGAAGAAGCGGCCCTCGGAGATCTGGGCCGCCTGGAACAGACGAAGGAAGAAATCTCCACGCGGCTATCCGCGCGTCAGATGGAGATGGAATCGCTCACGCATCGCAAGCAGCGCGTGGAAGAAGAACTGCGCGAACGTCGCGCACGCGTGGGCTCAGCGCGCAGCATCCTGCAGACCTTGCGCGATGGACTCTCGAAAGAGAAGGCACGCCGCGAATCTCTCGAAGGGATTCTTTCGCATCGCGCCTACACGACGGATTCCGTCAAGCGGTTATTCACGCAGATCGAACGCGATCAGGCAGGCGGCTTGCGTCCCATGGGCGTGTTCGCCGATTTCGTCGAAGTAACCCAGCCGGACTGGGAAAAAGCGTCGGAAGAATTCCTGCACGAGGAATTGGAATACGTGGTCGTCCACAACTGGACAGAAGCCGAACAGGGCGTGGCATTCATGCGCGCCGAATCGGACGGACGAGCGACGTTCCTGGTTCATGAAAGCCCGGAACATGAAAGCCGAGCCACCAGCTTCCCGGTTCCGGATCTTTCCATGGAAACAGGCATCGCGGGAAAATTGCGCGACGCAGTTCGGCTCACCAATGGATTCTCCTCTGCCCCGCAAGGCTTCTTGCCACGGCTCTCGCGATGCTTCCTGGCATCGGATCGCACGGACGCAGCGAGACTGGCACCAGCGCATCCCGATTGCTACTTCCTGCTGCCGGACGGCGCGACCTATCACGGCGACACCGTGACCGTGGGACGCAAGAGCGCCTCGGGACCCTTGGCGATGAAGCGCGAGTTGCGCGAAGTCACGGGCTTGGTGGAAAAGCACGAGCGTGAGACGTCGGATCTAACTGCTGAACTGGAAGAATTGGAACGTTCTGTCGCGCTGCTCACCGAAGAGCTGGAACAAGTTCGCTCCATGCAGCAGGCGCAGGAGAAGGACGCGCTGGCACTCGATCACGAGCAGCGCAAGTTGGCCGAAGAGCACGCACGCTCCGGTGCGCGGTTATCCGCCGCTCGTCTGGAGTTGGAACGGCTGACGCGCAAGGATCAGGAAGCGCGCGAACAACGCGAACGCAACCACATGCTGGTGGCGGAAAAGGAACAGGCGCGCTTCGATCAGGAAAAAGCCCTGGAAACGGCACGCGGAGAATTGGCAGAACAGCAATCGCATGCGCACAGCATGAACGAGGAGTACTCCACTCTGCGTGCGGCTCTTGCCGCACTGGAAGAGCGCGCACGCGCGGAGAAGGCCGCGGCTGGCCGTTTGGAAGCGCAGGTTCGACAGATCCTGGCGCGTCGCGAACAGCTTTCGGTGGAAGCCGAGCGCATGGGTGTGGAACGCAATCGCTTGCTGGCGGATAACATCGAGCTCGACCAGAAGGCACAGATGCTGGCCGACCACAAAACGGAAGCGGCATCCACCGTGGAACTTCTGGCCACGGAAGAAGCGGGCGGCCGTGCGGCGCTCGTCACGTTGGACGAAGCACTGCGCTCGCTGCGCATCGATGTGCAGGCCGCGCAGGAACAACGCGGACAGTTCGAGCTCGAACTGGTGCGCAAGCAATCCGAACTGAAGTATCTGGATGAAACCAGCCGCAAGGAACTAAGTGAAGCGGCCTCGGCCATCGCGGCGGCGGAAGAAGCCGCAGCACAGGCCGCGGCCGGCGCTAACCAGAGCGAGGACGGAACACCCGCAGCAGCAATCAATGTGGAAGAGCTGGAACAGCGCTACACCGAAGTCCGCGCACGCATTGAAGCGCTGGGCCCGGTAAATCCGCAGGCGCTCGAGGAGTTCAAAGAAGCCGAGCAGCGCTACGAATTCCTGAATACGCAGCGTCAGGACCTGATCGACTCCATCCGCGATACGGAGAAAGCAATTCAGGAGCTCGACACGGAATCGCGGCGGCGCTTCAAGGAAGCCTTCGACGTGGTCAATGAGCATTTCAAAGAAATGTTCAAGACGTTGTTTGGCGGCGGCCAGGGCGAAATGCGCCTGACGGACGAAGCCAATCTGGCAGAGAGCGGCATCGACATCATGGCTTCGCCTCCCGGAAAAAAGCTGCAGAACGTCGCGCTGCTTTCGGGCGGAGAGAAATCGCTGACGGCGATGGCCTTGCTGATGGCCATCTTCCGCTACACGCCGAGTCCGTTCTGCATCCTGGACGAAGTGGATGCGCCGCTTGACGAATCGAACATTCAGCGGCTCTCCCGTTTGATTAAGGAAATGGCCGTGGACACGCAGTTCATCGTCATCACGCACGCCAAGCGCACGATGGAAGTAGCGCAATCGTTGTACGGCGTCACGATGCAGGAACCAGGCATTTCGAAGCTCGTGAGCGTGAAGTTCGATCCTCGAACGGCGACACCGCCACCGGCAACGTCGACGACGAGCGCGGCCATGGCGTCGGCTTAAGCGACGCCAAAACAATCGTAAGAAAAGGCGGCGGCGAAAGCGACGTCAGCGCCGCATTACCAGATGTATTCTTTGGCGTCCTGACGGCGTTGATAATTATCGAGCACGTGGACCACGCGCAGTTTCTTCAACTTCGTGGGCGAAAGCTGCCCCAACGGAACGTAGAGGATCTTGCGTCCCAGGTGGGCGGCGATGGAGCGCATGATCGTACGCGGAGGTTTCGCCGCAACGTAGACCACGAATTTTTCGACAGAGTAATCCAGCGCGGCCATGAGCAGGCGCTCCGATTTACTTTCCGAAAATTCGTAGTCTGTATCGGTCCACACGTCGAACAATCGGCGCGGAGGTAAGGTCATCAAAAGGCCTCCGTACTCGCCTCGGCCGATGCCGGGACCCACAAGATTATCGAAGGGCGGCGTGGAATAGAACGCCATGTCCGATTCGTTCTGGTGCTCACCCAGCCACGTGGTCTGATACGTATAGCGCTCCTCGTGATCCTCATCGAAGATGATCACCACCGCGCCCACGTCGCCTGCCAACCGGTCTGCCTGCCGCACGAAAATCTTCCGGCGATGCCAGTTGCGGATGGTTTCACGAATATCGATGCCATCGAGAACAGACGTAGTGAAAGGCTCCACGCGCACGCGTTCCTCGGATAGGATCGCCTTCGCCTTCTGCTTCACGAAGCGGCCATATTCCTCGATCACGATATCTTCGGGCGGATAGGAGCAGATCGCATCGCCTGTGGTCTGTCGCGCCCATTCGCCGGGATTCTTCTCGCGCTTGCGCGGCTTCAACCCGGTGGGCTTGATACGCTGCTTCAAGCGGGGCAAGCGGCGGCGGATGCGGAGCTTCTTCGTGTTGATCCAGATTTCGCTCGCGCTCAAACGAACCGTATCGAGCTCCGACACTTCATGCTGCGCGAGGTAGCGATTGGCCATCGACCACACTTCCCAACCGTAGTTATCATCCACGACCGAACGCGCGGCCACGGCCATATCATACACGTTGCAAACCAGATCACCGCTGATATGCGCCAAATTGCGCGTATAGCGCGCCATCATACGGCGGTGCCAGTGCACGATCTTGTCGCCGGTGGACGTCTGGTATTTCGCTTCGGCTTCGCGCAACAGATC